>JAGAGD010000062.1 GCA_017627765.1 Prevotella sp. | reverse complement strand
CGATTTACTAAAAAGAGCGAGAAACCGCCAAATACTCGCATATTTTACAACTTTATTTTTCTCGGTCCAAAATTTTTAAGTTATTTGCGGGGTTAGTTAATCAATTTTTTACCCAACTCGCCTCTGAAAATTGCAGGTTTTCCGCTCGGCAAAGACATAAAAAGGAAAACTGCTTTCAGATTGTTATGAGTTATAAGTTATGAGTTATGGTAACGGGAACGTTAACGTTAACTTTAATTCTTATTCCTTCATCTTTAATCATCCACGATGCCATTGCATCGTGTAGACATACTCCTCAGTCACTTCGTGACAGCTCCCCTAACTTAGGAGAGCAATTTCTTTATTTGAGTATTTTTGTTTAACGTTAACGGGAACTCATAACTCAACACTTATAACTCATAACTCACATTCCTTAATCATTAATCCAGCATAGCTATGCTTTAAGAGATTGCAGCCCAGTTGATGTTGGTTTTTCTTAGAGCGTTGAGGCGGTTCCAGAGCATGGCATATTCGGAATGGTTGCAGTCGGGATCGTTGTCAATTATCTTCTGAGCCTCGTTGCGGGCAAGTTGCACAATCTGACCGTCGCGTGCAATATTAGCAATCTTCAGGTCGAAAGCCATTCCGCTTTGCTGTGTCCCCTCCAAGTCGCCAGGACCTCGCAGCTGCAAGTCGGCTTCGGCTATCTGGAATCCGTCGTTAGTCTCACACATTATGTCAATACGCTTGCGCGTCTCCTTCGACAGTTTCTGAGAAGTAACAAGTATGCAATAGCTCTGGTCGGCACCGCGACCCACTCGTCCTCGCAACTGATGGAGTTGAGACAGTCCGAATCGCTGGGCGTCTAATATGACCATGACAGAAGCATTAGGCACGTTTACGCCAACTTCTATCACAGTTGTTGCAACCAGTATCTGAGTGTCGCGCCGCAGGAATCGCTGCATTTCCGCATCTTTCTCTGCTGGTTTCATCTTTCCATGCACCTTGCTCAGGCTCATGTCGGGGAACACCTGCTTGAGATGTTCAAAGCCTTCTTCGAGATTCTGCAAGTCTATTTTCTCGCTCTCCTTTATGAGCGGATAGACTATGTAGACCTGCCTTCCTTCCTTCACCTGCTGGCGTATGCCGTCGTAGAGCGAAGACTGCTGGTTGTTGTATCGGTGAATTGTCTGCACAGGTTTTCGTCCTGGCGGCAGTTCGTCGATTATGCTTACGTCTAAGTCGCCATAGATTGTCATAGCCAGGGTGCGCGGGATAGGTGTTGCAGTCATTACGAGAACGTGAGGCGGATTCTTGCTTTTACCCCACAGGCGTGCACGCTGAGCCACACCGAAGCGGTGCTGCTCGTCGATTACGACAAAGCCGAGCCGAGAGAACTGCACCGTATCTTCTATGATGGCATGAGTGCCCACAAGAATCTGCACGCTGCCGTCGGCAATGCCATTGAGTACTTCGGTGCGGCGCTTGCCCTTGACGATGCCCGTCAGCAGCTCGACTCTTATGTTCATGCCTTCGAGAAACGATTGTATTGTGGCAAGATGTTGTTCGGCAAGAATTTCAGTAGGAGCCATGAGCGCAGCCTGATAGCCATTGTCTAAGGCTATGAGCATAGACATGAGTGCAACGAGAGTCTTGCCCGAGCCCACATCGCCCTGCAAGAGTCTGTTCATCTGCCGTCCGCTTCGCATATCTTCACGAATCTCCCTTATCACACGCATCTGCGCACCCGTGAGAGAGAAAGGCAGGTTGTGGCGATAGAAAGTGTTGAACACATCGCCCACATGCTGGAAGATGTAGCCACGATAGCGTCGGCGCTGGTCGTTAGCATAGCGGAGAATGTTGAGCTGCACATAAAAGAGTTCCTCAAACTTCAGTCTGAGTCGCGCACGCTCAGAGTCTTTCGGGGTTTGAGGATAGTGAATGAGCCTGATGGCATCGTTGCGCGACAGCAGGTTTAGCGGTCCTGTTATGAACTGAGGCAGAGTCTCAGGCAGAGGTTCCTCCATGCGTTGCAGCAGGCTCTTGATAATCTTCTCAAGAGTCCGCGACGTGATGCCCGTCTTCTTCATCTTCTCCGTAGTGGAGTAGTAGGGCTGCATACCCATAGTAGACAGTTCGATGTTGTCGGTCTTGTCAATCTCAGGGTGAGCAATCTGAAACCTGTTGTTGAAGATGGTTGGTCTGCCAAAAATGATATATTGGGTTCGCGTGTCGTAGTTTTGCGTAATATATTTAGTTCCTGTAAACCAAACCAAATCCATTACGCCAGTGCCATCGGAGAAGTGGGCAACGAGTCTTTTCTTCCTTACTCCCATAGCAAACTCCTCAAAACTGAGTATTCGGCCTCTAATCTGAACAAAAGGCATATCGGCAGACAATTCGTTTATTTTGTAGATGCGGCTTCGGTCAACATACTTGTAGGGATAATATTCAAGCAGTTGACCCACCGTTTCGAGGCCAAGTTCTTCAGCGAGTATCTTTTTCCGTTTAGGACCTACTCCCGAAGTGTACTGTATGTCTTGCTCTAATATGCTGTGCATGATGTTAGTTTTTTAGTTTATAAGAACTTACAAACTCAAAAACTATTCAACACTCCTTCTCCGACAATCATGTCGAAGGGAGTAGTTATCTTGATATTCTCTCGGTTTCCTTCTACGGTGTGAATCTTGTAGCCTGCATGTTCAGCCACAGAGGCATCGTCGGTGAAGGCATCGCAATAAGGCTGACGATATGACTTCTTCAGCAGTTGTATGTCGAAGGTCTGCGGAGTCTGCACCAGTCTGTAGTCGTTGCGTGGCACAGTGCTGCCGTTGACATGGCGCAAGGTCTCAACAACAGGAGTGACGGGTATTGCAGCGCCATAGGTTTTAGCTGCATCATAGCAACTGCCTATGACCGAAAGGCTCACAAACGGGCGCACACCATCATGAATGGCAACCGTTCCTGCCTCGTCGTCGGCTATAAGAGCCAGTCCGTTGCTGACAGAATGGAAACGAGTCTCGCCGCCGTTGGCGAGTTGATAGTCAATATTGAAACCGTATTCCTTGCAGAGTTGCTTCCAGTAGTCTTGCTGCTCCTTAGGCAATACGAGTATTATCTTTAGTCTTTCTGAATATTCGCGGAAGCGTTCAATGGTGCGCATCAGTACAGGTCTGCCTCCTATAGGCAGAAACTGCTTAGGCACGTCAGAGCCCATGCGAAGTCCACGACCGCCCGCTACAATTATGACATAGTCGGTCATCATATAAAGTTTTTAACCAAACGAAAACTGTTTGCTTCCTGTTGTTATTCGCTCATCAGGTGAAGATAGCGCATGCCTTCGGCAATTTCCTGAGCAATGGTGTCGCCCTTGAGTGAACGCAGCAACTGATAGCCAAACGGCAGGGCTGCGGCAGGACCTTCGCCTGTGGTTATGTTGCCGTCAACGGTTACGAGTTCGGCAGTATAGCTTGCGCCTGTAAGAGTTTCTTCAAATCCAGGATAGCAAGTAGCATTGCGCTGTTTCAGCAGTCCGAGACCGCCAAGCACAAGCGGAGCAGCACAGATGGCAGCAATCTGTTTTCCTTTCTGGTTGTGGTCGAGCAGCAGTTGGCGCAGGCCTTCGTGCTCATTCAGATTGCTTGCCCCAGGCATTCCGCCAGGCAAGAACAGTATGTCGGCATCGTCGAAAGCACATTCGTCAAACAACTTGTCTGCCATCATCGTAACACCATGAGCCGAGCAAACATCGCGGCGACCCATTATGCTTACAGTCACAACCTCAACGCCACCTCTGCGGAGAATGTCTAACGGAGCGAGAGCCTCGATATCTTCGAAACCATCAGCGAGAAATTCATAAACTTTTGCCATGATTAGTAATGTTATTTCGTTAAAAAACTGTATTTTTGCAACTTGAAAGGTTGCGCTTAGTGTGGCAAAGATACGAAATGTTTCTCACATAATCGCATCAGAGAGTCAAAGTTTTTCATAAAACAAGCAAAAAAGATGTTGCAAACCCCTATTAGATTTGCCATTTTCGGCAATCAGTACCAAGCCCACAAGTCGGCTTCGCTGCAAAAAGTGCTGACTGTGTTGGATGCTGCTGGTGCTGAACTGACCATTGACAAAGAGTATGCCGACTTTCTTACGGGCAGCCAGAAGATAGATATTGGCAATGCTACCGTGTTTGAAGGAAACGACTTCGATGCCGACTTCGTCATTTCTATGGGTGGCGATGGAACGTTCCTGATGGTTGCCAATCGCGTGGGCAGCAAGCAGACTCCTATAATTGGAGTGAACATGGGACGATTAGGTTTTCTTGCCGACATCAGCCCCAATGACATAGACAGGGAGATAAAGACCATCTTGCGCGGCGACTATTCTATAGAGGAGCGCACCGTTATAAGTGTTTTTGCCGACGGCAAACCTCTTGTTGAAGATAATTGCGCACTCAACGACATTGCTATACTGAAGCGTGACGATGCCTCAATGATTACTATCGAGGCAGAGATAAACGGAGAGACGCTGACAACCTATGAGGCTGACGGACTTATAGTTAGCACAACGACTGGCTCGACAGCCTACTCATTGTCGGTTGGCGGTCCTATACTCGTTCCGCAGACAGGAATACTCTGTCTTACTCCTGTTGCTCCTCATTCGCTCAGCATCCGCCCTGTTGTTATAAGCGACACATCGGAGATAACGCTAAGTGTGGAAAGCCGTTCACATCAGTATCTTGTTGCCATAGACGGTCGCTCGGTTTCTTGTCAGGAAGGAACCAGACTAACTGTCAAGAAAGCAAACCACGTCGTGAAGGTTGTGAAGAGAAACGGACAGAGTTACTTCAAGACCCTGCGCGAAAAAATGATGTGGGGAGCAAAAGCGAAGATGTGAGCTGGCGAGCAAATAGGTTATTAGGTATATAAGTTTGGATAGTAGACTGTTAAAATATAAGAATATAAGGATATATACGTCTTATAAAGAAATAAATTATCAACCGTAAACCGAAGGTCACAGTTCGAGAACATTAGCTTGAGAGGGAAAGTAATTATAAATTATCAATTAAAAATAAGATGCGTTCAGAACAGAATAAGTACACTCTGAGGGAAATAATGAGATGGATGCTAAGGGCATGGAAGGGCAACTATTTGCAGGCTTCAATCAATGCTGCGATAGGCGTGCTCGATGTCGTTGTCAGCCTTACTCAGGTGTGGGCTGTGAAGAACGCTATCGACATAGCCTCTGGCCGCCATGAAGGCTCTATATATTGGGCTGTAGGCATCATGGGACTGCTTATTCTGGCTACATTCGCGCTTGGCATAAGCGGAACGTGGGTGCAGAACATTCTTGGCATTCGTGCGCAAAACAGGATGCAGCAGCAGATGTTAGACCGAATACTTCGCTCAGAATGGCAGGGCAAGGAGAAAATGCACAGCGGAGACATGATAAACCGACTGGAGAGCGACGTGAGCAATGTGGTTAACTTTCTCACTACAACCATTCCGAGTCTGCTTTCTACGCTTTGCCTTTTCGTAGGTGCCTTTGCCTATCTTTTCTCAATGGACCGTCGGCTGGCTATCATCATCGTTATTCTCATTCCGTTGTTCCTCATATTGAGCCGCGTGTATATCAAGCGTATGCGCCAATTGAACAGGAAGGTGCGCGAAGGCGACTCGCGCGTTCAGAGTATCTTGCAGGAAACATTGCAAAACCGAATGCTCATAAAGACTCTGGAGGGCGACGACGAAATGGTGGGCAGGCTCGAAGACACACAGAGCGAACTGCGCCATAGAGTGGTGAAGCGCACAGCCTTCTCGGTGTTTTCACGGCTAATAGTGAATACGGGTTTTGCTTTCACATATCTTCTCGCATTCCTTTGGGCGGCGTTGCGGCTAAGTGCCGACACGCTGACATTCGGAGGAATGACAGCTTTCTTGCAACTGGTGAACAGAATACAGTCGCCTGCACGACAAATGACAAAACTTATTCCTGCTGCTGTAAGTGTGTTTACTGCTGCTGAACGACTAATGGAACTTGAGGAAAATCCGCTTGAGGAACAAGGCGAACCGATATGGCTTGAGGGCTCATGCGGAATAAGATTCAGTAATGTCTCCTACGCCTATCCTGATGATAAAGAGAACGTTATAGACAATCTGAATTTTGATTTCAAGCCAGGAACGTGTACGGCTGTGCTTGGAGAGACAGGAGCGGGAAAGACTACGCTAATTAGAATAATAATGGCATTGCTCCATCCAAATAGCGGAGGCGTTACCATCTATAATAAAGAAAAGGAAAAGACCATATCGCCACGTCTTCGTTGCAATCTGGTGTATGTGCCGCAGGGCAATACGCTTATGAGCGGAACAATACGCGACAATCTTCGTCTGGGTAAACTTGATGCTACTGACGAGGAAATGAAAGAAGCACTCAGGAAGAGTTGTGCCGACTTTGTGTTTGAACTGCCCGACGGACTAGACTCTCTCTGCTCGGAGAAGGGCGCAGGTCTGAGCGAAGGACAGGCTCAGCGAATAGCAATAGCAAGGGCACTGCTGCGCAATCGCTCTGTAATGATTTTCGACGAAGCGACTTCTGCCCTCGATATGGACACCGAGCGGCAACTGCTCAACAATATTCTCGAATCAAGCGACAAGACTGTTATCTTCATTACTCACCGAATGGCTGTTGCCGATTATTGCAACGCTGTTTTGAAGATAGAAAGGAACAAGTGAGTTTGCTGTTTTTTTAGTTTATGAGTTTCTTTGTTGAATAATAAGTTTTTTAGGCTTTATAAGTCATGCAAGTCTTGTAATACGATTATTCCACACTTGCACCTGTTAACTCAAAAGCTCAAAAACAAATAAACTCATCAGCGAATAAACTTCTTCTTTACAAAATCTATGCACTGGTCTATTAGTGGCAGACGGAATAGTTTTGCGAGTAAGAGATAGAGTAATGCACCTGCAATGATGCGCACTATGAGCAAAACAAAGAGTGGACTTATAGGTTTTGTTATGAAATATACAGCAAGCATTGAAGCAGCAGCTGTGAGCATATAAGGCAGAATGTCTGCAAGGACATGGCGCAGACGCAAGTCGGACAGTCGAACCGCACAGTGCTGCCATACTCCGAGCCATGCTATATTAAGTATTGTATATACTACTACCATTGTCATTATTCCGTATCGGCTGCATCCTAATACTATGATTATCTGCAAAATCACTTGAGCGATGTTGCACCACATGTAGATGTCGGAGCGTCCGCAACTGACTACAAGGTTCTGGTATATCTTATAGAACGGCATGAAGGCTCCTCCAAGACACAACACTTGCAGCAGTGGAACAGCAGGTTGCCACTTTGCTGTGAGCAGGACAACGATGAACTCATCGGCTACGATGGCAAGTCCGAAGAGTGCAGGAAAGGCTGCAAGTGCAGTGAAGCGGAACATATTGCGCAGCACTCTGAGCTGTCGCTCGTGCTCGTTTCCTACTTCTACTAAGACTGGCTGGGCTATCTGTGCAACGGAGTCGCTTACGAAGGTGTAGCCCATAGTGTTCCACTTGAACGCCTGAGTGAAGTAGCCCACTATGCGTGCAGGAAAGAGACGGCCGAAGATAACAGTAAGGAAGTGCTGGCTGATGGTGTTTACGACTGTTGGTATCAGAATCTTATTGCTGAAACGGAACATTCTTCTGATAGGTTCAAACTCAAACTCGAATGTGGGATGCCATCGGGTGAAGTAGAATCTTCCGATGTTGTAGACCAGATTGAATATGACTTGCTGCCAAGCCAGACTCCAGTAGCTGTAGCCTTGCAGGGCAAGTATTATTCCTATTGTGCCAGAAACAAGCAGAGAGACTATCATTACTATGGCGCGTTCTTTCACCATGAGGTTTCTGAACATCCATGCTCCGTGAGCAATGCCGAGTGACGAGAGGATGAAAGAAAGGAAAACAAAGCGCGACAGCCATACGAGTTTTGGCTGATGGTAGTAAGACGCTATCAGAGGTGCGCAGAAAAAGAGTATGGTGTAAATGATGAGGCTAAGCGAGATGCAGAACCAGAAGACAGAGTTGAAGTCGCGATGAGTAGGATTCTTCTGATTAGCCAATGTTGTGAAGAATCCGCTTTCCTGCAAGTTGTTAGCCAAGACGGTGAAGATGGTAATCATTCCGACGAGTCCGATGTCGGCAGGTGAAAGCAGACGACCGAAGATGATGCCGAAAACTACGTTGAGCATCTGTGTTGCCGCGCTTGTCAGCGTTCCCCACATTAGTCCTTTGGTTGCCTTGTCTTTTAATGATTCCACCTTGTTAGTTTATGAGTTTGTGAGCTTTTTGGCTTATTAGTTCCTTCAATTTACATGTTTCTTAGAGTTCATTATCCCATTGAGCTTGTGGAAAGCGTATCAACAGCCTGTCCAACTCATAAGCAGATAAACTCAAAAACTAATAAACTAAATAACTCATCATAAATTTATTTGCAAAAGTATGAATCTTTTGGCGATAATCAAAAGAAAATTAGTATTTTTGCATTGTTTAAACCTAAAAGAAAAAGTGAACGAAGCCAATAATCATAGCGAAACTGTGTTTAACACTGGCGAGACTGCTGAAAGCCTGCACCGCGAATATAATCCCGACGGTTCTCTACTGCGCGAAGCACAGTTGCGACTTCTCGATATGCTTGATTATATAGATAAGGTGTGCCGAGAGCAGGGCATAAGTTATCGGCTTGACAGCGGAAACGTGATTGGTGCATTGCGACACGGAGGCTTCATTCCGTGGGATGATGATGTTGACGTGGCACTTTCGTGGAGCGACTATAAGCGTCTGTGCCAGTATCTTAGCAGCCATCCGCATCCGCGCTACAAGTTGCAGTCGCCTGAAACCGACAAGGACTATCTTTATACTTGGAATAAGTTGCGCGATGTTAAAAGCCAGTATGTGATGAACTATCCTGAAGGCAGCAAAGACATGAAAGTGTTTGAACGGCAGAAATACAAAGGACTGCAAATAGACCTGTTCCCTTTTGAAGACCACATGCTGCCACGACTGCAACGGCTTGCGGGGAAACTGGCATGTGTTGCTGCTTTCGATATAGGCCAGGACTATCCACGACTGGGCAGGTTCCTGTTTAATTTAAACCGCCGCGTGTTCTTTCCGCTATTTCGCTTGGCTGGCAAGTTTATAGGAAAGGCAGATGTAGTGCAGCACTCCTATGGCACATGGTTCTATAAGCGATATAGGAAGCAAGACATTGTTCCATACGCAAAGGCAGATTTTGAAGGACATTCTTATCCTGTGCCAGCCGATGCAGACGCATTTTGCCGCACCATCTATGGCGACTACTGGCAGCTCCCGCCAAAGGAAAAGAGAGAATGGCATGCCGCAGACATTATCTATTTCGACTAATAATTTACTGAGAAAAAATTACTTCTCACGCAAGTGACGAATAACAAGTAATAATGGAACAACTACTTCACTATTGTTGGAAACACAAACTCTTGCCTGCCTATCCGCTTTCTACTACTGATGGCAGGAGCGTTGAGGTGATTGATACAGGACTGCATAATCATAACGATGGTCCCGACTTTTTCAATGCTAAGGTGAAGATTGACGGAACACTTTGGGTTGGCAATGTTGAGATTCACGATAGTTCATCAGATTGGTATCTGCATGGTCATCAAGACGATATCCACTATGACAACGTAGTGCTTCATGTCTGTGAGAGGGCCGACAAAGAAGTGAGGACAAAGAGCGGAAACACAGTTCCGCAGGTGGAACTTGCAGTGCCCGACACCATAAGGATTAACTATGAGTCTCTGCTGAATGAAGATAAATATCCGCCATGCTATAAGGTTATTCCTGAATTGTCTAAGTTGACTGTGCATTCATGGATGAGTGCTTTGCAGACAGAACGGCTTGAGGAAAAGACCGAAGCGATAAGGCAAAGGGTTGAGAAGTCGGGAGGAGATTGGGAAAAAGCATTCTTCATTACACTTGCCCGCAACTATGGTTTTGGCGTAAATGGCGATGCTTTTGAATATTGGGCAGAGCGTTTAGACCTTAGTGCAGCAGCCCATCATCGTGATGATGTTTTTCAGATTGAGGCAATCTTCATGGGACAGGCTGGCTTCTTAGATGAGAACAACATACCGCTAAGGCTGCGCGACAATGCGACGAGTGATGGGTATTATTGCAGGCTTCGTTCAGAATACCAGTATCTTGCACATAAATTCAGTTTGCAGGAGGTGGATTGCAGCCTGTGGCGCTTTCTCAGACTGCGTCCGCAGAACTTCCCTTACATAAGGATTTCGCAGTTGGCTAATCTTTATCATAGTCGCAGGTCGTTACTGAGTAATCTTTGTGAATGTACTTCGATAGAGCAAATAGAGGAACTTCTTGCTACTCATGTCACTCAGTATTGGGAATCGCACTATACTTTTGGCTCGCTAAGCAAGCGGAACACAAAGAAACTGTCGCAGTCATCGTTGCAACTGCTCATTATAAACACCGTAGTGCCGATGCTCTTTGCCTATGGTCGTCATCGCTCAGAAGAGCATTTGGTTGACCGTGCGTTTGATTTCCTTGAACAACTGAAACCTGAACAAAACAATATTGTTAGGATGTGGACGGAGTGCGGTTTGCAGGTTGGTTCAGCAGGAGACTCTCAGGCTCTGATACAGCTGAAGCGAAACTATTGTGACCGACGTGATTGCCTTCGCTGCCGAATAGGTTTTGAATATCTTAAGAAAGGTAGGCGTGTAGACAAGTAAACGAGTAGACAAGTAGACTTAAAAAATAAAAACATGAAAGAGTATATCTTTGAGGCGGAAATGGAAGTACGCGACTATGAATGTGACATTGAGGGTATTGTGAACAATGCCAATTATATGCACTATATAGAGCATACACGCCATCTGTTTCTGCGTAGTCGTGGCGTTAGTTTTGCCGATATGCACAACAAAGGAATTGATGCAGTTGTGGCTCGTGTAAACATGCAGTATAAAGTTCCGCTGCGTTGCGATGATGTTTTCATCTCAAAACTTAACTTAGAGAAAGAGGGTATTCGCTACGTTTTCTATCAGGACATCTATCGTAAACATGATAATCAGCTCTGTTTTCGTGCTAAAGTTGAACTGGTTTGCTTGGTTAATGGCAAGTTAGGCAATAGTCCTGAATATGACAGTGTCTTACTTTGACAATTACCTTCCCTCTCGAACTAAAGCTCTCGAACAGTGACCTTTGGTTGATAATTACTTTATCTATAGAGATTAAGTTCTCTAACTGACTATTGAGATTATTATATTATTTGATGTTTAAATAAATATATAGATGAGTGAACTCGTTAATGCCATGATGTTGGCTGCCATGAGGCGCATTCCACTTTTTGCCAAGTTGCAACTCTATAAGCAACTGGGCTCTGCTACTGCTGTTGTCCAGAATAAGTCTGATATAAGAGCAGTTGTGCCTGATGCTACCGAGCGGCTTGCTGTAATGCTTAGAGAGGCAGAAGAACCACAAAGATGGGCGGAACAGGAATTGCAGTTCTGCATTGATAAAGGAATAAAGGTGCTGACTTTCAATGATAGCGAATATCCTCAGCGGCTGCGCCAGTGCGAGGATGCTCCGCTGGTTGTTTATTATAAAGGCACAGCAAACCTAAATCCTAAGCACGTTATAAATATAATAGGTACACGCCATAGCACAGTATATGGAAATGATTGTGTTCGCCGACTAGTTGAGCAGTTGCGCGAGTCTTGTCCCGATACGCTCATAGTAAGTGGTTTGGCCTATGGCATTGACATCTGCGCACATCGAAACGCACTTGATAACGGACTGGAAACTGTCGCGGTCTTGGCTCATGGACTTGACGACCTGTATCCACACTGTCATCGCGATACAGCATCAAAGATGATTAGTCAAGGTGGACTGCTTACAGAGCATCCTACTCGCACGCCTGCTGACAAGAAGAATTTTGTGAGCCGTAACCGTATAGTTGCAGGTATGTCGGATGCAACAATACTCGTTGAATCGGCTTCTAAGGGTGGCGGACTTATCACTGCAAACATTGCACTGAGTTATTCGCGCAGCGTGTTTGCCTTTCCTGGCAGGGTTGGCGATGTGTATAGTGAAGGTTGCAATAATCTTCTTAAGCATGGCAGTGCCGTTATGATTACTTCTGCCGACGACCTTCTGACGGAAATGTCTTGGGAAAGCGATAAGGCTATGGAGCTGAAACGAAAGACGGGGATTGAACGCCAGTTGTTTCCTGAATTGTCAGCCGAAGAACGGTCTATAGTGAATGTGCTGGCAAAAGAGAACGACCTGCAAATAAATCAGTTGACGGTTGATAGCAATATTCCTATAAATCGTCTTTCGTCTTTGCTCTTCGAGATGGAAATGAAAGGCATTGTCAGACCACTTGCAGGCGGCATCTACCATCTGATTTGCTAAATGTTTTAAGGGAAGGATTAAAAACAAGAACAGAGCATTGGCATGTCAACCAATGCTCTGTTTTTATTTTTTTTGTCTGCAAAGTGCAGATTTATAATCGTCTTATTACTTCTTGTCTACAGTCTGAAGCATCAGTTTTACTGCCTCTTCTATCTGGCGGTCGCGACCTTGCAGATAGTCTTCAGGCGAATTGTAGATGAGAATATCAGGATTAAGTTGCTGGTTTTCCTCATACTCGCCATTCATGTCTACGCATCCCACCTGTGGAATACCGTAAATCATCTGACGGTCGAGCAGAGTCTCCCACCATACGGCAGTCATAGTTCCTGCAACTGGTGCTCCAACAAGTTTGCCAATGCCGAGAGTCTTGTAAACAAGTGGGAAACCGTGTCCGTTGCTATAGTCATCCTCGCAAATCAGTACGCATGAAGGCTTAGTCCACTTGTTCCAAGGGTCTTTGCCTACATAGTTGCCGCGAGGAACAAAACTTTGGTATTGCTTGCCGCTAAGCAGAGTGCAAAGGTCGTCGTGCAGCCATCCTCCGCCGTTGTGTCTGTCGTCTACAATGACAGCATCCTTGTTGCGGTTCTCATCGTTCAGAAGTTTTAAGAATACGTCGCGATAACTCTTGCTGTCCATTGCTTTAACGTGAACATAGGCAATTCTTCCGTTAGAGAGAGAGTCAACCATCTGCTTGTTGCGCTCAACCCAGCGTTTGTAGAGCAGGTCGTCTTGCTCGCCTGCGCTGATAGCCTTTACAACAACATCGCGTTCTTTCTTCTTTCCCTCGTCTACTATTGTCAGGCGAACACGCTTGCCAGCCTTTCCGTCGAGCATGTAGTTGTAGTCCTTGCCTTTAAGTATAGGCTCTCCGTCAATCTTCATAATGACAGTACCAGCCTTTATGCCAGTGTTTCTTGTTGCAAGAGGACCTCGCTTGATAACTTCTTTCACCTTAAGACCGTCGCCGTCATATTCGTTATCGAAGAAAGCACCCAGTGTGGCTGTGCGCAGTGATGCCCCTGAAGGATAGAAGCGTGCTCCAGTGTGAGATGCATTCAGTTCGCCAAGCATTTCAGAGAGCATGTCGCGGAAGTCGTAGCGGTTGTTTATGAATGGCAGGTAGCGCTCGTAAGCCTTCTTGTAGCCTTCCCAGTCAACACCATGTATTGTCTCAACATAGAATTTGTCTTTTATTGTTCTCCATACATGGTCGAACATGTATGCACGCTCTTCGAAAGGACGATAGTTGAAGCGTGATTCAAACTCAATAGCCTTAGGGCTTCCGCTTGCCAAGTCTATCTTGTTGATTGTGCCGCGAGAAGCGAGGTAGAGGTTCTTGAAGTCTTTGTCTGCATGCAGTGTACCTGCTCCAGCGCCTTTCATTACAATCTCTGTCTTGTCAGCGCGAATCTCGTGTTTCCACAAGTCGTAGTCGCCCTCGAAACGTGAAAGGTAATAGAGTGTGTCGCCGCCAGGACTGAGAATAGCATCAGCCAGGAATGAAGAGTTTACTGTGAGTCGCATAACGCGGTCACGGCAATTGTCTAAGTCAAACTGCAAAGGCTTAACCTTTGGCTTCTTCTCCGACTTTTTCTTGCCTTTGCTGTCCTTGTCGTCATCGTCGTCTTTGTCTTTGTTCTTGTCTTTTTCTGCCTTCTGCTCGTCGTAGAGGGCTTTTTCTTCTTTCGACATTCTGAATTGCTCGTAGGCGTCAAGGTCGAAGAACATAATGTAAACGTCGTTTTCTGATCCCCAGCTTCCGTGACTGCGATATCCAGCCCTGTCGCTTGAGAAAATCATAGCCTTGCCGCCAAGAGCCCATCTTGCTTCTGATTCTCCATATCCAGACATAGTCAGGTTGTGAACCTCTTTGCCGTCGGCACTGACAAGTGCAACATCTGTGTTGTTCCAACCGCCTTTGCCAATATATGGTGCCAGCAGCCAGCGGCTGTCAGGACTCCATTCAAACCATACGTCGCCGTCGGAGTAGGAGAATACATACTTGCCGTCTAAGGCTGTATTCATCTTTTTCGACTTCAAGTCGAGCACACGCAGAGTTGTTCTGTTCTCAAAGAAAGCAATTTTCTCTCCGTCGGGGCTGTATTTAGGAAGAAGGGCTGTCAGTTCTGTCTGTGTCAGTCTTTCCTCTTCGAGTTCAGTGGCGTAGGTGAAATTCTTTTCGTCTTTGTTCTTTATCTTGCTTTCGTAAATCTGCCATAGGCCGTTGCGCTCAGAAGCGTATGCAATCTTCTTTCCGTCGGGAGAGAAGCAGATGTTTCTTTCTTCAACAGGGGTGTCAGTGATTTGCTTTGTTGTGTTGTAGTCAAGCGATGTTGTATAGACATCGCCATGCAGGATGAAAGCAATTTCCTTGCCATTAGGTGATAGTGCAATCTCTGTTGCGCCAGTGCGCAGAGTCTGACGAATCAGTTCGCGCTCACCTCTGTCGGTGGTAATGATAACGTCAAGTTTCTTAGACTGTCCGCCTTTCTTTATTGTGTAAATCTCTCCATCATAGGCATAGCAGATTGTTCCGTTCTTTGCAACAGAAAGGAAGCGTACAGGGTGGGTTGTGTGGTTGGTCAGCTGCTGCTTTCTTCCCCCGCTTATAGAGTTTTGATAGACATTGAACGAACCGCTTTCCTCGCTTAAATAATAATAGGTGTGTCCGTCAGCATCCCATCTTGGAGTGCGGTCTTCACCATTAAAGTCGGTCAGCTTAGTGTATTTTCCGTCGCTTCTCAGCCAGATGTCGCGAGTGATTGGCGACTGGTGGTGCTTGCGGAAAGCATCCTCATATCCCTTCATGTCATGGTAGAGTACGTCGCCATTGGCTGGGTTTATGCAAATGTCTTCCATTGGCAGTGCAGAATAGAGTGTCGGGCGTGAAGCGTCAGTCGCCACGCTGTAGACCTGAGGCTGAACACCAGAAGGGAAGATGATGCTTTCTGGTGTAGGCATTATAGCGCAGAGATAGAGCACATGGTCGTTGTCTGCGAATGTCATAGGAATCTCTGTGTAGCTTGCTGTTGTCAGTCGGCGTGCTTCTCCGCCCCAGCGGTCCATCAGATAGATGTCTAAACTGCCTTCGCGGTCGGAAGCAAAAGCAATCTTCTGTCCGTCAGGGCTCCATACAGGATAGGCGTCGTAGGCCTCATTGGTTGTCAGCTGTCGTGCAGGACCACCTTCAGCATCCACTGTGTAGATGTCGCCTTTATATGAAAAAACAATGTCTTTTCCGTCGGGTGAGATTGAACAGTGGCGCAGCCATAGAGGTGCTTCTGCTGCACTTGCCATTAGTGAAATAAAAAATGAGATAAATAAAGCGAATTTCTTCATGTTATTGTTTTTTTAAGTTATGACTGCAAAATTATGAAAAAATAATTAATAATAAACCATATATGACTAAAAAGTAGACGAGTAAACAAACTAATACATTAATCCTTATTCTTTAATCCTTAATCCAATACAACTACGAACTATATTTAATACAGTCAACTATTAATATAATTCTTCGTAGACATATCATAATATAATGCCTCAAGTTCTTGCAGAGTAAGTTTCTCTATAGAGTGCCCGATTATGCGGATAAGCTCCTCGCGCCTGTATTCTTCAGACTGGCTGATGTTTCCAAAGTTTGGCATATAAATTTTGTTTTTGTGGTTATTCTTCTTTTATGTCGTCACGCCACCAGAAGCGTTGCAGGTCGCTTATGATGTCGTCATAGTCCTTCTTCGTGAAAGTCCCCTCGCCTATCATCATTATAGTATATTCTATTCCGCTGTAGGTGCGATAGACGTTAGTGTCTCTGAAACCATTGCGCAGATAGAAACCATGTCGGCGCTCTCTTTGTTCCATGTTGTCGCATACCTGCTTTGGCGATTCCATGTCGAGAATGTTTGCGCTGTCCTTGTAGCGTTCAATCAGGTGAGTAAGAATATTCTGCCCATAGCCCTTTCCGCGCAGTTCGTCGCATACGGCAAAATACCAGAACCAGTTAAACGGCTTGCGAGGGTAGACTATCGTAAAGCCCACCAACATCTCCTCTTCATAGTAAGCCATGAAGTCGAGCGGCATCTCGTCAACAAGCCTCATCAGGTCGTCCCATCCTATTTGTTCTTCCTCAGGAAAAGCCGTCTGGTAGAGCTCCTTTATCTTATCGTCGCCGACACTGCTGCTGGTTATCTTTCTCTCTGTCATGATTGATTGGATAGAATTAGTGCGACAAAGTTAATAATAATTCCTCATATTCATGCAATAAAAATCTTTCAATCTGAAACCAGTTTTCGGTTTCTTGCCCTTGCCAAGCAGAAAACCTGCAATTTTCAGAGCCGAGTTGGGTAAAAAATTGATTAACTAACCCCGCAAATAACTTAAAATTTTACGACCGAGAAAAATAAAGTTGCAAAATATGCGAGTATTTGGCGGCTTCTCGCTGTTTTTAGTAAAATGTTAGAAATCAAGACATTATACGTTTCGCCTCAGAACTCGTAAGTGTTAAAAAAGTCAAAGGGCATCTTTCGCAGTGTGAAAGGGCACCTTTGGCACTGCAATATGCCACATATCGCACTGCGATATGCCACGTTTCGCATCGCGAAAGGACACCTTTCACTT
>JAGAGD010000005.1 GCA_017627765.1 Prevotella sp. | reverse complement strand
TGCGATATGTGGCATATTGCAGTGCCAAAGGTGCCCTTTCACACTGCGAAAGGTGCCCTTTGACTTTTTTAACACTTATGAGTTCTGAGGCGATACGTATAATGTCTTGATTACTAACATTTTACTAAAAAGAGCAAGAAACCGCCAAATACTCGCATATTTTGCAACTTCTTTTTGCTCGGTCGTAAATTTTTAAGTTATGGGCGGGGTTAGTTAATCAATTTTTTACCCAACATGGCTCTGAAAATTGCAAGTTTTTCGCTCGGCGAAGGCAAGAAACGAAAAACTGCTTTCAGATTGTTATGAGATATGAGTTTATAGTCAAAGCTAAAGTTATAGTTAAGGTTAAGGTTAAAGTTAAGGTTAAAGTTAAGGTTAAGGTTAAAGTTAAGGTTAAAGTTAAGGTTAAAGTTAAGGTTAAAGTTAAGGTTAAAGTTAAGGTTAAAGTTAAAGTTAAGGTTAAAGTTAAAGTTCTCGTTTTTATTATGAAATATTTTGACAAAATGGGTATTAGAAACCATGACAAAATAGTGAAACTGAAATTAACGATTTCGACAGCACAATAAAATATGTATTTTTACGTTTATTCTTTAAATACCGACGTCATGACAATTCAGAAGAGAAACATATTTTCATGCCTTGCAGTTTATATCATGGGATTGCTTCTGCTCACATCATGTGGCGCAGAGAGAAACCTGAAAAAGGGCGAAAAATATCTTGCTTTAGGCGAATACTACGATGCTGCCAACCAGTTTAAGCAGGCTTACTCTAAGACTCCTGCTAAGGAGCGCGACATGCGCGGGAAGGCTGCTGCAAAACTTGCCTACTGCTATGACCGAATCAACTCTACACAGAAAGCCATTGCTGCCTACAGAAACGTGATCAGATACGGACAGGACAGCACGCTGACTCATCTTGACTTTGCACGCCAACTGCTAAGAAACGGCAACTATAAGGAGGCGGAGAAGGAATTCAAGATGGTTCTTGACTCTTTCCCTAAAAACACATTGGCACGCGAAGGGCTGAAATCGGCACAGCAGGCTGCTAAATGGAAGAAAGACGGTTCGCGCTACACAGTGAAGAAAATGGACATCTTCAATTCGCGTCGTGCCGACTTCTCGCCTATGCTTTTCGGCGACCAGCACGAGCAACTCTATTTCACTTCTACACGAAACGAGGCTCAGGGCGACGAGCTATCAGGCATAACAGGCGCAAAGGCTGGCGACATATTCTTCTCGCAGAAAGACGACAAAGGCAAGTGGAGCAAGCCGCAACCTATTGAGTCGGGACTTAACAGCGAGTTTGACGAAGGAGCCTGCTGCTTCTCTGTAGACCAGCGCGAAATGTTTCTCACCCAATGTAAGACCGACCCGTCATTCCCCCGATATGCTCAGATTGTGAAATCAAACCGAAGTGATGCGGCGTGGAGCAAACCTTCGGAAGTTTCACTCTCGCGCGACACGCTTTCAAGTTTTGCCCACCCAGCCATTTCGCCTGACGGACAGTGGATTTACTTCACGTCTGACATGCCAGGAGGAAAGGGCGGACTCGACATCTGGCGCGCACGCATCATTCCAGGCGGTTATGGCGGAGTTGAAAATCTGGGTGCGCCTATCAACACTCCAGGCAACGAGTGTTTCCCTACGTTCAGACCTAATGGCGACCTCTACTTCTCAAGCGACGGACATCCAGGACTTGGCGGACTCGACATTTTCATTGCAAGCATAGGTCCAGACAAGCGATACCACTTAGAACATCCAGGCTATCCGCTCAACTCCCAGGGCGACGACTTCGGAATGACTTTCGAAGGACCATACAATCGTGGTTTCTTCTCGTCAAATAGAGGCGATGGTCGCGGATGGGACCACATCTATTCGTTTGAGAATCCAGAAATTGTGCAGACGGTCAAGGGATGGGTCTACGAACTTGAAGGTTACGAACTGCCTGCGGCTCAGGTCTACATGGTGGGCAACGACGGAACCAACGTAAGGCTTAGCGTGAAAGGCGACGGCTCGTTTGAGCAGGTTATAAAACCAGGTGTAGACTACATTTTCCTCGCCTCATGCAAGGGATTCCTAAACCACAAAGAAGAACTGCGCGTTGGCGAGGTTGAGGAGTCGGAAGAATATGTACTGCAATTCCCTCTGCCGAGCATCACTGTGCCTGTAATGATTGACAACATCTTCTACGACTTCGACAAGGCTACGCTCCGACCAGAGTCGACGGCTGCACTTGACGAACTGGTGAAACTGCTCAACGAGAATCCTAACGTAACCATAGAACTGAGTGCACACTGCGACTATAAAGGCTCTGCAAACTACAACAAGCGTTTGTCTCAGCGCCGTGCCGAGTCGGTAGTGAACTATCTGATAGCAAAAGGTATAGCCAAAGACCGACTGACTCCGCGAGGATATGGCAAGGAAAAGCCAAAGACTATCAGAAAGAAAATGACCGAGAAATATAAATGGCTTAAGGAAAACGATGTTCTGACAGAAGATTTCATAAAGAAACTTGACAAAGACAAACAGGAGACAGCCAACCAGTTGAATCGCCGCACAGAGTTTATTGTGCTGCGAACCACCTACGGAATGTTTGACAAAGACGGCAACCTGAAGAATCCGCCTAAACCGAAGAAACAAGAACTGGAGGAAGACGAAGACGATTTCTTCTTCGATTTCTAAGTCAGAGAGCGTATAAGCATAATTATAGTTCACCGTCTGTTTTCCTTAAAACATGCTAAAGACTGGCAAAAAAAGAAGTATGCAACTCCCTATAGATTTTGAACATGAGATAACCGAAATAGTTGGTAAGGAAGAATACCAAAGACTGGCTGATGCTTTGGCGGAAGACCCATCGGTCAGCGTGCGCTTAAACCGCAAAAAGCCTTGCCGTTGGGAAGAGGGAAACGACTTGATTGACGACAAGGTGGCATGGTGCTGCGACGGTTTCTACCTAAAAAGCAGACCTTCTTTCACCTTCGACCCTCTGCTGCACTCTGGTGCATACTATGTTCAGGAAGCATCGTCAATGTTTCTTGACCATGTTCTTGAAAAGGTGCTTGACGAAAAGGATAACAGCACTTTGCCAATTATCATGCTCGACATGTGTGCTGCTCCTGGCGGCAAGTCTACAATAGCGCGGTCGCGACTGCCCGAAGGCAGCCTGCTGATGGCAAACGAGCCTATAGGCAAGCGTGTTCAGATTCTTGCTGAAAACATTCAGAAACAAGGCCATGCTAATACCATCGTAACCAACAACTATCCGAAAGACTATGCCCGCTCAGGACTGATGTTCGACATGATACTCTGCGACGTGCCTTGCTCTGGTGAGGGTATGTTTCGCAAAGACATTCAAGCCGTAGAAGAATGGAGCCTGCGCAATGTTGAGAAATGTCAGGCACTGCAACGCGAGATTGTTGCGGATGCGTGGAAATGTCTCAAGCCTGACGGAACACTTATTTATTCGACATGTACTTTCAACACACGCGAGAACGAAGAAAACATAAAGTGGATTGCAGAGGAACTTGGCGGAGAGATTGTTGAAATACCTATAGAAGAGTCGTGGGGCATAACGGGCAGCCTGCTAAAAGGCTTCAACAAGCCTGTCTATCGCTTCATTCAAGGTCGTACACGAGGTGAAGGTCTATTCATGGCTGTTATCAGAAAACTAAGCGATGAAGAAACAATAAGCCGAAAAGCTAAGCAAAATAAGGACAAGGCTAAGAACAAAAAGAAAAACGGCTCAATAGATTTATCATGCTATTTGAAATCGGCTGACAACTTCAGTGTGATTGAGGAGAAAGACCAGATAATAGCCTTCCCGAAGAATTGGGAGCATATTTATAAATTAGCGCAAAAGCATCTGCACACTGTTCATTCGGGCATTACGATAGGTCAGCAAAAAGGCCGCGACATTGTTCCTGACCAGTCGCTTGCTCTCTCTATAGAACTTAGCGAAGATGCTTTTCCTAAGGCAGAACTGGAATATGACGAAGCAATCAGTTATCTGCGCAAGGAGGCTATAACACTGGCAGAAGACAAGCCTCGCGGATATGTGGTAGTTACATATAAAGGACTGCCATTGGGCTTTGTTAAGAACATTGGAAACAGGGCAAACAACCTCTACCCCAGCGAGTGGAGGATAAGGAAGATTAAGGATTAATCGTGGATTAAAGACTGATTTTGGAATAAATCCTGATGAATAATGATTTAGGATTGATGAATATAGATTAAGGTATAAGGATTAAAGACAAAAGACATCATTATGAAGCAATACTTGGAGTTACTGAATAGGATTATGACTGAAGGGGTGGAGAAAACAGACCGCACAGGTACTGGAACGAAAAGCATCTTCGGACACCAAATGCGTTTCAACTTGGAAGATGGTTTTCCGTTGCTTACAACAAAGAAACTGCACCTGAAGTCTATCATCTACGAACTGCTATGGTTCTTGAAAGGCGACACCAATGTCCACTACCTGCAAGAACATGGCGTAAGAATTTGGAACGAATGGGCTGACGAGAATGGCGAACTCGGTCCTGTCTACGGTCATCAGTGGCGGTCATGGCCTGACTACAAAGGAGGAACTATTGACCAGATTCAGAATGTTCTGAACCTGATTAAGAACTCTCCAGACTCACGCCGCATGATTGTAAGTGCATGGAATGTTGCTGAAGTTGAGAAGATGGCTCTGCCTCCTTGCCACACTATGTTCCAGTTTTATGTGGCTGACGGAAGGCTCTCGCTGCAACTCTACCAGCGTTCAGCCGACACATTCCTGGGTGTTCCGTTCAATATCGCTTCATACGCTCTGCTGCTAATGATGATGGCGCAGGTTACAGGACTAAAAGCCGGCGACTTTATTCACACAACAGGCGACACCCACTTATACACTAATCACTTGGAGCAGGCACGTCTGCAACTGACACGCACTCCAAGACCACTCCCAACGATGAGCATAAATCCTGATGTTAAAGACATTTTCAGTTTTGAATATGAAGACTTCAAACTTGAAAACTATGACCCTTATCCACATATTGCTGCTCAGGTTTCTGTATAATCAGGAAGTTAGCGACTGACAAAAACAAATGTAACAAGAAAAAGAATCAGAGTAAAAGATGATAAACATAATTGCAGCCGTAGCACGAAATAGAGCCATTGGCTACGAAAACAAACTGCTATACTGGCTCCCAAACGACTTAAAGAGGTTTAAATCGCTGACAACAGGGCACACAATCATAATGGGACGACGCACATTTGAGTCGCTTCCAAAAGGTGCACTGCCTAACCGCAGAAACATTGTAATAAGCAGAAGTGTAAAAGAATTGCCAAATTGCGACTGCTATTCTTCGCTCGAAGAAGCCTTAGCCCATTGCGCTAAGGATGAAGATGTATATATAATAGGTGGGGGAAGCATATACAATCAAGCAATAGAATTTGCCGACAGGCTCTATCTGACGGAGATAGACGACACTCCAAAGAATGCGGACACTTACTTCCCTGAATATGAAAACTGGATAGAAGAAAAGCGCGAAAGCCATGATATCGATGAGAAACACGGCTTCCGCTATGCCTTTGTAGATTACAAAAGAGCCTAATCGCCCACGAGCGATGCTATCATTTTATCTATGAAGATATACTTCTGGTATATCAACTATAGGTAAAGAGCGGTTCACTGAGTTGTGGAACGAAATGATAGTTTCGCTTTGGGCAAGTCCCAAAGGCTGCAATTTGTCATGGATAATGTTCATCAGGTGATGGTTGTTGTGAGCATAAACCTTTATAAACAGGTCGTAGCCGCCAGTTGTAAAGTGACACTCTGTCACCTCAGGAATCTGCTTGATTCCATCAACCACTTTGTCATAGTCCTCAGGATTCTTCAGTGAAAGTCCGATGAAAGCACATGTTTCATATCCAATCATCTCAGGATTGATGAGGAACTGTGAGCCAATAAGCACTCCCATGCTTGTAAGTTTTTGTATGCGCTGATGTATTGCAGCACCACTTACATTACATTCGCGTGCTACTTCCAAAAATGGTATTCGAGCATCTTCAGCGATTAGGCGAAGAATTTTTTTGTCTAAAGCGTCTAATTGATGTTGTGCCATAAGTATTTTTGTTTAGAATTATGCTTATCTTAGTATTCGATGACAATTTAATGCAAACGAGGACAATAAACTGTCCACATCTGCTTATTATTTTATTTTAACTTATGCAAATGTAGAAAAAAAGTTTTTAACGTGCAACTTTTCATGTAAAAAATCTTTCAATTTGTATCTTTTTGTAATTATTTTATTGCATTTCTTCAATATTTATACATAATTCAGTTATGTTTTTATGCATAAAGTCAGCCTATTTAACATGATTATACAGAAGAAAAACAAGAATAAAACAACAGGAAGATGTGCAGAAAACAAAATGAAATAGCAAAACAAAAACGCAAAACGGCTATTTCTCTTCTTTCTCTTGAGTGGCATTATAGTTTATGCGCAACGCATTTGCCTGTCGCAGTTGCTGCTTCACATCGTTGATAATGCCCATAGGACAGTTTTTGTCAGCCTTGATAGAAACTGTCATCTGGGGCAACTCATCTGGTAACAATTTGTTACGCTCACCAATGATTACATCCTTCAACTGACTAATATCTACTATTTTGTCATTGACTTGCACAAAATAGTTGTCGCTGCCATTATTGTCATTGTCGTTAACTGATGTACTTTCCTTTCCTATATAAATATATATAATGGCTGCTTTCTTCTCCATCTGAGTAAGGTTACTGCCTTTCGGCACGGTATAGCGCACCTGCGGAGTCACGTTTCGCATGTGAGTAACTATCATGAAGAAGAACAATACCGTAAAGATAAGGTCGGGAAGCGAAGCCGTGTTGAGTCCAGGCACAGTGCGGCGGTTGCGGCGGCGGATAATCATTTCTCACCTCCTTCCTCACTGCTGTAGGTTTCTGAAATGCGCTGAGGAAAATAATCTCTGACAGCCTGCTTTTCATCTTCGCTGCAAAGGGCAAACGCTTTACCGAACTTCTGCTTAGCATAGTTGTTGCGCAGATTAGCATAGGCACCGACTATCTGGTTCTGAACCTTGAAGTAAGTATCGTAATTAGAGTTTCGGTCTGCCTCAATTCGTATTATATGAACATTCCTTTTCTGCTCAACAAACTTCATTATGCGCTTCTTCAGCTTAGAGATTTCTTCGTTTTCCTCGTTGACATTAACCTTATTGTCTGCCAGAATATGAATATTGAGTATATTCTCGCGAGGCACTTCGCGCTCGTTCATCTTTTCCTCAGGAGGCGTTGGCGGAGGCAACTGGCGAGATAGTCCCTTGTCGATATCCATAGAAGTAGTGACAAGAAACAATATCAGCAGCATGAAAGAGATATCAGCCGTTGACGTTGTATTTAGTTCTGGCACTCGCCTTTGTCTGTTCTTCAGAAACATTTCTCCGTAAATCGTTAATCTTTCGTCATACAGTCTTATTGCGCCTGTTCCGCAACCAGTTTATAACTATTGCAGCAACGCACGCCACAAGCATCACTATTGCAGAAACTATAAACATATTAGCCAGTCTGAGCCATCCTTTCTGGCTATATGGCTGTCCATTTATCAACATCGTGTCGGTGCTGCCAAAGAGATAGGTTGCAATCAAAAGCAAAGCTACTCCGCCTACTGTATACAGCACTATCCTGCCTTTCGGGACAAGGTTTTCGGTAACTTTCCAAAAAGGCTGACCACTACCAGACTTTCTTAATGCCGACCATGCCATCAGTGCCAGCGTTCCTACTACAAACATTATCATTACTACGATGAGCAGTCCTGTAAGCAGCGGGGAGTTGAACTGTGGGGTTTCTTCGCTGAAGTGGGTGTAGCCTATCATGTAGAACATGGCAAAGACCACAGCAATAAAAATCAGCATCAACCTGAAAACAAGCTGATTGTGATTATTCCTGTTACCGCTCAGGCGGCTATTTCGCTTCATTTCTATCATGATATTTCACGATTGAGTCCATCAGTGTTATAGCAGCATCTTCCATTTCAACCGTCAGATGCTCTATCTTTGTAAGAATATAGTTATAGAAAAGTTGCAATATCAAAGCCACAATAATACCGAAGATGGTTGTTATGAGCGCAACTTTCATTCCTGCGGCAACAATAGTTGGACTGATATCGCCTGCACTCTGAATCTGGTCGAAAGCCATCACCATTCCGATAACTGTCCCTAAGAATCCAAGTGAGGGCGCCATAGCAATGAAAAGCGTTATCCACGAACAACCTTTCTCCATGTTTGCCACCATAACCGAGCCGTAATTAGCAACCGAGCGTTCCACTTCTTCCGTTGGTTCGTCAATGCGTACAAGTCCTTGATAGCAAACCGAAGCAACGGGTCCGCGTGTGTTTCGGCATAGTTCCTTTGCTCCTTCAATGTCGCCACTATCTATCAGCTTGTCAACTTCGCCCATGAAACGCTTGGTGTTTATCTCCGACATTGTAAGATATATGATGCGCTCAATGCAGAAAGCCAGACCGAGAACAAGGGCAAGAGCCACAAGCGACATAAATCCAGCATTACCCTCAATAAACTTAGTCTTCAGCGTTTGATAAACTCCTTTGCTCTCTTCCTCTTCTGCCAGCAAGTCTTCGTCAGCAGCAACAGAGTCGGCAACGGCATCCATCTGCAAATCTTCGTCAACAGCCACACTGTCGGGAGCCATTTCCTTAGCGACCTGCTCTTTCAGGACTGAGTCGTTTGCCTGTTGAGCCTCTACCGCAACAGGAATAGACATCAGTAGCGTAAGGGCAAAACAATATTTCAATACTAATCTTATCATGACTTGAAAATTATAATCTGTTTATTATTCTGAATATACAAAGAACATGTTTACATAAAAACAAAACACCTGCCACAGGGCAGGCTACAACTGCGGAAAGAGGGGGATTCGAACCCCCGAAACGGTTTCGCCGTTTACACGCTTTCCAGGCGTGCCTCTTCAGCCACTCGAGCACCTTTCCTTCCTGTTTCGCGGATGCAAAATTAGATGTTTTCTATCTAATAGTTATCAAAGACGTAGGGATTTTATATTTCTTTAGCACTACACCATTGATTACTACTTTCTCTTTTCAATTGACGAGCTTAGCATAGTGCATAGTCCATAATGCATAGTGCATAGTTGGAAAGCAATTATCAATTTAAAAAAATCCCGTTCCCGTTAAGATTAACGTTATCGTTCCCGTTAAAGTTCCCGTTCCCGTTATCGTTAACGTTCCCGTTCCCTATTCTGTAGCTCTTTCTATATATTTATTATAAATCCATTCGTTCTGCTCGTCAATGGTCATGTAGCTATTGTCAAGTTCTATGGCATCATCGGCACGGCGTAACGGAGCTATCTCTCGGTGAGAATCAATATAGTCACGCTCCTCAACGTTTTTCAGAATCTCATCGAAGTCTGCCTCCATGCCTTTTGCCTTCAGCTCGTCGTAGCGTCGCTGCGCACGCACCTTTGCATCGGCTGTTACGAATATCTTTAGCTCTGCATCGGGGAAAACAGCCGTACCTATATCTCTTCCGTCCATCACGACGCCCTTCATCTTCCCCATCTGCTGCTGCTGTGCAACAAGTTGTTCTCTCACAAAGCCTAATGTTGCTATCGGGCTGACATGGTTAGACACTTCAATGGTGCGTATATCTCTTTCAACACACTCTCCGTTGAGATAGGTATCAGGTCTGCCTGTTTCCTTATTGAACACGAAACTAATGTTCACATCGCTCATTCTTGCTCGAAGTCCGCCTTCGTCTATTTTGCCTTCGCTGCCTATGAGTCCGTTTCTCAGCGCAAAGAGAGTTACAGAACGATACATGGCACCTGTGTCAACATATACATATCCTATACGGCGTGCCAAGTCCTTTGCCATAGTGCTTTTGCCACACGACGAGTGTCCGTCGATTGCTATTGTGATTTTCTTCATTATTTTATTATTCTTAATCGGATTCTGAAATCCTTAACAGTTATTCTTTAATCAATTATCAGGCATGTCCATGCTTTAAAATTTGCCTTATAACCTAATAGCCTCAAAACCTTAGAGATGCTCTTATTCTTAAATGCTGAATGATGCATTAACAAGAATTGATGAGCTGGAAACATGATATTTGCCATAAGCTACATGCAGGCTGAAGCGTTCAAGCTGCATACCTGCGCCAAACGACAGACCTGCACCATGACTGCTTTCCTCGTCGCCGCTCTGTATCTTCATCTCGTCGGCTCTGCGGAAATTATATCCCGCACCAATCCAGAACTGGTCTGAGATGAGCAGGTCGATACCAGCAGACAAATGGTTTATGAAGCGATAGTTCCAGTGATTGAGATCGGAAAGCGTGGCAGAGATGCGGAAAGGCGCACCCACAAACCTTTTGCTCACACCTACCTGCAAGTCGAGCGGCATGCGCTCAAAGTCATCATCATACGCTTTCAGCTGTCCGCCCAGATTCTTAGCAACGGCAGAAACCGACCACTCATGTTCAGGGTCATAATAGTTAATGCCCAAGTCTACACCCATAGCAATGGAATTATAGTCGCCAATGTAAGATGTAATAAACTTAGCCGTTATGCCACCTGCAATGTTCTTTCCGAGCATATAAGAGAAATAGCCACTAACGGCAATGTCGCGCGCGCTGAACTCCCCCGTCTGTCGGTTGTTGGCATCCACTTCTTTCATTTTTCCATAGTCAAGAAACTGTCCGCTGACTGCCCACGAAGCCTTCTCGCCTGCCGTACGGCTGAACGAGGCACTTGCTGTATTGGCACCCTCCATATAGTTCATGTAGTTGAGTGCAATGGTCTTGTCGCTAACCGACGAGAGCAGGGCTGGATTGGAAAAGATGAGCGAAGCATCGTCTTCAATAATTGAAATATTGTCGCCGCCGAGCGCTGCCGCATGAGCACTTACTGGCAGCCGCAGAAAGTTATAAGCCGTTTGGCTTTCTTGGCTGTAGCAAAACAGAAACGAACTTACCACAACCAATAATAAGACTATTCTTTTCATTTTCATATAAAGATAACGGAGAAAATCCTGTTATATGATGCAAAGATACTTTTTTTTTTGAAATTTCAAGTTATTTGAAATAAAATTAAGTTTTTAAATATGAAGAATTGAGCATGCCATCCATCTGTTTCCGCTGCTTGCATATCAATTTTCAGTCAGTCAACTCAACTTTCGCAAGTGCTGAACTTATATAAGCCTATAAGCATGCCCCTGCTGAAAAGTCGGCATACCCCCAGCCGAAAACCCTGAAAGCCTGCAAGCCTGAAGCCTGAAAGGGTCACGGGCATGTTAATTGGAAACACTTAAGAGACCTGCTCTGGCAGGGGCTCAGTTTCTCTTCTCTATGTAGTCCAGCAGATCGATAGTGCCAGCCTCGCTTTCTATGTCAAGAGACGGGACATGCTCAACCATCCTTGTTGCCCCGCTTGCCTTATCTACATGAAAATAGACAAAAGCACCCGTATAACTGCGGAATATAACCTTATATTCCGTCTCCGTCTCATCCCCCATCCTGACATACATTATTGAAGGATTTTCTTTCGCTATACTCCAGTCATATTCCTTATGGCAGTAGTTGTTTACGCCATCGTATGCCATTTCTGCCGTTATGCCTGCCCGCCCTATCATATCTGTTTTTATTCTACAGCATGAGCATAAAAGCAATACAGCAAATGCTGACGATACAACAATTTTTTTCATAAAAACATTTTTCTTAGTTCCACTTCTTTTTTTATTGACGAGACTTCTCACTTTTTTATTGCCTTCGAAATAAAAAAAATATTCCTCTACCATTTCGTTGACATAGGCATTTTTATATTTTTCATTCGGTGCAAATTTAATGAACAATATCCAATTATCGGCTCATTGCAAACCTTAAAAAAAGATTGACTTCGCAAAAATGAGCCGATAATTGCCGAATTAGTGCTGCAACCACGCCAAATAGCCATTATAGCTTGATAAGCACATTCGCTTATTCTACCATTATTGACTCATAACCTTCCCTATCTGAAAACATAACCTTGCGTTTTTCTTTCAATCTGAAACCAGTTTCCTGTTTCCTGCCCTTGCCGAAGTGAAAAACTGCAATTTTCAGAGGCGAGTTGGGTAAAAAATTGATTAACTAACCCCGCCCATAACTTAAAATTTTGCGACCGAGAAAAATAAAGTTGCAAAATATGCGAGTATTTGGCGGCTTTTCGCTCTTTTTAGTAAAACGTTCAATATCAAGACATTATACGTTTCGCCTCATAAACCATAAGTGTTAAAAAAGTCAAAGGGCATCTTTCGCAGTGCGAAAGGGCACCTTTGGCACTGCAATATGCCACATATCGCACTGCGATATGCCACGTTTCGCATCGCGAAAGGACACCTTTCACTTTTTCGTTCCTTATGTT
>JAGAGD010000061.1 GCA_017627765.1 Prevotella sp. | reverse complement strand
GGTGTCCCACCTCTTCCCATTCCGAACAGAGAAGTTAAGCCCGCTTGCGCCGATGGTACTGCAATGCAATGCGGGAGAGTAGGCAGCCGCCCCCTTTATATTTCGGGGACTCTGATTTGTCCTGCTGTCGTCCTGCCTTCCACCCTGAAGGCGGGACTTTTTTTTGTCCCTGTCTTTATCCTTTATTGTTAATAAGTTGTTTTTTATTTCCATAAGTTAAGCATTTGTATTATTATTCTGTTCACCAACAGCTATTTCATTCTTTTTTACTTTAGTTCTTAAATTATTATAAAAAATGTAGTCTTGTTTTTATTTACAATTTTATATTTTTATATTTGTCGAGACAAAACTAATTTATTAACTAAGGTAAATGCTATTTTTATGAGAAAAATCTACTTAATTTTTTGTTTTATAACTATTTCTTTAGTTGCTTTAGCTCAAGAAGAACGTATTATTCATGTTGAAACTGCGGGTACTCTTAACACATTTATTAGTGATGGAGATAAGTATAATATTACTAAGTTGACAGTTACGGGTAAACTTAACGGTAATGATTTTATTTTACTGCGCGACATGGCTGGAGCAAAAGGAGTTAATTCTTTAACTGATGGTCAGTTGACAGAACTTGATCTTTCTGGTGTTGATATTGTTACCAGTGATGATGTGTACTTTAGTTATGCTAATCAGAATTATAAGACAGCAGATAATGTTTTTGGTTCATTCCTAATTTATAATTCAAAGAAACTCACTACTCTCAAGCTGCCTGAAAGTATTGTTGAAATAGGAACTCAGGCTCTTAGCGGATGTTCAAATCTTTCTGAAATAGATATACCAGAGAGTGTAACACGCATCGGCTCAGGAGTTTTCCTACTTTGTGATGCAATAAAAAAGATAGTAGTTCCAGACAATGTTACCACGCTTGGAATTGGAGCATTCCAGCGAATGGGCGGACTTGAGGAAATATATTTTGGCAGTGGTTTAACTGCACTTGAAGCTTCTTTGCTTGTTTTAGATAATTCTTTGAAACTCATTCATATAGGTAAAAATATTGAAAGCATAGACCAAGTAATTCTCTACACACTCCCTGCACTTGAAACACTTACAGTTGATAATGATAATTCGAATTATTCAGCTCTTGATGGTGTTCTTTTCAATAAAGATAAGTCGGTGCTTGTTTGCTATCCTTGTGCAAGAGTCGAAGAGGGTTATGTAATTCCTCCAACTGTTGAAGAATTAGGCAGTAATTGTTTTGCTAATGTGTATGGTATGCAGAGTCTTACAATTCCTAGTTATGTTAAAACCATCGGTGAAGGGGTCTTTTCAGGTTGTGTCATGTCTGAAATAATTCTTGAAGACGGAGTTGAGTCTATTGGATATGGAGCTTTTGCTAATACCGTCAATTTGGTTACTATAGATATACCTGCGTCGGTAAACGAACTTTTTCCTGGTGCTTTCTCATACGCAGTGTCATTGTTGAAGATTAATGTAGATGAGAATAATGAGAACTATGCTTCTGATAATGGTATTCTTTATTCTAAGGATAAAGCTGTGCTTATAGCTTTCCCTGCTGGTTGTACAGACGAAGTTTATACCACAGAACCATCTGTTACCGAAATTGCAGAGTTAGCCTTTTCTTCAAATATGTATTTGAAGACCATCAAGCTCAACAACAATATTCAGACTATTGGTGACATGGCATTTTCGGAATGTGCAGAACTTAATGAGGTATATTGTTATCCAGAAAACCTTACAGATGTAGCGGAACTTGCTTTTGTTTCTGAAAACTTAATGGAAGGCGGTACACTTTATGTGCCTAAGGGCAGAGTAGATTTCTATTTGTCACAGCCTTGGGTTTATAATGCTGAATATGAAACCTATTTATTTTCTAATGTAGAAGAAATGAGCGATGAAGCGGCTGCAGTAGAGACAGTAACTTCTGGAGAAAAAGTTAAAGAAATATATAGTATTGACGGTCGTCGTTTGCAGAATATGCAGCGAGGAATAAATATACTGCGTCAAGACGGTCGTATTGTTAAGATTGTAAAATAGTTTATTCAATAGTTTATAAATATAATGGCTGCTTTCTTTTCCTGAAGGCAGCCATTATTTTTATTTTGCTGAGAGTTGCAGCTTAGTCGTCGCCTCCAAGCCAGTTTAGGATATAGTTAAGTTGTGTATCCCTGTCATCTAAAAAGTCAATAACATTCTGCTCAACCATGTAATGTGGTTTAATGCCTATACCTTCCATTTGAAAATCTTTTGGCGACTTTTTTTGTGAATGGGTAGGCAGACGGAAATAAATTCCATGCCTTGAACAGTATGTTCTTATGCTGTTCACAGCATCGCCACCTGTAGTTTTACCTACTAAAGTAACATTGCCGCTTTCCAGCAAGTCTATTGCAAAACACTCTGCTGCCCCGTAAGTATAAGTGTCTATCAGCAGAAACAATTTTCCTTGATAAGTATTCGAGGTTGGTGTCATTATTGTCTTCTTGTTCATGCAATGAGGTTGCTCATTTTTTAGCAGGCTTTGGCATATTTTTATTCCGTTTTCGCTACTGCCAGTGCAGTTCCGCCTTATGTCAATTATTAGGAAGGGCAGTTTCTTTACTTTGTTATATGCACTGTCAAACAATTCTACGCTTTCATCTTTCATAGAGTTTATTGCTATATAGCCAACGGAAGCATTTAGTTGCTTGTATTCTACAGGGTAAAGTCCTGGGGCAACTCCGAAGTATTCACTTTTTTTCAGAGGCAGACAGAGTGTAAGTGTGTCATTATCTCTTTTTACAGTGTATATCCTGACGGAGTCAATTGGATTATTAAACACATTCATTGCAGTATTAAAAGTCTTTGCCTCAGGTGTAGAACCTGAAAAATATTTCCTGTTGGTTTCAATCCAGTCTTTAGTTTTAATGCCGTCAATACTGACAATTTCATCCTTCTCTCTGAAACCGTTATCGTGCAGATAGTCATTCAGGTTATTTACGAAAACTCTTCCATCTATCAGGGTAGGGCAGAAGTTGGCAGTATATTCTTTGAAATAAGCATAGCAGTTGCCAGAGTTAAGACTTGCGAAGTACTCCATCAGCATTCTGCAGTAGTCTGTTTTTGTCTTAACTTCATTCTTCAGTTTTTCTGCAAAGACATTGTATAGCGAATCCATTGAGATTCCCTTCTGTTTATATAGCTTATAGTGTTTCTCCACCTGTCGGTGTATATCGTCGAAGTCTTCCTTAAACTGCGATGGTTCTACGGGTATGTCTGTCATGTAGTGTCTGACCACATCTTCTTCATCGCCATTCTGATAGAACTTCGAGTAACTGTATATCCCCACATAAGCGGCAGCCAGTAATAAGACAAATCCAGCCAAAAGTTTAAATAAATTCTTCTTCATTGTATCTACTTTTTTGTATAATCAAAGCCAAGTCTTTAAAATTGTCAAGAACAAGACCATCCAAAATAATACCCAACTCTTTTATAGTCATGCAAAATTAAGAATAAAAATTCTAATTATTTGCGTCATTTCCTCCAGTATGTCTGTTAGTTATCTCTACTTAAGCCTATTTAATCGCATATCCCTGTTTGCTTAGTTTTATAACAAAAATTAATACCCTTACTCAACTTTCATAAACTTTAGCTTAATTCTCAACTTGTCAACTAGTCAACTACACATTTTGAGTGATTTATTATTTCAATATCCCACAACAATTTGCTATTCAATTCTCTTATTCGGTTAAGAATAACTCAGCTTTATATCCATTTCTCTTAACTATACTTTTCTTGTATTTAAAATCTTTACTGCTTCGTAATCATAACTTAGTATTCATAAAATCATATTTTCAAGGTATTGTAGTGTTCTTCCAATATGACGAACTTTGCAGGCTGAAATATTCATTAGGAATGTACGCCTAAATTACATACAATAACACAAAAACTAAACTTTAAATTCTTTAGAAATGCAAAATAAAATTCTAATCTTTTTGATTGCTTTCGTGTCGTTCTCAGCATCAGCTGTTGCCCAGACTCAGAAAGGAACCATAGCTGGTAAGGTTATTGACGAAGATGGTGCACCATTGTCTGGGGCTACTGTCTACATAGAGTCGATTAAGACTGGTGCTGTGACCAATGACGAAGGAAAGTTCCAGATTGACAATCTTAGTAATTCAACTTATATTCTTTCAGTTAAGTTCATCGGATATGAGACCATCACACGACGGGTGACTCTGAAAGATGCAAAGTCAAAGCCAGTTGTTTTCAGAATGTATCCGTCATCGCAGTCGCTTTCCGAGGTTGTTGTGAAAGGTAAGAGCGAAGCCCGTAAGATACGCGAGCAGGCAATGCCTGTATCTGTCATCAGCATGAAACAGTTGCAAGGTACAGTCAGCGACATTGAGAGTGTCTTGGCTAAGACGGTCGGTGTAACAGTTCGTTCAACTGGTGGAGTGGGCAGTTCTTCCCGAATATCGCTGCGCGGACTTGAAGGAAAACGCATAGGATTCTTCATTGACGAAACTCCGCTGAACGATCAGAGCGACTTCCTCGACCTTAACGATATTCCTATAGATATGATTGACCGCATTGAAATCTTCAAAGGTATTGTCCCTGCCAAGTTTGGAGGGTCTTCTATGGGTGGTGCCGTAAACATCGTAATAAAGGAATATCCCGACAGATATGCCGATGTCAGTTATACTCACGAGTCGTTCAACGTCAATAAGCTACAGACTGTGCTGAAGCGAAATCTTAAAAATGCAGGTCTCATTTTCGGCATTGGAGGCAGCTATACTTATGCCGACAACGACTATGAGATGGAGTCGCCTTTTGAGAAAGGAAGAAAACTAAAGCGCAATCACGATAAGTTTAAGAAACTGCTTCTCGGCGGTAGTCTTAAAGCAAAGAAATGGTGGTTTGACGAAGTTGAGTTAGAACCAGTTTTTCTCAATACCTATCACGATATTCAGGGTATAGAGTATGACATCAGGAAGGCGCATAGCAAGTCGCAGCTTTTCGGTCTTAGCAGCAAACTTGAGAAGTCCGACTTTATTATTCCTGGATTAGATTTTGAAATGAGCACGTCTGTTGCATATACAAACTATAGTCTTGTCGACACTGCTAAGGTTTATCATGATTGGGATGGCAATGCCTATCCCAGTGCTTCACTCTATGGCGGTGAACTTGGCAATCGCTATGCATCCAATTCCGACAATGACAAGTTTACGCTCATGAACAAACTCAACTTAGAATATATTATAAATAAGTGGCATTCCATTAATTTCAATTCAGTTTTTACACTTGCCAACGGCTATCCTTCAGACGATATCAAGGAGAAAAGTCTTGGCAAGAAGGTTGATTTCAACTCGCGTATGCGCAGTTGGGTTGGTGGCCTGAGTTATGATTATCGCACAAGCAACGACCGTTTCCTCAACTCTCTTACGGGGCGTTACTATTGGTATTCCATGTCTACCATGTATCGCAATCTTTATGTCAATACACCTGCTGAGGACATTCATCTCACGAAAAACAGCATAGGCTTCAGCGATGCAATGCGTTTTAGGTTTACCCGCACTCTGATGGCAAAACTCTCTGGCGGGTATGATGTCCGCATTCCTTCCGAGAATGAGCTTCTTGGCGACGGCATCACCATTACTCCGTCCGAGCGTCTGAAACCTGAAAGAAATCTCAGTCTTAATGCAGGTCTCATCTACGACCTCGTCGGCATACACCCAAGCAATTTGCAGATAGAGCTTAACGGTTACTATATGCACCTGAAAGACATGATTCGCTTTGTTAAAGGAATACTGGGAGCGCAATATCAGAACTTTGGAGAAATGCGTACTCTCGGTGTCGAACTGGAAGTTAAGGCAGACATCTTTCCGTTCCTCTATGGATATGGCAACATAACCTATCAGGACTTGCGCGACACTCGAAAATATGAAGAAGGAACAAAACTGCCCAATACTACAAAGGGAAAGCGAATGCCTAATATTCCTTATCTCCTTGCTAATGCAGGATTAGAGTTCCATCGCGAAAATCTCTTTGGCGGAAAAGGACAGAACACTCGTTTTTTTGCAGACATGGCTTTTGTTGAGGAATATCTCTACGACTTCGAACTCACTAATAACGTCAAGCGCAGGATTCCTCGAACAACTACTTTCGACTTAGGCTTTGAGCATAGTTTCATGAATCAGCGTTTGTTCATCTCTGGTAAAATTGCTAACCTTATTGATGAGAAAGTGATTTCTGAGTTCAATCGCCCTTTGCCTGGTAGGAGTCTTGGCATAAAACTAAGATATATATTCAGATAAACAATAAAAATATTAAACAATGAAAACATTATTTAGAAGTTGGCAACTTATAGCCTTATGTGGCATGGTGTTAGGTTTATCATCATGCGAAAAAGACGACGACAATGGTGAATATATTGGCGGTGAAGGCAATGTGCTTGTCGGTGCTATAGTTAAGAACGCCGATGGTGCCAGTGGAACATCTTATTTCCTTCAGATGCCTTCACTTTCTGGCACAATCAGTCTTGCAAATTCCATTCAGGCTGGTTTCGCAAGCACCATGTCTGTCAATGGAAACGACGTTTACATCTTCCCTGAATTTGGAAACGATGGAACGCAGAAGATTATCCGATATGAGCGTTCTTATCGTGGATTGAGTAAAGCAGCAGAGCGACAGATCATTCCTGGCTCCTATCCTCAGCACATCATCATTGCAAGCCCCAACAAGGCATACATCCCGCTCTATTCATTGGGTAGGGTAGAGATGGTTCATCCTAAGACTCTTGAGAAATTGGGAGAGATTGACTTGAAAGAATATGCACATGGCGATGCCAGCTGCGAGCCTGCTCATGGCATCATTCGCGACGGATTATACTATCTGCCACTCAACCAGTTAGACAGCAGGTGGATGCCTTATGACAACCATCGTCAGGTTGACCTTGTCGTAATTGATACTCAGACCGACAAAGTAGTTAATTTCATTAGCGAGACAAAGACAGGTTTGAGTTTTCCAACACGTCCTATGCTCGAAGGCATGATTTTCACTAACGAGCAGAACGATATCTATATTGCTTGTGCAGGATATTTTGCCTACAATCCGCAGAATGTAAAGAGTGGATTTGTCTGCATACCAGCAGGAAAGCAGGAGTTTGACACTTCACGCTCATGGGACATCAGCAACACCCCTATTGAAGGAAGCGAATATAAGGCTGCAACGGTTTATAATACCAAGTATATAGGAAACGGCAAAGTCGCAGCCTATGTCGGACTGATTGAACTCACTACTAACAATCCTTATACTGCACGCAACTCAATGGCTGTTATCATCGACCTCAAAAACAAGACTATTAAGAAAATAAACGGAATACCTTATACCGACGGTCATAGTGTTGAGATCGAATATCATAACGGAACAGTATATTTCGCTGCATTTGGTGAGAATTCAGCAGGAGTATTCAGTTACAACCCATCTACAGAGCAAGTCGATCATGTACTAAAATGGAACAATAATGTTGCATATATTCACTTCTTCTAAAGTCATTATTGTTATAACGAAATGGCATCAAGCAATCCGCTTGATGCCATTTTTTATTTACAAGTTAACAATTTGGCTGGTTGACAAGAACTCATAACTCATAACCAGTTCCCGTTAAGGTTAAAGTTAAAGTTAAGGTTAAAGTTCCCGTTCCCGTTCCCGTTCCCGTTAAAGTTAAAGTTCCCGTTCCCTTTATTAAATAAACGCAACAGTCAGACCTGCCATTACGATGCTAACCATCGACATAAGCTTAATCAGAATGTTGAGCGATGGACCACTTGTGTCTTTGAATGGGTCGCCTACGGTATCACCTACGATAGTAGCCTTGTGACATGCAGAACCTTTGCCTCCGAAGTTGCCTTCCTCAACCATTTTCTTTGCATTGTCCCACGCTCCACCAGAGTTTGCCATGAATACGGCAAGAGTGAAGCCTGCGGCAAGTCCGCCAACGAGCAGGCCCATTACACCAGCAACGCCAAGCACAACACCAACGACTATAGGAATGATGATGGCTAAGAACGATGGGAATATCATTTCGCGCTGAGCTGAACGAGTAGAAATCTCTACACATCTGCCATAGTCTGGTGTAGCCTTGCCTTCCAGAATACCTTTAATCTCGCGGAACTGACGGCGTACTTCCTCTACCATAGACTGTGCTGCACGGCCAACGGCTCCCATCGTAAGACCGCAGAACAGGAATGCAGCCATTGCTCCAATAAATGCACCTACCAGCACTTTTGGATTCATCAGGTTTACTTGGAAGAACTCCATGAAGTCTACCATGTTTGCATGGTCTGGGTCGAACACTCTGCCCATTGAGTCAACAAACTGCTGACCTTCGCTGACGGCACGAGCCATTGCTATTTTTATTTCCTCTACGTAAGATGCTAACAGAGCCAAAGCAGTAAGGGCAGCAGAACCAATAGCAAAACCTTTGCCTGTTGCTGCTGTTGTGTTTCCAAGAGCATCAAGAGCATCTGTGCGCTGACGTACTTCTGGTTCCAGTTCGCTCATCTCTGCATTACCGCCAGCATTGTCGGCTATAGGACCGTAAGCATCAGTAGCAAGAGTGATGCCAAGTGTTGACAGCATACCGACTGCTGCAATACCAATACCGTAAAGACCATGAGACAGACTCTCTGCACTCATTGAGAGGTCGAAACCGTTTGCACAAAGATAACTTAGCATGATTGCAACAGAGATAGTAACAACAGGAATCATGGTTGAAATCATACCTGTACCTATACCTTTTATAATTACTGTAGCCGAACCAGTCTGCGAAGCCTCTGCAATCTTCTGTGTAGGCTTATAGCTGTGAGAAGTGTAGTATTCTGTACCTTGTCCGATGATGACACCTGCTGCCAGACCTGTAATCACCGAGAAAGACAGACCGAGCCAGTTGTTGATGCCCAGCAGATAGAGTATTATGAACGATGCAACGGCAATAAGAACAGCCGAAACGTTTGTTCCTACACCTAAGGAGTGGAGCAGTTCCTTCATGCCTGCACCTTCCTTTGTACGGACAAGGAAGATTCCGAGCAGTGAGAGGAATACGCCAACGGCAGCTATCAGCATCGGAGCGATGACAGCACGCAACTGCATTTCGCCTGCTGTAGCAAAGGCTGTAGCTCCAAGAGCTGCCGTAGAAAGAATACTTCCGCAATAGCTCTCATACAAGTCGGCACCCATACCAGCCACGTCGCCTACGTTGTCGCCTACGTTGTCGGCAATGGTTGCAGGATTTCGTGGATCGTCTTCTGGAATGTCAGCCTCTACCTTGCCAACAAGGTCGGCACCTACATCGGCAGCCTTAGTATAAATACCTCCACCAACGCGGGCAAAGAGAGCCTGTGTAGAAGCACCCATACCGAAGGTTAGCATGGTTGTTGTAATGGTTATCAGGGTGATGTTCTCGCCGCCGAACTTATTCAGAATGAGAAACCACAGAGCAATGTCGAGCAGTCCGAGACCTACAACGGTAAGACCCATCACAGCACCACTGCGGAAAGCAACCTTCAGACCTTTGTCAAGACTGTTGCGGGCAGCGTTAGCTGTTCGAGCAGATGCGTAGGTAGCAGTCTTCATTCCGAAGAAACCAGCCAAGCCAGAGAAAAGTCCACCTGTCAGGAATGCAAAAGGAACCCAAGGATTTTGCATCTTCAGCACGTATGCCATAAATGCAAAAATAGCAGCAAGAACCACGAAAACGATTGTAACTACACGATACTGCTGCTTCAGATAAGCCATTGCTCCACGGCGCACATAGAGGGCTATCTCTTTCATTCGCGCCGTACCCTCATCTTCTTTCATCATTTGACAAAAGAAAAACCATGCCATGCCTAAGGCCACTACCGAAGCGATAGGCACGAGCCAGAATACTGTAGGAATTGTCATTGTTTTTTGATTTTTAAAATGTTTATGTTATTTTTTTATAGTAATCGAGTTCCCATTAAGGTTAAAGTTCCCGTTCCTGTTCTCATGGCGTATGCCATAGTTAAAGTTAAAGTTAACGTTAAAGTTAAAGTTCCCGTTAAAGTTAAACTTAAACCAACTGCAAATCTATAAATAATTCTAAAACTATGCAAAAATGTTTGTACTTTTTTATCAACATACACTAAATTATTACAAATTGTCACTATTTAACTTTAACTTTAACGATAACCTTAACGGGAACGGGAACGATAACCTTAACGTTAACGATAACTTTAATGTTAATAGGAAAGATAACCTTAACTATGAACTACATAAAGGCTATGCCGCGCTATAGCCATTAGTAGAAATCCCAAAAATGATTAAGATAAGAGAAGATTAATCAATACATTGCTCATATTTATATGTATTATTAGATTAATTAATACTTTTCTTTCTCAAAACTTAAATATTTAATTTTTTATTATTATGAAATCTAATAAAATCATAGGCATTAGCTATCAGACTAGCGATGCCGAAAATGAAACGATGAATGTACCTTTACAGATTGAGTCTTTTCCATTTACACAAGTGTCAACGCTGTCCTACTGGCAGCATGACGAGGAAGGTGTGGATGAAAGGAAACAGGCTGACAAAGGTTACAAAGAGAGAAGCCAATCAAGAAAAGAACAGATTGACCAAGAGAGTGACGAACAAGCAAGGCGCAGTGAACGCATATATCGTGGACACGATGAGACTCTGGAACACTATGCGCAGAAGATTATCAACAATGCTAAGGGAGGAACTGCCTACAACTACAAGACTGCTCTGCGCAGCCTGACTGTCTACAACAAGGACAGACCTCCTATCATGCACGAAATAACTTATAACTTTATTGACGGCTACAACAAGTGGCTGAAGAAAAGAGGCGTGACGCTGAATACTATCTCATGCTATATGCGGTCGCTACGATCATTGTATAACTCGGTTATAAGACAGAAAAGACTGCACGACAAAAAGCCTTTCAGACACATATCTACACGCAATCACAGCACCCGAAAGCGTTCTATCAGCAATAGCGAAATAAGGAAGATTGTTGCTCTGAACCTTGAAAACAAACCTTTACTGGAAATAACACGCGACTTGTTCTTGTTTTCATTCTACGCTATGGGAATGCCTTTTGTTGACATGGCGCATCTGGAGCATGGAAACATTCAGGGAAACTATATAACATACTACAGGCATAAGACGGGGCAAATGGTGTGTGTGAGGATTGAGACTTGCATGAAGAAGATAATAGAGAAGTATTCTGCCTATAACCGACAGCGCATATTCCCTATTATTGAACGTGACATGAACGAGGACTACAGGACTTATCATGACAGCCTGTGTAAATACAATAAACTGCTGAAGAGTCTTGGAAAGATGGCTGGACTGACGGAAAACCTTACAAGCTATGTTGCACGACATACTTGGGCTGACCTCGCCTATAGAATGTCGTCTGACTTGCAAACGGTTTCAACTGCTCTCGGTCATACTAACACTAAGACTACACGAATATATGTTCATGACTTTGTTAACCCAAAACTATACAAGATTAACCACAAAATTCTAAAAGCTGTAAATAAGGAACGGGAACGTTAACCTTAATCATTATTCCTTCATCTTTAATCGTCCATGATGCAATGGCATCGTGGAAACATACTCCTCAGTCACTTCGTGCCAGCTCCCCTAACTTAGGGGAGCAATTTTCTTTATCTGAGTCTTTAATTTCACACTGATTCCACAGATGTCGCAGATATTCCAACTTTAACTTGTAAACTGAATAGCTGTGGACTGTCAAATACTCTGGCAGTAGCTATTCCCCCTCTAAGTTAGAGGGGGTGCCCCGACGGGGCGGGGGCGTATGTCATTGTTCCCGTTATCGTTAAGGTTAGCGTTAATTCTTATTCTTTCATCTTTAATAATCCATGATGCCATTGCATCGTGGAAACACACTCCTCAGTCACTTTGTGCCAGCTCCCCTAACTTAGGGGAGCAATTTTCTTTATTTGAGTATTTAATGTCACACAGATGCCACAGATGTCGCAGATTTTCCAACTATAACTTGTAAACTGAATAGCTGTGGACTGTCAAAAACTCTGGCAGTAGCTATTTCCCATCTAAGTTAGAGGGGGTGTCCAACGGGGCGGGGGCGTATGTCATTGTTCCCGTTAGCGTTAAAGTTAATGTTAAAGTTCACGTTATCGTTAAGGTTAACGTTAATTCTTATTCCTTCATCTTTAATCGTCCATGATGCCATTGCATCGTGGAAGCACACTCCTCAGTCACTTTGTGCCAGCTCCCCTAACTTAGGGGAGCAATTTCTTTACTTGAGTTTTTAATGTCACACTGATTCCTCAGATGTCCCAGATTTTCCAACTTTAACTTGTAAACTGAATAGCTGTGGACTGTCAAATACTCTGGCAGTAGCCATTCCCCCTCTAAGTTAGAGGGGGTGCCCCAACGGGGTGGGGGCGTATGCCCTAGTTAAAGTTAAAGTTAAGGTTAAAAAAAAGCAGAAGCACCAAGATAGCGGTTAAGCTATCTTGGTGCTTCCTTCTTATGAGTTAATTTAAGTTAGTTACTTACTTGGCAGGCTAAGAGCCTTATTCCATTCTTCTTAATTTTATTGTATTATCTTTAGTATATACTTAACTTAACTCGTGTTTACCTGAAGACTAATCTCCCCAGCCTGGGAAGTTGTCTTCGTACATTCCGTCTTCTTCTTCCTCATCGTCGAAGCTGTGGCCTTTAGTTTCAGCTTCATCCCATCTTGAGCCATCTAGGATGCTGAGTGAAACGTGAGCATCTACAACTTCTGTCTGAGGCTTAATATACTTTTTCTTTTCTGTCATATTATCCTCCTTTCTTATCTTACAATAAGTTTAGTACCATTAACGATATACATACCAGCTGGGAGGTTTACTGTCTTAGTTTCGCCAGCACCCATCACAACCTTGTCAACGAGTACACCGTTCATGTTATAAATCTTGACACCCTGCTCTATAGTTGAAGCCATTGTGATTGTACCAACGCCAGGAGCAACCACAAGGTCTGGTGTCTCGTCTACATTGTTGATACCAGTTGGGTCTGTATTGCCTTCACCCTCACCGAATACGATTGCGAATGTAGCAGACTTAGTCGTTGTTGTTGGATAATAAGTGCGGAATGGCAATATCTTAGCACATTCCAAATCCTTATCAAGGTTCTTTGTGCATACAAGGTAGTTGTGTGCAAAATAGAAATAATTAACAGGATCGTCAATCATTAGTTTTGTTCCAGCATAAGTTCCAAGACTCTGGAAGTTGTATGTTGCTGTCACAGGAGTCTTAGCAGTTGGAGTTGTTGTTCCTACTGACGATTGACCTTCAAATGTATAGTTTTCCTCATCCATTTTTGTAGATGCAATAATCGTTGTACCTTTCTGAGTTGCAACGAAAGGAACTTTAGAATCCTGTTCTTCAACATTAAGAATCTTAATAATATATGGTCTATTTGCCTCAGTCTTATTGAGACCATCTTCTATTGCTGGGAAATAAACATTTTGTGTATCATCCTGCTCGTCTTTAGGTCCAATACAATTATCTGCCTTCATCTCATGTACTGAGAAAGGTTTGCTTCCGTCTGCATTTGTGTGTACTCCTTTGTCAACTGTAAGTACAAATGGAAGGATAACAGTAGCAACGGCACGTTTTTCAGTTCCATTTTTAGCAGGATCAAGAATGCGTTTGTATGTACATTGTCTTTCGGCTGCCAACTGAATGTCGTAAGGAGCATAGAATGGCTTGCGGTCTGTAAGTATAAAGTCTGCTGCACCATCAAATGTTCCACTTACATTCTTAAAGGCAAAGTTATTCACATTTGCAGTTGTTCCTTCTGGCAAATATACAATTGCATTTGCGCCAAGGTTCTCAATAATCTGCTTAAGTTCATATTTACTTACCTCTCCAGTAGTAACATCTTTTACTTCATTTTCAACAACAGCCTGCAGGTCACTGCCATCTATATAAAGAATCTGCTCACTGCTTTCAGGTGCATTTGTATTGCCTTCCTTACATGCTTTGCTGATTTCATCTATAATCTGAGAAACCATCAGATAACCAGGTTTACCATCATCGGTACTTGCAGTAGTTCCGAGTTTAAGACCCCATTGTGATTTAGTAACACGCTGATTGTTGTTGTCAACGTAGTATGTTTTACCCTCATCATATATCCTTTCCCAAGTAAATGTAGGGTCATAGCTCTTTTTATTTAGTTCCACCTCCATCAAATAGAATGCATAATAACGGTGCTCTAACTTATTTGTTGGTGCAATGTTGTAGCGTGTCTCATCGCAAGTGAATAGATAGGCTTTGTCTGTCTCTCCCTGATCTATGATAACTTGTTTGAAGTTGTCATTTCCATAAGCTTGCAGAGAGAATGGGTATTCTTCAAGATGGCGTGTTTGTGTATCTGTTGATGTGTTGCTAAGTTCATCTGCATTGTTAAAGCGGAATGCGCTCTTTCCTGCAACAAGTGCCACTACTTTGTCTGTATAAGTGTGGTCTGGATCATAATTTTCATATAGGCTTGTTGTATTTGTCCAGTAAGGTGACTTAACAAAATTATATCGAGAGTAATGTGTTGTGTCGGTATTATTATAATATGTTTCATCACCGTAATTACTCTTTAGGTCTTCGAATGTGAACAGGCATGGTTGTTCAAAGTCTGTTGGGACATAGAATGTAAATTTTCCACCACGCACAGCAAAATCATTTGCTGTAAACTGCTGAGTTAGTTTACGTCCGTTGCCGCTCTTTTCCTGACATACGATTGTCATTGAGTTAATATAAGGGTTCAAAGCCTGCATTGTTACATCAATATTGACAAGTGCTCTGAAAGTTCCATTTTCCAGATTACTAATTTCGAACTTTACAGCATCGTTGTTTAATCCATTTATTTCAATAGAATCCTTGTCGCCAGCCTTTACAGAGACCTCCTTCAAAACTTTTTCTCCAGTCTTGTCATACACTTTCAAAGTATAATTTGGACTTCCTGATAGTGTTTCTGTACCAGTTTTTGCCATAATGGTTGTCTGAGTTCCTGAGTTATAAGTTGTCGCTTTGGCATAAGTATTACTACTACTCATGAAGAAGTAATCATATGTTTTTGTTGTAATAATAAAAACACTTTCTGAATAATGTAATCTCAGGTATAAATTTCCATTTCCTAATTTTATATTATTACCATCTTTTGTAAACTTAGCAGGTCTTTCTGGCAAAGAAACGACTGCCAATCGGTTAGTGGTTCCGTCAACTGTTTGATTTTTCAAATACAAGTCAGGATTTGAAGCCAGACGTATATATCCTTCATCATCCATAAACCAGAGCCCAGCTTCATCTATTGAAGTTGTTACGCCTGCTTCTGATGATAGATAATAAGTAGTATTATATCCTACATTGGTTGCAATATAAAAATTATCATATTTTTTTTCAGAGAATACATCTTTTGTGTTGTTTTCTGCAACATAATTTATAGTAGCTCCAACTATTCGATATCCTTGATAAAGCGTAATATTATCCTTAGTCTTCATCTCAACAGGAGTCTCGACAAAATATGTGTTGTTCTTCAGAGCATAGTAGTTCTGCCCATCCTGATTTACTGATGTGATACACTTGTCTGAAGCATAATCACCAGGAATACCTCCACTAACCGCATCTTCTTGATAAAGCATCAGGTTGGCTTTAAGGTCTTCAACGTTTCTGTAGTCATAGCTATAATAAGTGCTATTATTCTTTTTGTTTGGCTTAATTGCACCAATATCTAACTTACTTGTAGCAAAAGGAGTCTCTACATAGCTTACACCTTCTGCAGAAATAGATGTTGGCGACATAGGTACTGCTTTTTCTGTGAAGTCACCCTCTGCAGTGAAAAATACCTCAAAAGACTTAATAGTTACGCCATAAAAGTAATTTCCATCTCTATGAACTAATTTAAAATACAAGGTATTACCCATATCATCAGCACTCATACTTGTACGCTGAATAATATACTCTGTATTGCTATTGCTATTATTAGCCATAGTAGCAGAACCTGAGCTGTTGCGTGCTATTGCAAGATAATTTCCATGATCAAATCCTTCATTGGTCTCATAGAAATTTTTACTATAATTATTACTTCCAATTTCTGTATTACTAATATTCTTGCCATTAACATTATTCAGAATAACAGCACGATAACCAGTAAATCTGAATCCCTTTGGCAACGTTAAAGCTATATAGCAGTCTCTTGTCATACCACCTGTTATAACCAATTGACCGTTATAGTCTATGATGTTACCTGCCGGTTTAACTAATTGACCTGCATCAGTTAAGTTTCCATAGTCTGAGACAGTTAGAGTCAAAGGTAATTGCTCATGTCTCCACATACTTGACCATCCTTGTTCATATCCAACTTCCTCACCTTCAGTCAGACCTGCAATAAGATTTCCTGTCTGAGGACTAATAGTCACATTCTGCGCTTGCAGCGGAATGCAGTCAACGAGCGTGAAGAAGGCTACTGCAAGGAGCAGTCCGAGATTTCTTCCGAAAAGATTTTTCCAATTCTTCATTTTCATTTCTCTTTAAGTTAAAAAATTAATTATTCTACACCAGCCTCCCTCTGCGGTGTAATGCAAGTTCGCTTTAAGTAAATTATTTCGTGGCAGGGCAAGGGAGACTGTCATCCAGAAAAGAATCAACTTCATAAGTCGGTCGAATCGCAACTGAAAACAAGCGCTCTGCACTTCTATTACATTATTATATATATGCCAAAATACCCCTTAAAATCCGCCTATCTCTTGCGGATAGGTAGAACTCTTGCGGATAGGTAGATCTCTCTCTTGCGGATAGGTAGAACTCTTGCGGATAGGTAGAACTCTTGCGGATAGGTAGATTTATGCTGGGATAATTAGAGTTTTCG
>JAGAGD010000060.1 GCA_017627765.1 Prevotella sp. | reverse complement strand
TTTATGGGGTAAGGGGATTTTGTGTCTGCGACATTTCTGTTGTGCAAGAAATATGTACAATAAAATGAATTTTGTCGCTTTGCAAGCAAAATCCCACTAAACCCTATAGGTTGCGGATTTGAGGATAATGTATTTTTTTAGATGAAACAAAATTACCGTTTTATGCTGATATATGCAAGTATTTCATGAAATGCCTGACAATTTTATTTATTTCGTCTTCATATCCCTCGCTCCGCCCAGTCGCCTCGGTCGAGGTTGCGGTAGTTGATGGCTTCGGCGATGTGGTTGGTCTGAACCTTTTGGCTTCCTTCAAGGTCGGCGATGGTGCGGGCAACCTTCAGGATGCGGCTGTAGGCTCGGGCGGAGAGCGAGAGGCGTTCCATAGCAGTATGGAGCAATTCGAGGCTGTTGTCGTCGGGCTCGGCATATTCGTGAATCATACGCTCTGACATCTGCGAGTTGAAATATATTCCCTTGTGGTTGCGGAAACGTTCCTCTTGTATCTGGCGTGCCTTTATCACTCTTTCGCGTATAACCGAGCTTGGCTCTCCCTGCCTTGTGCTGGCTATTTCCTTGAAAGGTACTGGAGTTATTTCGATTTGAAGGTCTATACGGTCGAGAAGCGGACCGCTGATTTTGTTCATGTAGCGTTGGATTTGTCCTGGAGTGCAGACGCAGTGATGGGTCGGGTCGCCATAGTAGCCGCATGGGCATGGATTCATTGAGGCAACAAACATGAAGGAGCAGGGATACTCAACGGTATATTTTGCTCTTGAAATAGTTATCTTGCGGTCTTCAAGAGGTTGGCGAAGCACTTCGAGAGTGTTCTTGTTGAATTCAGGAAGTTCATCAAGAAAGAGGACTCCGTTGTGGGCCAGCGACACTTCGCCTGGTTGTGCCTTTGATGTTCCTCCAGTCATTGCTACTTGCGAGATAGTGTGGTGAGGACTTCTGAAAGGTCGCTGCGATATGAGCGATGTGCCTTTTTCAAGTTTTCCTGCGACGGAATGAATCTGCGTTGTCTCAAGGCTCTCGGCAAGTGAGAGTGGGGGCAGTATGCTTGGCAGGCGTTTTGCCATCATTGACTTGCCCGAACCAGGAGGACCTATCATTATGATGTTGTGAAAGCCTGCTGCTGCAACCTCCAGCGCACGTTTCACGTTCTCCTGTCCGCGCACGTCGGCAAAGTCGAGGTCGAACTGATACTGATGCTCATAAAACTCTTTTCTTGTGTCAACAAAGCAAGGCTCATAGCCTTCCACGCCGTTCAAGAAGTCAATTACTTCTTTGAGAGTCTCCATGCCGTAGACGTTGAGATTGTTTACAACGGCAGCCTCCCTCTCGTTCTGTTTCGGCACAATCAGTCCTTTAAACCTTTCAGCTCTTGCCCTTATGGCTATTGGCAATGCTCCGCGAATAGGCTGAATTGTTCCGTCAAGGCTTAGCTCGCCAACAATCATGTAGTCGCTGAGCATGTCGCTGCGCATATCGCTGTTGGCTGCCAGTATGCCTATGGCAAGCGGAAGGTCGTAGCTGCTTCCTTCCTTCTTTATGTCGGCAGGCGAGAGGTTTACGGTCACTTCATTCTGCGGAAATTTAAAACCATTGTTTTGCAGTGCTGCGGCTATTCTGTCGCGGCTTTCCTTTACTGCCTCGTCGCCTAATCCAGAGAGATGGAACATATATCCCTTGGCAAGACTTACTTCGGCTGTTACTGTGGTTACTTCCAGTCCGTTTACGGCAGCGCAATATGTCTTTACAAGCATGTTTTCAGTGTTGAGTGTAATTCTTAAAAGAAAATCAGTTGCAGTCGCAACAAATAAGGCTTATGACCGTGATTATCCTTTAACGGCTTTTGGAGTCCAGTTCTTCATGAAGCGGACAACTTTCTCCTTGTTATACCCTTTGCCTTCTTCGAGGAAACTTGAGTCTTGGATATGAATCACGTTTCCTTCATCGTCGAGTACAACGAAGACAGGGAAGCCGAAGCGTGCAGGACTGTTGAGGCGTTTCAGCATCTGCGCAGCCAACTTAGTCTTTTCCTCTCCCTCAGACCTCTTAGGGTTGTAGTTTACATGGATATAAACGAAGTTCTGGTCAATAATCTCGCTTATGGTACTGTCGTTGGCAATGAAGTCGGCAAAGCGCAAGCACCACGGACACCAGTTGCCTCCTACCTGACAGATGACGAATTTTCCGCTGTCTTTAGCATCGGCAATAGCCTTGTCAATCTGCTCCATAGGATTGATTTCTTCGTTGTAAACTTTCTTCAGTGCCTGTGCATTAGCCGCCATTGAAACTATGGCAGCAAACAAAAAAATAAAGATTTTCTTATTCATAATATTAAAAACGATTAAGCAAAAACATAATGATAGGTGCAAAAATAATAATTTTATTGCAATTAGCGGTTAATTGCTGCTACGTTTTTATTCAGTAAGCGAGTTGACAAGCAACAAATAGTGTATAACTATGAACTAAACTAATGGATGCCACGCACAACCTTATCGTATATCTTCATCACTTGGCTGGCTACGTCGTTGCCTTCAAAACGGCGGATGTAATCGCGAGACTGGTTGATGCGGATATCCCGATTGGCTGCACCTATGAGCGACTGCTGCAAGGCTGCTGCAAGCGAAACTTCGTCGTCGGGGTCGACATAGAGGCTATGAGGACCGCCAGCCTCTTCCAGACAAGATCCTGTGCAGGCAACAACAGGCAGACCACTCTGAATGGCTTCTATTATTGGAATGCCGAAACCTTCATAGCGTGACGGATAAACAAATGCCTCAGCAGCCTGATATATGACAGGGAGATGGTCGTATGGCACATGATTGAGCAGGCGAACGCGCTGCTGCATATTGTGCTCTGAAATATATTTCTTAATCTTCTCGGTGTAAGGAGTGTGCCTGCCCACTATGACGAGTGAGATGTCTTCGGGCAGATGACGAAGGGCTTTCACGGCAAGGAGCGCATTCTTTCGCTGCTCCACCGTTCCTACATTTAATATGAATCGGGCTGGCAGGTCGTAGTCAGCATGTACAGTCTGCATCTCGCTGTCTGACACTCTGCGCAGAAACTGGCTGCCTGTACTCTGATAGATTACGTCAATCTTGTCTTCACTGACACCTCCCAGTTGCATGATGTCTCGCTTAGTACATTCGCTAATGGCTATGATGCGGTCGGCTTCCTTGCAGGTGCGATGAAACTTCATGGTGTATAGCCTTACATCTATGGGATTATAGTATTCGGGATGGCGCATGAAGATGAGGTCGTGGATGGTGACAACGCTGGGTATTCCGCTTTTCTTTATTCCAAAAGGCAGTTCGCCAGTCAGTCCGTGATAAATCTCCACTCCGTCGGCTTTAAGTTCTCTGACAATGCCATGAGCACGCCAGTAGGCACGCGCTATTCCGCTTCGCGCCTTTCTCGGATAGACATATCTGACGGTGTCGTTCTCCTCCACCTGCATGCGCAAGTTGTCAGACCCGCTGTTTGGTGCATAGAGCCACAGCTGGTGCTTGTCCTTTGCCAATGCAGACATGGAGTTGATGAGTGTGCGGGCGTAAGAGCCCAGTCCTGTAGAATTGCTAACAATGCGCTTAGCGTCGAAACCTATTATCATATTTTGAGTTTTGAGTTGTTTAGTTTATGGGTGTTAAGCGTTGAGTATTGGGTTGTCACACATTTCTTAACAAAAAAAACTAAGAAGTTAAGAGCCACAGCCTCACTCCCTGTCAACCACCTTGCCATTCTCAACCTTAAACCTGCGATTGAACTCCTCGCGTGTGCGCTTCCATCGCTTGTGGCTCCACAACCACATTTCTGGCTGTCGGCGGATGGTCTTTTCCAGTTCCTTGTAATACCAGTCGGTAACTTCCCAGTTGGGAATATCCTTCACTTCGCGCGTCATCAGTTTTATGGTGCATACATAGTGGCCGCGTCGTTCCCTGTAAATGTCGCCATAAGCCACAGCCTCGTTAGTTGCCTTAGCAATTCGCTCTGCACCAGTCAGCACAGGAGTGTCGTGGTTAAGGAAGTCTACCCAGTGGTGAATATTGTGCCAGTGTGGCTTCTGGTCGGAGAGATATCCCATGACATAAGTGCGCTTCTCGCTCTTCCACTGAGCAATCTTGCGCAGAGTGTCGTTCATAGCCACGCCGTGAGCCATATTCTTTTGCCTGACCTTTAAGAAGAGCCTGTCGAATATCTCATTCTCAAGAGGATGGTATATCTCGCCGCATACAACCTCGTCGGGCACCCATAGCGGAACAGACGAAATCCACTCCCAGTTAAAGGTGTGGCTGAGATAGAGGGCAACCGACTGCCCTTCTGCAAGAATCTGATTTATCTCTTCCATACCATCAAATCGCATTCGACGCATCATCTGCTTTCTGCTCATAGTCATCAGCTTAATCGTTTCTACTATGTAGTCGCAGAAGGCACTATAGAACTTCCTGACAATGGCACGGTGTTCATCGCTCGTTTTCTCAGGAAAGGCAGAAGAAATGTTGCTTAAGATTGTGCGCTTTCTGTATTTAACCACATAGGCAAGTAGCAGATAGAAGAAATCTGACAGCACATATAGCACTCGAAGAGGCAGTAGCGACAGCAAATACCAGACGGCAAGCAGTGCGTAGTATGTCAGATTGCGGAGCATAGTGTTGATTATTCTCATAGCGTTTTTATGGTTGTGGTGTATTACTTCTCAGGCAGCAGTTTGTCATTGACCATTCGGTACATATACTGATAGACAATGGCTTTCACTTCCTGTTCCATCTCTTGCTGATAAGAGACCTTACCAACAAGATTGTTTTTCATTAGTTTGTCGTCGAGAGAGTAGATGGCTTTGGTCGCGTTGCCATCCCATTGCAGCACATATCCATGCTTTACGAGTTGATAGGTGCCGTTGAGATAGTTTATGGCAAAGGTCTCATCGGCTGGCGTTGACAGCAGGTCGCAGCCAAAACTCAAGAAAGGCTTACGATAGTTGAGATAACTCAACACAGTAGGCACTATGTCTATCTGTTGCGCAACGGCGTCGCGCACCTCTGCTTTCAGTTCGCCTGACGGGTCATAAATAATTATAGGCGAGCAGAAACGTCCTAAGTCGGTGGAGTATTCTGGGTGGTCGCTCTGGTTGGTGTGGTCGCTTGTCAGGACAAAGATTGTATTCTTGAACCATGTCTGCTTGCTCGCTTCGTCAAAGAACTTTCCGATAGCCATGTCGGTATAGCGAATACACTTCTGTATAGGCAGGTTTTCTTCCTTATATACATTTTTATATTTATCGGGAACTACGAAAGGATGATGGCTCGAAACGGTGAATACGGCTGTCATGAAAGGCTCGTGCATCTCACTCATCTTTGCGCAATAGTATTGCAGGAAAGGCTCATCCCATATTCCCCAGTTGCCATCGAAGTCGGCATCGCCTCCGAAACGCTTGTCGGCAGCATAGTCTTGCCTGCCGTAGTATTGCTGGAAGCCTGTCTTGTTGGCAAATGCCATGAAGCCCATAGAGCCCCTGTTGGCTCCGTGGAAGAATGCAGTCTCATAGCCTTCGCCCGAAAGCAGACCTGCAATGCTTGTATATGAATTCATAGAGGCTGGTGTGAGGACAAACGGCTCAACAAACATAGGTATTCCGCAAAGCACTGAAGGCATGCCGTCTATTGACTTTCTTCCGTTGCAATAGGAATACTTGAAAGTGAGGCTCTTCTCTATCAGTTTGTCTACATTTGGGGTATAGCCCTTGTATTTTCCTCCTTCGAGCGACTTGTTTAATGCTCCAATATACTCGCGTCCGAAACTTTCAACGATTATTATTACAACATTCTTCTTGCGCATGGCTGTATTTGTGCTGTCGCTATCCGCACTTTTGTCTTTGTTCTTAATAGGGCTGAATGTCTTTTCTGCCTCGTTTAAAGAAGCGAAATAGTCGGGAACGCTGAAAACACTCTTGCCTATTGTGCGAAGAAGTGCGAAAGGCGTGTTCAGTACAAGTGCGCAGTCTATAGGTCTGTCAACATACTGGTTGGCATTGTTGATGGTTATAGGCCGTATTCCAGAGCCGAGTCCACCACGACAAGCACCAATGCACAATGGTATTGCTGCTGCAAGGCAAAGGGTCATTATAACGGTATATCGCACACGGTCGGCAACAGTCTTCAACTGCGATGCCAACACTTGCGGACTGACGTACAGGCGCCACATGAGGAAGATGAGCGCAATGCCGAGCAAGACAAGATACCAGTGGCGCACTGTTTCGGTCAGGAAGATGCCCGAAAGATTATTGTCGTTGCTAAATTCGCTGAACACAGATGTGGTGGTTCGGCGCAATGTGTAAGGGAAATATACCGAGTCGGAAAGGTTTACGACAACGGCTATGCTGTTGACAACAACAAACAGCCATTTCTCTATCTTGTGCATTATCTGCGTTTCCTTATAGAAGAGCGGGAAAAGCATCAGCACGATGTAGAGCACATTGGTGTAGACAATGGCAGAGCGGTCGAACATGAATCCTCCACGAAAAATGTTCCAGAGGCTTGCAGCCGACAGATGTCCGCCAAAGTAACTATAGTTCTCAAGCATATAAGCCACGCGGCAGATGTTATAGACCACAAACGCCATAAACAGGTTTATGATAAGGGCTACGACCGACGATGCTTTATGATCAAGAATTGGTGTTTTTTTCATTGTAATACTAATAGTATCTGTTGATTACTGTGATTTATGTTTTAGACTCCTGCATCAGACTTTCCGCCATTCTGTCAACTTTGCTGCATGGCATGCAGCTTGCTGTAGTAGCCGTCTTGTGCAATAAGTTCTTCGTGGGTTCCTCGTTCTACTATCTGACCATCGTGCAGCACGCAGATTTCGTCGGCGTTGCGAATGGTGGAAAGACGGTGGGCAATGGCAATGGTAGTGCGAGTGCGCATGAGTTTTTCGAGCGCATCCTGCACCAGTCTTTCGCTTTCGGTGTCGAGAGCCGAAGTGGCCTCGTCGAGAATGAGTATAGGCGGATTCTTCAGAATGGCGCGGGCAATGCTCACTCGCTGACGCTGACCGCCCGAAAGTCTGCCGCCTCTGTCGCCTATATTAGTGTCGTAGCCATGTTCTGAAGCCACGATGAAGTCGTGTGCATTGGCTATTCGTGCAGCCTCTTCAATCTCTTCTTGCGAAGCCTTGTCAACGCCGAATGATATATTGTTCCTGAAAGTGTCGTTGAAGAGTATTGACTCCTGATTGACATTGCCAATAAGCTGGCGCAGGTCTTGCACCTTCAGGTCGCGCACGTCGATGCCGTCAATGAGTATCTGCCCCTCAACCACATCGTAGTATCTCGGTATGAGGTCGACAAGCGTAGACTTTCCGCTTCCGCTTTGTCCCACGAGAGCTATTGTCTTGCCTTTCTCTATCGTAAGGTTAATGTCCTTTAGCACCATAGTCTGTCCGTAGGAAAACGAAACGTGGCGGAACTCTATGCTGTGATTGAATCCGCCTTCGGGCAGCGGCTTCGGGTTTTCTGGGTCTTGTATCTCCACTTCAGCCTTCAGAATCTTGTCTATTCGCTCCATCGAAGCCAGTCCCTTCGGAATGTTATAGCCTGCCTTAGAGAAGTCTTTCAGCGGGTTGATGATGGAATAGAGCATTACGAGATAGTAGATGAATATAGGTCCTGAGAGCGAAGCATTGTTTAAAACGAGCACACCGCCGAACCATAGCACTATGACTATCATCACCGTGCCGAGAAACTCGCTCATAGGATGTGCCATCTGCTGGCGGATGTTCACTCTCATAATGTCGTTTCTGTAGGCAGTATTTACCGAGTCGAACTTTTTGTTCATCTTCTGCTCTGCCGAGAAAGCCTTGATGATGCGCAGTCCGCCAAGAGTTTCCTCAACAACACTCATGGTGTCGCTCCATAGGGCTTGTGCGCGGATTGACTTCTGCTTGAGTTTTCTTCCCACATATCCCATTAGCCAACCCATCAGCGGAACAATGGTGAGCGTGAAAAGAGTCAGTTGCCACGATATGAGCAGCAGCGTAGAGAAATAGGCAATGATGAGGATTGGGTTTTTGAAAAGCATGTCGAGCGACGACATTATGGAGTTTTCCACTTCTTGCACGTCTCCGCTCATGCGGGCAATGATGTCGCCTTTGCGCTCCTCTGAGAAGAACGAGAGCGAGAGCGACGTAATCTTGCGGTAGAGTTGGTTGCGAATGTCGCGAACAACACCAGTCCTTATAGGCATCATTGTGGCAGACGAAAGGAAATAGGCACCCGTCTTCAGAAACGTCATGAAGGCGAGAAACAGTCCGATGATGAGCAGCGTGGTTGTAGCACCAACGCTTGCTATGAGTTGCTGAACATGATAGTTCATGTTGTTCATCGCAACTGTCGTAACGTGTTCCCAGTCCCATGCCATCAGTTGTGTAGCCTTCTCAGCATCTTTGGTCTGAAACAGTATGTTGAGTATAGGCACTAAAGCCGCAAAGGAAAAAATATTAAGCACCGCAGAGAGTATGTTAAACACTACGGAGAGCACCAGATAACGCTTATATGGAGGTATGAAGCGTCGTAATACCTGTATAAAGTCTTTCATAATTTGGGGGCAAAGGTAATATTTTAATTGATAATTGACAATTGATATTTGATATTTTTTATTGAAGACCAAAACATTATGAAGTATTAACTTCAACTTTAACCTTAACCTTAACGGGAACGGGAACTAATCCAATGATAATGATAACGGGAACCTTAAACGTTAACTTTGACTTTAACGATAAAAAATCTGAGTAACCTGTGGCATCTGTGTGACATTTAAAACTCAAGCAATCTTACAATCTGTAACTTTCAAAATCAGCCCGAAATATTGACGAAAAAAGTAAAAAATCTTGACAAACGGAATTTTCATTCTAGAGAAAGATTTTCCGCTTGGCACGAGGCTGAATGCAAAAATGTGTTTAATTGTTAATCAATCGGCTTAAACTATGTGAACAAGTGTGCGGAACGAAAAAGTGAAAGGTGTCCTTTCGCGATGCGAAACGTGGCATATCGCAGTGCGATATGTGGCATATTGCAGTGCGATATGTGGCATATTGCAGTGCCAAAGGTGCCCTTTGACTTTTTTAACACTTATGTATTGTGAGACGAAACGTATAATGTCTTGATATTGAATGATTTACTAAAAAGAGCGAAAAACCGCCAAATACTCGCATATTTTGCAACTTTATTTTTCTCGGTCGTAAATTTTTAAGTTATTTGCAAGGTTAGTTAATCAATTTTTTTACCCAACTCGGCTCTGAAAATTGCAAGTTTTCCGCTCGGCAAGGACAAGAAACAAAAAACTGCTTTCAGATTGAAAGATGATTATGTTATAAATCTATGAGTTTGTAGTTTTATTGAGTTTACCATCCTTTTAGCTTGAGTGATTGATGCGATTTTTAGTGATTTATGCAAGGTTTACAAACCATTCAGATTGTATTAAACGAAAAACCGCAGCAAAAGATGAGGCTATCTGCATCTTCTGCTGCGGCTATGTGAATTTTTGTTTTGTGCTAAACGCTGTCTGACTACTTATTCTTTTTGCAGTGCTTATGGTAGTTTTGCAGTTCCTTAAAGTGCTTTCGTGCCTCCTTTTCGCCTAAGGCAATCATGTCGGAAATATGTCGCGGACTGAAGTCAGTTACGTTATAGCCGTTGAGAGGCGGGTTTATGTAGATGTCGGCATCGTCGCAGTTGTCATTATATTTCTGCCAGTCGGGTCTCGAAATCAGCCAGTCGAGTATTCCGCCTATCCCCAATTCGTCTTTCAGCGAGAACGACTTCGACTTGTGTTTGTTTTGTTGCAGGTCGATGGCAATAACCACGTCGGCCCCCATCTGCCGCACAACGTCAACGGGCAGGTTGTTTAACATTCCGCCGTCAACAAGTTTTTTTCCGTCAATCTCAACTGATCGCAGTGCAACGGGTATTGCCATTGAGGCACGCATGGCACGCGACAGCTTTCCATTCGACAGCACCACTTCTTCCATCCGTTTCAGGTCTACTGCGACGCAGCGGTAGGGTATAGGCAAATCGTCGAATGACAGTGAGTCGGCAAGGCAGATGTTAGGATTTGAGCGGCAGGCAATGGAGTCGAAGAGAGCCTCTATTTTTCCGCCTTCTATCATCTCGCCAGCAAACAGGTCTATCCATTCTTGCTGAAGAAAAAGATTCTCTAAGTCGGCAGACCGATAGCCTAAGGAGTAGAGTCCGCCCAAAATAGAGCCAATGCTTGTGCCTGCGATGTAGTCTATTGGCACACCTGCTTCCTCAATCACTTTCAGTGCGCCTACCTCAGCAGCACCTTTCGCGCCGCCGCCGCCAAGCACCAGTCCCACCTTTGGGCGTTTGTTGCGATGCCTGTTTGCGCCGTTGTCGTCGCTATGAGATAAGTCTATAGTGAAAATCTGCGTTGCTGATAGCGCCATCTGGCAGCATATCAGCAACACGATGAGTGATGTTTTCTTAATAATAGTTTTCATTTTCGTGTTTGTTCTTTTGTTCTGCAAGTTGTCAGAGCAGGTGCAGATAGTTTTCGATAGGAATGCCCCTGTTCTTATCTTCGTTGTCCTTGTTCAGTTCTATCAGTTTGTATAGTCCTTCAATGGCTTTCTGCGTGCTTGCCTTCAGGGGTTCGCCAGAGAGCAGATGACCAATGAGAATGGCAGAGAACATATCGCCTGTGCCAGGGAAATGTACGGGAATTTCAACGTATGGCAGGCAGAAGGTATCGTCGTCTTCAGCATTGTAGCCCATAACCGAAGGCTGACCGTCAACCTTTATGCTCGTTATCAGGACAGAACGCGCCCCCATCTTTCGCAATTTGTTTACCAGCAGCATGGCTTCTTCGAGTGTTGCCCCTTCTTCTTTATACTGGGTGTCAGTAAGATAGCAAGCCTCTGTATAGTTAGGATAGGTGAGATGTGCAACCGATACCATTTCGCGCATTGCACGGATGGCAACCTCTGTGACTCCGTTGTAGAGTTTTCCTTCGTCGCCCATGATAGGGTCAACATAGATAGAAGTGCCCTTCTCTGCCTGCTCCTTGCAGTAACCCGAAATGATTTGTGCCTGCCGCTCCGACGCTATAAAGCCCGTTGCAATGGCATCGAATGAGAAACCGAGTTCCTTCCATACGGGAAAGACCCCTTTAATATAGTCGGTTGTGTCGAGAATATTAAACTTTCCGTAGTCGAGAGTGTTAGAAACAAGTGCTGTAGGAAGGTTGTAGACAGGGTGGCCGAAATAAGAAAGTATGGGCAGCATTGCCGCAGTAGCCACCTTTCCGTAGCCAGCTATGTCGTTGATAAGAAGAATTTGCTTTTTCATGGTTGTGGAAAATAAAAACGTTTTGCTAACTCCCAGATGATGATGCCAGCCGTAACTGATACGTTGAGAGAGTGTTTCGTGCCGAACTGAGGTATCTCTATACATCCGTCGGAGGCATCTATCACGCTCTGATGTACGCCTTTCACTTCGTTGCCAAGCACCACAGCTACTGGCTCAAACTTCTCTATTTTCAGGTCGTTGAGCATGGTTGAGCCTTCAGCTTGTTCTATGCTGTAGACCTTGTAGCCAGTGTTGCGAAGATGAGCAACGGCTTCGTCGGCAGTCTTGAAATACTCCCATCGAACTGATTCCTCGCCGCCGAGCGCGGTCTTGTGAATCTCTGCATTAGGCGGTGTTGCCGTTATGCCGCAGAGATAGACGGCTTCGAGACGGAAAGCATCGGCAGAACGGAACACGCTGCCAACGTTGTGCAGCGATCGGACGTCGTCGAGTACCACCACGAGTGGCATCTTCTCGGCTTCCTGAAATCCCTCTACCGACAGCCGCTTTATCTCTATTGTTCTGAGTTTTCGCATTTTCCAGATTCTTATGTTCTGTTTCTTTTGCCGACAGTTGGATTGTTATTTGCTGCTGAAGGCAAGAGCATACATTCGCATCTGCTTGACCATAGCCAGCAGACCGTTGCTGCGAGTAGGCGATAGGTGGTCTTTCAGTCCAATCTTGTCTATGAAGTAGAGGTCGGCATCAAGTATTTCCTGCGGTGTATGTCCGCTGACAACGCGGATGAGCAGGGCAATTATTCCCTTCACAATCAGGGCATCGCTCTCGGCAGTGAAGTCTATTATGCCGTCATGATAGTCTGCTTGCAGCCACACACGGCTCTGGCAGCCGTCAATGAGGTTCTGCTCGGTCTTATATTTCTCGTCAAGCGGTTCTTGTTCGTTGCCTAAATCAATGAGCAACTGATACTTATCCATCCAGTCGTCGAAGCCGCTGAACTCTTCAATCACCTCGTCTTGCAACTCGTTTATTGTCATCTTTTTAGTTCTTTTTATATTGTTCTGATGAAAAAAACTTCATCATTAATCCCTTAATCCTTAATCAATTAATCTTTAATCTGGATTATTCATTAATCCTTCTTCATTCATCTTTCATCCGAAACGCTCAGCCGTTCTTCACTATCTTAAAGAGTTTATCGCTCGGACGCACTTTGCCTGGGACAGGAATAGAGATGTGAGTGCCCTTCTGCGCAGTGTCTACTGTTTGCAGTTCATATCTGATTTCAGAGCAGTCAACATACATAACGCCTGTCGTAGGACCAGTTATCAGCAGTTTGTCGCCAACACTGAACTCGGCAGCCTCGCAGGTAAACTCTGCAACTCCAAGTTTGCTGAAGTATTTAACGCCGCGACCAACGTAGACTTTCTTTTCGGTTGCGTTTGAGCCATAGTTGCTGTTCCACTCTCCCAGACGCTGTCCCTGATAGTAACCGTCCCAGAATCCGCGATTGAACACAGTGGCAAGGCGCTCGTCCCACTTGTCTTTCATCTCTTCGGTGGTTGTTCCTTCGAGTGCAGCCTTGATGGCTTCCTTGTAGCAGCGCACCACTTCGTAGACGTATTCAGGACCGCGTGCGCGTCCCTCAATCTTGAAAACACGCACTCCAGCCGACATCATCTTGTCGATGAAGCGCACGGTCTTCAGGTCTTTCGGACTCATCAGGTATTTATTGTCAACCTCAATCTGGTTGCCAGTTTCGGCATCTGTCAGTATGTAGGAGCGTCGGCAAATCTGTATGCACTCGCCTCTGTTGGCAGACCTGCCGCTATCAGCCAGGCTCATATAGCACTTTCCGCTCACAGCCATGCACAGTGCCCCGTGACAGAACATTTCTATTCTGATTAGTTCTCCGCGCGGACCGCGAATGTTTTCGTTGATAATCTTCTCGTGAATCTCCTCAACTTGTTCCATCTTCAACTCTCTGGCAAGCACCACAACGTCGGCAAATTGAGAATAGAACCGCAGGGCTTCGCTATTTGATATGTTGAGTTGGGTGCTGAGGTGCACTTCCATTCCCACCTTGTTGCAGTAGGTCATAACGGCAACATCGCTTGCTATAACGGCAGAGATGCCAGCTTCTGTTGCAGCGTCTACTATCTCGCGCATCGTAGGAAGGTCTTCCTCGTAGATTATGGTGTTGACAGTGAGATATGACTTTATGCCGTGTTCGTTGCATGTCTGTGCTATTTCGCGCAGGTCGTCGATGTTGAAATGGTTGGCTGAATGTGAGCGCATGTTCAGTTGTCCGATGCCGAAATAAACGGAATCGGCGCCAGCCTGTATTGCTGCTGTCAGCGATTCGCGCGACCCGACGGGTGCCATTATCTCGAAATCGTTGAGACTGTAATTGCTGAGATTGGTTTGTTTCATTTTCGTTTCCTTTACTTAAAAAGAGTGGGCAAAGGTACGACAAATAATTGATAATTGACAATTGATAATTGATAATTTTAATTTTTTGCCCTTTTCCGTGACAAAATGGCTCATACTGAAAGCCTTATCTGAATAAAATGATGTATCTTTGCATGCGCTATTCGCAATATATCAATAAGTAATTTGTCAATTGTCAGTTGGGAAATTCTCAATTCTCAATTGTCAACCAAAGGTCACTGTTCGAGAGTGTTAGTTCGAGAGTGAAAGTAATTATCAATTAAAAAAGAATTTATGCCGAAGAAACACACAAGCAGAATACTTACATACATATTGTTGTCAGTTATTGTTGTTAGCTCAATCGCAGCCTGCAAGCAGAAGAAAAATAAAGAGATGACACCGCGCCACTTCAAAGACGAAGTGAGACTGAAGATTACACCCGTCAAGAATCAGGGCAGCAGCTCGCTCTGCTGGGTATATGCCATGCTCGCAACTATTGAGACAGAGCACATCATGCAAGGTGACTCCGTCAATCTGTCGCCACTTTTCACGGCTCGCCATTTCCTTGAAGAACAGGCTGTGCGCAACTATCTGCTCAATGGAGGCAAGAAAGAAATATCGCTGCGCGGTGTCGGCTCAATGCTGTTGCGCCATTTGCAGTGCTATGGTGCTATGCCATTCGACTCTTATAGGATGCCCGAAGATGTTGACTATCAGCGCATCTTCATGCAACTCGGGCTGAAGGTTAAGGCACATAGTGCGCACCGTAATGGCACAGATAAACTGAAAGAGGAGGTTGGCAGGCTCTTGGATGATGCTCTCGGACCAATGCCTCGTTTTGTTTTCATGTATGGATGTGAGTATACACCGCTTGAGTTTGCACATAGTGTCTGCCGAAATGACGAGTATGAGGCTCTTACAAGTTTCACTCATCATCCTTTCGGCAAGTCGTTTCCGCTTGAAGTTCCCGACAATTACTATCGCGATGAATACAAGAATGTGACTATAGACGAACTCATGCGCCGCATAGACAAGGCTCTCGACGGCGGTCATCCCGTCTGCTGGGAAGGCGATATCAGCGAACCTCTTTTCCTTTTCGGCTCTGGTGTGGCTGAACTTGTTGATGAAGACAAGACCTATACGCAGGAAGACAGGCAGAAATTCTTTGAAGCAAAGCAGACTACCGACGACCATTGCATGGAGATAATAGGCAGGGCACGCGACGAAAAGGGCAGACGCTACTATCTCTGCAAGAACTCTTGGGGAAAGAAAAATCCCTACGGCGGACTTATGTATCTGTCGGAAAACTACATCAGAATGAAGACCATTGCCATATTCCTGCGCTGCGAATAGTGATTATAACCTTTATAACTAAAAAATATCTCTACATCTTTCGGCTTGCAAACATAAGGGCGAAGTAGAAGATGGCTCCGCTCAACAAGCCCGCAAAGGCATCAATGGCATAGTGTGCCTTGATGTAGACTGTTGCAAAAAACATGAGAACGGCAAAGGGAACGAGCAGCCAAAAGAGTCTGCGCTCGCGCGAATGCCATGCCAAAAGCAGTAGCACGGTTGTGATTCCGACATGAGAACTGGGGAATGCAGCCGTAGGACGCTCACCTGCTTCGTGGGCATTCTCTACGAGTCCGTAGAACAAGCCGTCGGCATAGCCAGGCGATGTCATGCGCTCTGAGTGAGTAAGGAAATAGTCGTGCAGGTTGGGGAAGATGCCTTGCGCTATCTGGTCTTCGCCTACGGCAAGGTAGTAATACTGCGGACCTGTTACTGGGAGGACTATGAAGATGACGTAATAGATGAAAAAGGCTGCCAGCAAGACAAAGGCTGCACGCTCCGACTCCTGACGGCGGAAGATGATGTAGAACAGCATTACTATTACTATCATCGGGAAATAAGAGGCATAGCCCAAATCCATGAGTTCGCTGAAGATTGGGCTTGAAATATACTTAGAGAACAATAATGCGGGCTGGCAGCCAAAGGCAGACTGCTCGGCTGCTGCAAAAAGATGGTCGAGATTGGGAAGAAAGCGGTTTAGCTCGTAAGTGTCGGGATACCACCACGACAGCAACCACAACTGGACTATGATGCGGACAACACGCATGGCATAGCAAGGCACCATGCGATAGACTCCCCACACGGCAAGGGTTATTGCTACTATGCGGACTCTGCCCCACAGCATGGCATCGGGATTGACAAGGCGAGTGCTGCTGAATGCAATCCAGACGAGGGTGAACACGACGTAAGCAATCATTGCCCACTCAAATGCCATAAGTCCTTTCTTGGGCTTCTTCTCAAGTGAAAACCAGTTGTTTTTCATTATTATTCTTAATTCTAATCGGACAAGTCCGACGATAATTCAATCTGAAATATTGATTTTTTTTAATAAGATATTTACTCTTCAAACTGCAATCTCTAATCTTTATATTCAGAGACTCATCATTTCTTTTACGCCGCGAGCCAAGTCGTAGCGCGGTTTATATCCAAGTTCTTCAATAGCAGGAGTAATATCGCAGCGCCAGTTGCGCTGTCGCAGTATGTGATATTTATCGTTGTTAAGAGCTGTTATCTTGCCTGTTATCTTTCCCCATAGCGTTCCGAATCGGGTGATGACATGAAGAAGCCATATCGGGGCAACGATGCGCAGGCAGAAAGGATTGCCAAGTTCTTTGCGTATCAGTTGGCTAAAGGTTTTCGACTGATAGACATTTCCGTCGGTAATGAAATATTTTTTGCCGAGAGTGCCATTGGTCAGTGCGAGGAAAATAGCCTGCACGAGGTCGCGCACATATACAAAGGTGATGTCTTGCGGTTTTCTTCCTGCTGCAAAGTCAACATGATTTTTGATGGAGTCGACCATCATCATGTAGTCTTTCTCTCGCGGTCCGTAGACGCCTGTAGGTCTGAGAACAATATAGCGGAAGTCTTTACCGTTTTTCAGAGCCTCGTCTCTGACGTCTTCGAGATATTTCTCAGCCATTAGTTTGCTCTTTCCGTAAAGGCTGTTAGGCTGTGGCTTGTCTTCGTCGGTTATGTCAGTATAAGGATATTGCTCGCGAATGGCACCCATGACGCTCAACGAACTGATAAAGACCAGTCGCTCAAGGTGGTGCTGAGTGCTGACAACGGCATTGGCAATGTTGCGTGCAGCATTGGCATTTATGTTTATGAAGTCGTCTAAGTTGTTTGATTTTGTTACTCCAGCAGCGTGGATGATGTAGTCGAACTGTACATCAGCAAGTTGCTTCCTGAGTGCTTCTTCATCGAGCAGGTTGAGTTCTATGAATCTGATTCGGTCGTCCTTCAGATATTTCTTAGAACTGCTACGGCGCACGGCAGCCCACGTCTCGAAACCCTGTCGCAGTGCTTCTTCCACGATAAATGAGCCGATGAATCCGCTTGCCCCTGTTATTAAAATTCTTTTCATGGGTGCAAAAGTACGCAGAAGTGATTAAAACGCCAAATAAGAGGTTGTTTTTCTGATAGTTTCAACTTCTTTTTTGCTTTCCGGTGCTTACTGTTTAATTGCATATTACTTTGTTTTCAGCAAACCGAATAGCACAAATTATATGGCTCTGACTTGCCAATTACAGCGTAAAAAAATGAAAATCATGGCGCTTAGAAATTGAAAATCTCTGGAACTTATATGCTAAGATTTGCAATGTTTGCAAAAAAAAACATACTTTTGCAACGAGAAATAACAGGCAAAAGGAGAAAGAAAAGATAGAAAGATGTAGTCTTTGTTAAATAAATAAATTGCCTTTAAGACTGATATTTCCTCAATTCAACGACTATGAGCGAGTGTTTTTGTAATATTCCAGACAACATTCTGAAGGAGTTTGGCGGCGAATCGGATTCGTCTGTCATGCAGAATCCGTTTTCTACAGAGCCTGACGGACTGTGCCGATGGGCTGCAAGACAACTTATGGAGGATGTCGGCAGCAGGAAAGAATGGGCTGAAGAACTGGCGAAAGGGAAGATGATGGGTGTTCTGATAGTTAAGAAAACAGTTGGAAACCATACAGCCACAGGGTTTCTGAAAGCCTATTCAGGACAGGTTTGCGGAAGAAGCGACTGGCGAGGGTTTGTGCCTGCCGTTTTCGACTATCTGCAACCTGACGGATATTTCAAGCAACACGAGTCGGAGATTGACTCAATAAACCGAAAGATTGAATCGCTTGAAAGGTCGGAACAATTCTGCAAACTGAAAGAATCGCTGCAAACTCTTGAAGCATCTGCCACAAACGAAATTGAAGAAACGCGCAAGAGAATGGCGGAGGCAAAGCAAAGGCGCGACAGACTGCGCAGAGAGAACCCTGACGATGCCGAGTTGCAGCAGAGGCTTATAAGCGAAAGCCAGTTTCAGAAGGCTGAAGCAAAGCGACTGAAACAAAGACTGCAAGAGGAGGCTGACGGCTATAGGAAAGAAATAGAGAAGTGGCTGACGGATATTTCAGGCTTAAAGCAAATGAGACGAACACTGTCCGACAAGTTGCAACGCTGGCTTTTCTCTAACTTCATAATGCTGAACGACAAGGGTGAGAAGCGAAACCTTCTCGAAATATTCAGCGACTATAACTGCCAGTTGCCACCAGCAGGCACGGGAGAGTGTTGCGCTCCAAAACTGTTGCAATATGCTTTCGCTAATGGCATGCAACCGCTGGCATTGGCTGAGTTCTGGTATGGCGAGTCTCCTCGTGGCGAGTTGCGTCGTCATGGCAGTTTCTACGAACCGTGTCGCAGCAAATGCTACCCGCTATTGTCGTGGATGCTCAGTCTTGACAACAGACAAGAACAGGTCAAAGAAGAAGACTATCACGCTGCGGCAAGAATCATTTACGACGATGATGCACTGATAGTTGTAGACAAACCATCGGGAATGTTGAGCGTTGACGGACTTACTAACGATTTGTCGGTTGAACGATGGTTGCACAATAAATATCCCGAAGCGGAGGAATTGATGATGGTTCATCGGCTCGACATGGACACTTCGGGACTGATTGTGGTGGCTAAGTCGAAAGAGTCGCACAAGATATTGCAGCAACAGTTTGCTAATCATACTATATATAAAAGGTATACGGCTGTCGTCTGCGGAGTGATTGAAAACGAGAAAGGAGTTATTGACTTACCTCTGCGGCCTGATTACTATGACCGTCCTCGACAGATGGTTGACAAAGAAGGAGGGCGCAAGGCAAAGAGCAGATATGAAGTTGCAGGACGAGAAGGCGGCCTCACGCGTTTGCATCTATTCCCTGAGACTGGGCGCACTCATCAGTTGCGTGTCCATTGTGCTCATTCCGAAGGACTCAATGCTCCGATTCGTGGCGACAGGCTCTACGGAAACAAGGCTGACAGGCTCTACCTTCATGCCGACACGCTCAAGTTTAGCCATCCCGCAACAGGCAGACTGATGATATTTGAGAGTGAACCACCGTTTTAGTTCATAATTAACTTTAACCTTAACCTTAACGATAACGGGAACGATAACCTTAACTTATCATTAATCATTATCCAGCATAACAATGCACTATAGTTGCTTGTCAATTAATAAAAATAATAAAACCAAAAGATATGAAAACAGAAGGATATTTACAGAAGCAATACTCTGGAAGAGTGAAACGTTATTGTCAGACTATGGACTTGCAGGATTCTCCCGAACTGATAGCCGAATATAAACGACGCCACAGCGAGGGACAAGCATGGCAGGAGATACTCGACGGAATACGCGAGGTGGGCATACTCGAAATGGAGATTTACTTGCTCGGCACCCGCTTGTTTATGATTGTAGAGACACCCGAAGACTTTGACTGGGATTCTGCTATGGCTCGCCTTGCCACCCTGCCGCGACAACAGGAATGGGAAGAGTATATGGCTATGCTGCAAGACTGTCGCAAGGAGGCTACAAGTGATGAGAAGTGGCAGATGATGGAAAGAATATTTCATTTGTATAAGAGTTGACCAGTTGATTGTGGACAAGGAATTAAGAAAAAGGGTGGGAAAAGAAGACGAAAGACCACAAATAATCTAAAAAACATTTGGCAATTTAACTAATTTGCCTACTTTTGCACCCTACTTTGAGCAGCTAAGAGTTGATTGACTCGCAAACTAAGAATAAGAAAAAGAACATAAATTATTTTAAACTACACAAGATGAAGAAAACATTACGCAACATTCTTATGGCAGTTTTTGCCATTATCAGTATGTCGCAGTCGCTTGAGGCACAGACTCTCTACGGGTTTTCTCGCGACTTTCCCTATGCTTTTGTTAAGATGGATGTAAACAATCCGTCGGGTATTGAAACCGTAAAGACTACAGACTTGAGCGTTACAAGTGGAGCATTTGTAGGCGAAAAGATGTACTTGTACGCTTTCGACGACGACTACAACACCATTTTCTACTCAGCAGACATTACTACTGGAGAGACTACAAAGATTAAGAATCTCGGCGAATCTGCTGCCCTTCCAGCTGAACTTTGCTACGACTATGCTAACGAAGTGATGTACTATGTAACTAATTCCGACAACTATGAGGGAGTCTCAGCCTTCGGTAAGGTCAACGTTGAGACAGGTGCAATGACTAAACTGACCGACCACCTCAACATATCTGTTCGCGGACTGGCTGCCAATGCCATTGGAGAAATCTATGCAATAGGAAAAGACGGCAACCTCTACACTATCAATCCTTCTACTTATGCCACAACTCTCGTTGGAGCAACTGGCGTAGACCCATATCTGCTTCAGAGTCTTGCTTTCGACTGCAAGACAGGCATCCTCTATTGGGTTGCACACACTTCTGAAGGAAATAACATTCTCTACACAGTCAATACCACAACAGGCGAGGCTACAGAAGTTGGAAAGATTGGAACAAGCGATAAAGGACTATTCACTTCGGCTATGGATATTCCTTATGTGGCAAGTGCAGCAACAGCACCAAACCGCGTTGACAACCTCACCGCAACTGCTGATGCCGAAGGTCAATTCTCTGCTGTTATCAGCTGGACAAACCCTGCAACCATGACAAACGGCGAACAACTCGCATCTATAACAAAGGTTGAAGTGCTGCGCGGCGAAGAAGTGATTGCAACTCTTGAAGGTCAGACCCCAGGAGCAGAGGCAAGTTACACAGACACACCAGCCGAAGCAGGAATGTATCGCTACACTGTTAGAGCCTACAACGAAGTTGGTCCAAGCGCCGACAAGTTTGTTGACGTATGGGTTGGCAACGATGTTGCCGCTGCTCCTGTAAACATTAAGGCGCTGCTCGCTACTCCTACATCTAACACCATCACATGGGAAGCACCTGCTGTTGGCGCACATGGCGGCTATTTCAACACAGAGGGAATGACATATACTGTTGTTCGCGACAACGACAACAAGACCATCGCATCTGGACTCACCGCACTCGAAACTGAAGACAGCGAACTCCTGCCAGAGCTCGACCGCTATACATATAGTGTTTATGCTGTCAACAATGCTGGCAACGGCGAAGCAGCACAGAGCAACTACCTTGTAGCTGGTCCTGCACGCAGCGTTCCTTTCGCAGCCGACTTCAACGGATGGGACGAAGCAAAGCTGTGGACCGTTGTCAACCTGAACGAAGACGAAAGCACATTTATCTGGGCACGCTATCCTATCACCGACAAGATGGAATACATCTATCAGGCTTCTGAGACCTACTATGCTAACGACTGGCTCATCTCTTGCCCTATAGAGTTCCAGGAAGGCCACACTTATAAGATTACGGTTACTGCGTCTAACAGCTTCCCTCCTTACTCAGAGTCGTTCCGTGTTTATTCAACAAGCGGATACAACACAATGGGTGCTGTGCCACTTGAGGAAGAGTTTACAATCAACCACCCTGACGAGATGCGCGACTATTCGGTAACTCTTCAGGCAGAAGACGACGGCATCGGTGCCGACGACGAAAAGTTCATCAGTTTCATTGCCGTTGTCTGCACATCAAAATACGGCATGCAGATGTTCCGCGTCGGAGGTGTAAAGGTTGAAGACATGACACCAAACTCTGTCAAGGGTGTTGAGAACGTTGGTAGCGGCAAGCCTGCCGACAATGCAGTTTACACTATCGACGGAAGAAGAATTGCTGAAGGTCAGACACTTCAGAAAGGAATCTACATCGTAAATGGAAAGAAGATTATCAAATAATGTTTCGGATGACTCACATCCACAGTCTTTATGGTTGTAGGGTTTTGTAGTTATAAGGTGATAATCAGACTGTAACACACTCTCAACCACATAACAAACAAAATGCGCTATGGGCTGCTTACTGTTGCCTGTAGCGCATTTCTTTTTATGTAGATATGCAAAGTTAACGTTCCCGTCCCCATTATGGTTGTTAACGTTCCCGTCCCCGTTAACGTTAAAGTTCTCGTTCCCGTTCCCGTTCTCGTTCCCGTTAAAAGTTAAGGTTCCCATTCTCATAACTCAACACTCATAACTCATAACTGATAACAATCTGAAAGCAGTTTTTTGTTTCTTGTCCTTGCCGAGCGGAAAACGTGCAAATTTCAGAGGCGAGTTGGGTAAAAAATTGATTAACTAAACTCGCAAATAACTTAAAAATTCTGGACCGAGAAAAATGAAGTTGCAAAATATGCGAGTATTTTGCAACTTCTTGTTGTTTTTAGTAAATCGTTCAATATCAATACATTATACGTTTCGTCTCAAAACTCATAACTGTTAAAAAAGTCAAAGGGCATCTTTCGCAGTGTGAAAGGGCACGTTTGGCACTGCAATATGCCACATATCGCACTGCGATATGCCACGTTTCGCATCGCGAAAGGACACCTTTCACTTTTTC
>JAGAGD010000059.1 GCA_017627765.1 Prevotella sp. | reverse complement strand
GTTTACATAGTTTAAGCCGATTGATTAACAATTAAACACATTTTTGCATTCAGCCTCGTGCCAAACGGAAAATCTTTCTCTAGAATTAAAATTCCGTTTGTCAAGATTTTTTACTTTTTTCGTCAAAAAATCGGACTGATTTTGGAAGTTACAGTTTGTAAGTTGACTGTAGACAAGTTAACGTTCCGTTGAAAAATTCAGAATAGTCTGAATAATCTGAAAAATCAGAGAACTCAGAATAGTATTAAATATTTTGACAAAACGAGTAAAAATAGTGTGTTTTTTCAATGGAAACAACAACGAAACCGAGAACTGACTTTAAGGAATTTTCATTCATTTCTTTTTTAATCTCATGTTTTTATTCTACCTTTGCAATACATAATAGAATTTCATATCCTTAGATATATGACAAAACAAAGTGTAACATGGGTATTAACTGGATGCTTGGCAAAAGTAGTGTTCATTGTTGCGGCAGAAATACTGACAATCGCTATGTGCATCAATGTTTTTGATTTTGGTAGCGGCGCTACACTATGCACTGTCATTGCAGTATTCTGTGTTACCTTTGCTGTTGTAGTTTATATAAGCAGAGATAAAAACGGAAACACCCAAAAGAAGAGACATAGGCCAATGCAACATGTAGACATTGACAACACACCGCATTGCCCAGAGTGCTTTAGCGGTAACACTATAATGGATGAGTTAGGTAACTGTTATTGCTTTGATTGCAACACTCATTGGAGAGAAGAGCAACTGTTATGAATCAGAAAAAACTGTTATTAAAATTGTTCTTAAATAAAGCACAATAATTAATTAAACACATACAACAATGAAGATTCATGTAATGCATACTGGCGAAGTACGTGTATCGCCCCATTTACCTTTTGGCGGAGACAATTGCAACATGCTGAAAGCATCTTGATTGACAACTCCTAAGAATGAGTAGATTTGGCTGCCTGTTTCAGTTTATCTCATTGAGCACCCGAAAGGCCTAATTCTTGTTGACACAGGTTGGCATCGCAACATGTCGCCTGAAGGATTCTATGACAAGAAAGCACAGATAAAGAGTCTTGGGTCATGCATACTCTATCATGTAAATCAAGGAAGGATTCCGCTTGGAAAAGCTGTTGACGAACAGCTGTCTGAAATGGGCATCATGCCAAACTAACTTGACTATGTCTTGCTGACTCATCTTGACTGCGACCATGCTAACGGATTGGAAGCTGTACGCGATGCAAAGCATATCTTGTGTGCAGCCGAAGAACTGGACTGCGCACGCAAAAACAGTCTTATACGCTATAAAAAGAAATGGTGGAAAGATGTTGACTTGCATACATTTGAGTGGAATGGTTCAGAAGGTCCTGCAAAAAAGTCTTTCGACCTATTCGGAGATGGTTCAATTAAGATGATTAACATTCCAGGACATTGCGACGGGCTGTGTGCAGTAAAGATAACAAACGAAGAAGGTCGCTACGTTCTTCTATTCTCCGACGGCGGCTATGCCACAAAGTCGTGGAAAGAAATGATTACCAGCGGTGTGGCACTTGATAAGAACAAACAACGCCTATCGCTTCAGTGGATTCGTGAGCAGTCAATGGATGCCAACTGCATTGAAAGTCTTGCCACCCACGATACAGAAATAAGACCGCATGTGATTGAATTGTAAACATGAAAAAACAATTATTTTCATCTAAATCTTATTGTTTTTCTTGACGTCAGCATTATTTAATAGGTGTATTTGAGTTAATCTTCACAAAACAGAACGATTATTCAGCTTTATTTCGTAACTTTGCAGCCCAAAATAATAAAATAAGGAAAAAGCAAAGAAATGATTACACTCACCAATCTCGCCATTCAATTTGGCAAACGCGTTCTGTATAAAGACGTTAACATCAAGTTCACAAACGGTAATATCTATGGTGTCATAGGTGCAAACGGAGCTGGCAAGTCAACTCTATTAAAAGCCATCAGTGGCGAATTGGAACCAAACAAAGGATTCGTTGAACTGGGACCAGGCGAGCGTCTGTCTGTACTCGATCAGGACCACTTCAAGTTTGACGAATATTCTGTTATGGACACTGTTCTCATGGGACATCAGCCACTATGGCAGAACATGAAGCAGCGCGAGGCTCTCTACGCCAAAGACGAAATGACAGAAGAAGACGGAAACCTTGCTGCCGAACTTGAACTGAAGTTTGCTGAGATGAACGGATGGGAGGCAGAAAGCGAGGCTGCACAGTTGTTGCAGAATTTGGGTGTAAAAGAAGACACACACTATAAGCAAATGGCAGAATTGTCAAACAACGAGAAAGTCCGCGTCATGCTGGCTAAGGCTTTGTTCGGACATCCTGACAACTTGCTGCTCGACGAGCCTACCAACGACTTAGACCTTGACACTGTTCAGTGGCTTGAAAGCTATCTGAGCAACCTTGAGCAGTGCGTGCTTGTCGTTAGTCACGACCGTCACTTCCTTGATGCTGTATCAACTCAAACTGTAGATATTGACTTCGGCAAGGTTACAGTTTTCTCAGGCAACTACTCTTTCTGGTATGAGAGTTCACAGCTTGCACTTCGCCAGCAGCAAAACCAGAAGATGAAGGCTGAAGAAAAGCGCAAGCAGTTGGAAGAGTTTATACGTCGTTTCTCTGCCAATGTTGCAAAGTCTAAACAAACCACCTCGCGCAAGAAAATGCTTGAGAAACTTAACGTTGAGGAAATCACCCCTTCTACACGTAAGTATCCTGGCATCATCTTCACTATGGAACGCGAACCAGGCAACCAGATTCTTGAGGTTGAAGGTCTGAAAGCTGTTGACACCGATGGCACAGTATTGTTTGACAATGTGTCATTCAATATTGAGAAAGGACAAAAGACCGTATTCTTAAGCCATAACCCTAAAGCCATGACAGCACTGTTTGAGATTATAAACGGCAATCGTCAGGCTGACGCTGGTACATATAAATGGGGCATAACCATAACGACAGCATATCTCCCACTCGACAACACCGACTTTTTCAAGAGCGATCTGAACCTTGTAGACTGGCTTTCTCAATACGGAGTTGGCAATGAAGTTACGATGAAGGGCTATCTCGGACGTATGCTCTTCAAACAAGACGAGGTTGAGAAAAAAGTAAATGTGCTCTCTGGAGGCGAGAAAATGCGCTGTATGATTGCCCGCATGCAACTGAAAAATGCAAACTGTCTTATTCTCGACACCCCTACTAACCACCTTGACTTGGAGTCAATCCAGGCTTTCAATAATAATCTTATTGGTTTCAAAGGAAACATTCTCTTTGCCAGCCACGACCATGAGTTTATCAATACAGTTGCCGACCGCATTATAGAATTAACTCCAAGCGGCACTATTGACAAACTAATGACATACGACGACTATATCTATGACAATGCCATAAAAGAACAGAAGGCTAAAATGTACGCACAATAATATATGGTTTGGCACATTATTTGTAATGTTATTCTACGATAATCTATTGTAAAGTTTAAGACAATGAAAGAAGAAGATATAGAAAAGAAAATTGAAATAGAAGACGGCAACACTGAGGAAGCTGCCGCAAAGGAGGAAAAAGAAGAATCAAACAAGGCTGAGACTGCCGAAGAGTGTAAAGACGACGAAAAACAAGAAGAAGCTGAAGAAAAAGCTGAAGAACAAGACCCTTTAGAGAAAGCTGAAGCTGAGATAGCAGAACTAAAAGACCAGTATCTAAGAAAAGTTGCTGAGTTTGAAAACTATCGTAAACGTACACTAAAGGAAAAGACCGAACTTATACTCAATGGTGCTGAGAAAACAGTTGATGCAATTCTGCCTGTTGTCGACGATATGGAACGCGCTATGGCTAATGCCGACAAGACCGAAGACATCGAAGCTATGAAAGAAGGCATGGACCTTATTTTCAAGAAACTGATGAAGACTCTTGAAGGACTTGGCGTAAAAAAGATTGAAACAGAAGATAAGGATTTCGATACCGACTTCCACGAAGCAGTAGCAATGGTTCCAGGCATGGGCGATGACAAGAAAGGTAAGGTGATTGACTGCGTACAGACTGGATATACTCTAAACGACAAGGTAATTCGTCACGCTAAAGTAGCTGTCGGACAATAAGGCTCTGAGAATAAGCTGTTAAGGACTCACAACTTAAAACTTATAACTCAAGACTCTAAAAACGACAAAGCCGACAATTCATAACTCAAAATTCAAAATACTGAATTAAGATAATGGCAAAGAGAGATTATTACGAGGTTCTTGGCGTTGACAAAAACGCTTCAGAAGACGAAATAAAAAAGGCATATCGAAAGATTGCCATTAAATATCACCCTGACAGAAATCCTGGCGACAAGACTGCCGAAGAGAAATTCAAAGAGGCAGCCGAAGCCTATGATGTACTGCACGACCCGAAGAAGCGCCAACAGTATGACCAGTTTGGTTTCGACGGTCCTGCTGGTATGGGAGGTTTCGGAGGATTCAGCGGCGGAGGCTTCTCTATGGACGACATCTTCGACTTGTTTGGCGATGTGTTCGGAGGCAGAGGAGGCTTTGGCGGAGGATTCAGCGGCTTCGGAGGAGGATTCGGCGGCGGAGGTCGTGCTCAACGTCCTCAATACAGAGGCAGCGACCTGCGTCTGAAAGTTCGCCTTACACTGCAAGAAGTGCTGACTGGAGTAACAAAGAAATTTAAAGTAAAGAAAGATGTTACCTGCTCTCACTGTCATGGTACTGGAGCTGAGGGAGGAAGCGGAGCTGAGACTTGCCCAACATGTCATGGTTCTGGTGTTGTAACTCGTCAGCAGAAGAGTCTTTTTGGCATCATGACGACACAAAGCGCCTGCCCTACTTGCGGTGGAGAAGGTACCGTCATAAAGAACAAGTGTCATAATTGTCATGGCGAAGGAGTTGTAAAAGGTGAAGAAGTTGTAGAAATAAATATTCCTGCTGGTGTTGCTGACGGAATGGTTATAAATGTTCCTGGCAAGGGAAATGCAGGAAAGCACAACGGCATAACTGGAAACATTCAGGTCTTCATAGAGGAAGAACCTAACGACACATTTGTCCGTGATGGCAACAACGTAATCTACAACCTGTTGCTCGATTTCCCTACAGCTGCTCTTGGCGGCACTGTTGAGATTCCTACTATAGAGGGTACTCGTGCTCATGTAAAGATTGAGCCAGGCACTCAGCCTGGCAAAACTCTACGCCTGCGTGGCAAAGGACTTCCTGCTGTGCAAGGCTACGGACAAGGCATGGGCGACTTGCTGATAAACATCAGTGTATATGTACCAAAGGAATTGTCGCATGAAGAGAAGAATATGCTCTCTAAGATGAAAGAAAGCGACAACTTCAAGGGCGACAACTCTACAAAACGCTCTATCTTTGAACGATTCCGCAACTATTTCAGCTGATTTTTCATAACAGTGAAGCATGAAATTATTCATTACCCTCATCAACTTATAAATAATGAATTATAAGGAAACAACAGAATATTTATTCAATAGCACCCCCGTGTTTGAACACGTGGGTGCTTCTGCATATAAGGAGGGGCTGTCAAACACTATCGCACTCGACGAACACTTTGGCAATCCTCATCGTCAGTTCAAGACAATCCATGTAGCAGGAACTAATGGAAAAGGCTCTGTTTCGCACACGCTTGCCGCAATTCTTCAATCAGCAGGCATGCGCGTGGGTCTTTACACATCGCCACACCTTATAGACTTTCGCGAGCGTATCAGAATCAATGGCACGCCTATATCTGAACAGTATGTTATTGACTTTGTTGAACAAGAGCGGTCTTTCTTTGAACCTCTTCACCCTTCCTTTTTCGAACTTACCACAGCAATGGCTTTCAAGTATTTTGCAGAACAGCATGTTGACATTGCAATAATCGAGGTAGGTCTTGGAGGAAGGCTTGACTGTACAAACATCATTACACCACTACTTTCTATTATCACAAATATTTCATTTGACCATACCCAGTTCCTCGGTAATACACTTGCAAAAATAGCTGGCGAGAAAGCCGGTATTATTAAGAATAATGTACCTGTTATCATTGGAGAGTATAACGCAGATACACGCCCTGTATTTGAGCAAAAGGCTAACGAGTTGTCTGCTCCAATACACTTTGCAGCCGACGAACAACTGATAAAAGACTATCACACAACCGATGATGGCAAGATGTATTATTTTACAAATGACTACGGAGAAATAACAGGTCAGCTTGGAGGTCAATGCCAGCAACTCAATGCCGCCACAATTCTCTGTGCAATAAACGAGTTGAAGAACATTGGTTTCAACATAAGTGAAGATGCTGTAAAGAGAGGCTTTACCAATGTAGCAGACCTTACTTGCCTTATGGGCCGGTGGCAACGGCTACAAATAAATCCACTTGTCATTTGCGATACGGGGCATAATGTAGCAGGATGGCAACTCTTGAGCAAACAGATAAAGCAGCAGAAATGCCACACCCGCCGTATTGTATTCGGAATGGTAGACGACAAGGACCTTGAACATGTAATGAACATGCTTCCCGTCGACGCACAATACTATTGGACACAAGCCTCAACCCACCGTGCAATACCCGTAGAAAAAATTGAGAGCGAAGGAATAAAGCGAAACCTTAAAGGTGTAAGATTTGCAAATGTAGAGCAAGCATACAAAGCTGCGCTTACTGATGCAGCTACTGATGATTTCATATTCATAGGCGGAAGCAGCTACATTGTTGCAGACCTACTCACATTCTTAAAGAAATAGAGTCTCGGAAGTTCCATATTTCAACTTTTAATGTTCACAAGGCTTTCTGGTTTAAGATAATAAGATAAAATAAGATTCATATACCCAAAACCTATAAGCGAAGCGAGATTAAAACCTTAAAAGTTGAAAGTTGGGATTTCCGAAACTTCGGTTAAATTATATATCTTCTTTGTTCGTTTAACTCACTCTTAATTGTTTTTAACACCCTTAATCTATGTCTTTTTAGGCATTTATTTCCTTTTTAGTTTCTTTTTTCTTACTTTTGCATGACAACTTTTAGCAATAAAGTTATTTTTTTCGTAATAAAAAAGACCAAAAGATAAACTATGACTGAATCAGGAAACATTTGCGGTTTGAGGCGTGAGGACTTTCAAGCCACCATAGACGGACGCAAAACAGACTTATTCATATTGCGAAACAGCAAGGGACACGAAGTGGCTATAACTAATTATGGAGGCGCGATGGTTGCCATCATGGTTCCAGACAAGCATGGCAATATGGCAAACATAATTCAAGGCCATGACAACATTCAAGACGTAATAAACTCTCCAGAACCTTTTCTTTCTACACTTGTAGGAAGATACGCTAACAGGATTTGTCGCGGACGATTCCAACTGAATGGCAAAGAATATCAATTGAAAATCAATAATGGTCCTAATTCGCTACATGGCGGTCCTACTGGATTTCATGCCCGTGTATGGGAGCCGTTGCAGATGAACGAGCGCACTCTCGTCTTGAGCCTTATCTCTGCATACGGCGAAGAAGGTTTTACTGGGGAAGTCAAGATAACAGTGGTTTATTCTTTCAGTGACAACGACGAGTTTTCAATAGAATATATGGCTACGACTAACAAGAAAACTATAATAAACCTTACAAGTCATGGTTTCTTCTCACTTGCAGGCATAGCCAACCCTACCCCATCTATTGAACCACTGATTTGCCAGATAAATGCAAATTATTATCTTCCAATTGACGAAACTTCCATTCCAACTGGTGAGATTCGTTTCGTTGAAGGAACTCCTTTTGACTTTAGAGAACCTAAGGCTATAGGCAAAGATATTGATGCAGACAATGAGCAGATTAGGAATGGAGCAGGCTATGACCATTGTTTCGTTCTTAACAAGCACGAAGAAGGTGAACTCTCATTTGCTGCGCGAATAGAAGAGCCGTCTACAGGCCGCACTATGGAGGTCTATACAACAGAACCAGGTCTGCAGGTATATACCGACAACTGGGCTGATGGGTATAGCGGACAACATGGTGCTACTTTCCCGCGCCGCTCTGCAATTTGCTTCGAGGCTCAGCATTTCCCCGACTCTCCTAACCACCCTTACTTCCCATCTGTTGTTTTAAGACCAGGCGAAGAATACAAGCAGAAGACAATGTATTGTTTTGGATTAAGGATTAAATGATTAATGATATATTGGATAGTTTGTTTTATCCAGATATAAAATAATCCGACACTACAGTTGAAAACTAAAACAAGAAAAATAATAATTCATTCAATAGTTAAAGTTAATAAGCAATGACACAGACAAAAAACAACGGAACAACTATTGCAATTATCGCAATGATGTTCCTCTTTGCAATGATTTCTTTCGTAACAAACATGGCTGCTCCATTCGGAACTATATGGAAAGAGCATTATGAATGGGCAGGAATGATGGGCAACATGATGAACTTTGCAGCCTATCTCTTCATGGGTATTCCTGCGGGAATGATGATTACAAAGATAGGTTATAAACGCACAGCACTGGTTGCTCTTGCGCTTGGATTCATCGGAATATGCGTTCAATACCTGTCGAGCACACTCAGCGCTGAAGCCATAAGCACATACGTTGTCTACCTTCTTGGTGCATTCATCTGCGGTTTCTGCGTATGTATACTCAATACAGTTGTCAATCCTATGCTCAACCTGCTAGGAGGAGGCGGCAATCGAGGCAACCAACTCATTCAGACTGGTGGAACACTAAACTCGTTGGCAGGAACTCTGACACCTCTCTTAGCTGGCTCTATGATTGGAACCATAACGAAAGACACATCAATGACAGCAGTTGCTCCATTGCTGATGATTGCAATGGCTATTTTTGCATTCTCGTTTGTGATTATATACTTCACTAAGATAACAGAACCTGAGACAGAGAAGTCTGACGTTTTGGCAGGTGTCAAGGGCGCATTAGGCTATCGTCATCTTGTGCTTGGAATCATTGCTATATTTTTCTATGTCGGCATAGAAGTCGGTATTCCTGGTCAGTTGATATTCTATCTGAGTGAGCCAATAGCCAAAGGTGGTGTATTAGGCAGCACAGCCATTGCAGGAACCATTGCAGCCATATATTGGCTATTGATGCTAGTTGGCCGTTTCACAAGTTCGTTTATCAGCGGCAAAGTTTCATCACGCACTCAACTTATAGTGGTTTCAACTGTGGCAATAGCCTTGATTATTATAGCAATCATCATGCCTACAAGCAGCACGATTACACTTCCTGGTTCCGAGGCTTCGCCAGTAGATTTGGCTATCTTTAAGTTCACAGGCGGAACAATACCTGTAAAATGTGTATTCCTTGTACTATGCGGTTTGTGCACATCTGTAATGTGGGGCGGCATCTTCAATCTTGCAACAGAAGGACTTGGAAAATACACAGCATCAGCTTCAGGACTTTTCATGACAATGGTAGTTGGCGGCGGCGTAATGCCTCTCATCCAGAACCTCATGGCAGGTACAGTAGGCGACATCAACAGCTACTGGCTCGTTGTTGCAATGCTTGCTTATCTGCTTGTCTACGGACTTGTAGGTTGCAAGAACGAAAAGTAAACTATCAAGAATTTACAAAAAACCAATCAGCTCAAAAGCTCAAATAGACATGAGAACAATAGAACATGTAAGAAGTAGATTTATAAAACACTTCGACGGAAAGACTGGTAATATATACTTTGCGCCAGGCAGAATTAACCTTATAGGCGAACATACGGACTATAACGGTGGTTTTGTTTTCCCAGGCGCTATTGACAGCGGCATAATGGCAGAGGTAAGACCAAACAGTTTGAATACCATCATCTGCTATGCCATAGACATGAAAGACAAAATAGAGTTTAAGGTTGACGACCCCATAGGTCCACGCACCTCGTGGGCACGATACATCTACGGCATTGTTCAGGAGATGCGCAAGCGTGGCGTTGATGTTAAGGGATTTAATGCAGCTTTCTCTGGCGATGTTCCTATCGGTGCAGGTATGTCATCATCTGCAGCACTTGTGAGTTGTTTTGCCTATGCAATGAACGACTTATTCGGCGACAACAAGTTAGAGAAATGGGATATGGCTCTCGCAGGTCAAGCTACAGAGCACAACTACTGTGGAGTGAAATGTGGAATCATGGACCAGTTTGCAAGCATCTTCGGACAGGCTGGCAAACTGATGCGCCTTGACTGCCGTTCACGCGAGTTTGAATATTTCCCATTCAAACCTGAAGGATATAGACTGGTATTGGTCAATTCATGCGTCAAACACGAGTTGAAAGGTTCACCATATAACGACAGGCGCAACTCTTGCGAGAATGTTGTCAGGAAAATAGCCGAACTACACCCCGAAGGAGAGTTTGAGACTCTGCGCGACTGCACCTGGGAACAACTTGAAGAAGTTCGTCAGGCTGTTGGCGAAGAAGACTATACCCGTGCCCACTTCGTATTAGGCGAGAAAGACCGCGTGCTTGCAGTCTGCGACGCTCTTGTTGCTGGCGACTATGAGACTGTTGGCAAAAAGATGTATGAAACCCATGAAGGACTTTCAAAGGAGTATGATGTGTCATGTGAAGAACTTGATTTCCTCGTTGATATAGCCCGCAACAGTGGAGTTACTGGTTCAAGAATAATGGGAGGCGGCTTTGGAGGTTGCACAATAAATCTCGTGAAAGATGCACTTTACAATGATTTCATATGCAAGGTAAAGAAAGAATACCAGCAGAAATTCGCAATCGAGCCAAAGATCATAGACGTAGTTATTGGCGACGGTGCAAGAAGATTATTATAATAACTAAAAATAGAACAATGGAAAAAGCATGTACTCAATGACATTGAAGTACATGCTTTTTTATGCTTATATTTGGGGTATAATTCCTTTAATTTAAAGCTATTAAACTATTTCAGAACGTGAGAAAGAGCAGCTCCTATAGCCGTACAGAATTCTGAATACTTAGGTATTCGGAATCGCACACCATAGAGTCGTTCAAGCTTTGGATAGACATCCCTACACTGAGGAAAAAGCGTGAGCTGACCTATCAGTACAAAATCTTTAATGTCGCTATTGATAGAAGAGAGAACAGAGGCACTGCCAATTGCCTGCAATACCATGTGAATTAGTCCGAGAGCAATGTCTTCACGCGATGTTGTTGTCGAAGCATTTCCGAAGAGCGATGCCGTAGCATCCATAGGAAGTCCAGGCAGAGGTTTGGCACTAATATCGCCTATCAACAAGTTTATCTTAGATATATCTCCTTTGATTGCGAGCGACTGCAACTGCTTCACGTCTGAAGTTTGCAGTATTATCTTTGAAAGTCCTTGAAGCGTACCTCCACCGATGCCTATACCACCAATGTGGCGAATGTCGTCGCCATCAACAAGAACGAGCGAAGTTCCTGTACCCATGCTAACCGTTATGAAGCGGTCGAGACCAGATTCAAATCTTGCACCAAGTCCATCACAAATAAACTCTTCAGCCTTATTCGTAGGAAGTCCGTAGATTGGGGTGTTTATATATGCACTGCCGACACCTGTCAGCATTATCTGCTCGATGTCGCTCAGTTCAATCTTATTGTCATACAAATATTTTCCGAAAGCACCATAGAGAGATGTAACTGGGTCGTTGGCTGTAATGCGCAGTGGCGACACAACCTTCATGTCTCTAACTCCTACTATCTTCGTAGTGCTGATGCCTACATCTATTCCGATTACCATTCCCATCTTATTTTTATTGATAATTGAAAACTGATAATTAATACTCGTTATTATATAATCATTGTTTTTCTGGTGCAAAAATAAATTATTTAGATGAAAACAGAGTAAAAAAGACAAAGAAATACACTCAGTTGTTAAATTTTATTACAATTACGGATTTTTACTATACAAAATGAAATAAAAATTATAACTTTGTAAGAGTTATTACAAGTTGTCTGACATAACTACAATTAAGACAGAACTTAATTTCTACATCTTAATTATATAACTCTTAAAAACTAAAAAAACATGAAGTACAAGATTATTGACATTGAGGGCATAGGTCCCGTGTATGCAGAGAAACTGATGGCTGCTGGTATCGACACCGACGAGAAGTTGCTGGAGAAGTGCTGCAAACCTGCAGGCAGAAAGGCTTTAGCAGAGGAAACTGGTATTTCTGAGAAACTTATTCTCACTTGGACTAACCACACCGACTTGATGAGAATAAACGGCGTAGGTCCACAATTCGCAGAACTGCTTGAGGCGGCTGGGGTTGACACAGTGAAGGAATTCCGCCACAGAGTGGCAGAGAATCTGCAACCAAAACTTGAGGAAGTGAATGTTGCTAAAAACATCTGCAACCGCGTTCCTGTTGTTGCAGAACTTCAGAAAATGATTGACCAAGCAAAGGAACTGCCTCCAATGATGGAGTATTAACAACAAAAGGCGCATCATGAGTGCGCCTTTTGCTATTTCATGCCGCTTCGTATTAAATTTATTAAGATGATAGAAGTTTCGGAAATAATCAACTTCATTTAGTTCATGAATATCCTGTCATTTAATTCTGTAAACTTCGTTTTCACCTTATAATCATATCAGTCTGAAGTTATAGCTCCCTTAAAATCATTTTCTCTCAAGAAGAACAACATTCTCTACATGAGGAGTATGCGGGAACATGTCTACTGGCTGGACTACTCTAATTTGATATTCTGCGACAAGTTCTGCTAAGTCGCGTGCTTGCGTTGCCGGATTGCAACTAACATACACCATGCGTTTTGGTGCAGCTCGCAAAATAGTCTTTACTACATCTGGGTGCATGCCAGCACGAGGCGGGTCTGTGATGAGAACGTCTGGCCTGCCATGCTGCGAGATGAATTCGTCTGTAAGAATATCTTTCATATCGCCTGCATAGAACAGTGTGTTGTCAATATTATTAAGATTAGAGTTTACTTTTGCATCCTCAATAGCCTCTGGCACATACTCTATTCCAACTACTTTGCGTGCCTTGCGAGCAACGAAATTGGCTATTGTTCCTGTACCTGTATAAAGGTCGTAGACTAATGGGAGTGCCGTTTCATCAGAGTTGTCGTAATCATGCATGAAAGCTAATGAACGGACCACAGAATATAGATGGTATGCCTGTTCTGTGTTTGTCTGATAGAAACTCTTAGGACCTACCTTGAATCGCAGTTCCTCCATAGTCTCAATGATGTGGTCATTGCCTTTGAACACATAGACGGGCAGGTCGCCGAATGTATCGTTACACTTCTGATTATAAACATAAAGGAGAGAGGTTATTTGCGGGAACTTGTCTGCTACGAACTGAAGCAAGTCGTGTGCCTGCTGCTCGTCTTTCTTTTTGTCATCGCCTAAAGAGAACTGAACTATAACCATCCATTCTCCAGTATTTGAATTGCGAATTATGATGTCGCGCAACAGTCCATGCTGTTCGCGAAGGTCGAAAAACGAAAGATTGTTGTCTGCGGCATAGTCACGAATGGAATTCCTAATCTGATTGTGGAGATCGTCCATAAGATGGCATTTCTCAATAGGCAGAATCTTGTCGAAAGCACCAGTTATGTGGAAACCTACGGCAGGTTTGTTCTTTGCACTCTCCAAAACTCCGTCATTCTCTTCAGCAGGCGGTAGCTGTGCAATTTCCTCACGGGTTAGGTATCGTTTATTAGCACATCCGAAGTCAAGTTTATTGCGATATTCTCTTGTTTTCACGCTACCCAATATCTTACGAAACTCAATGCCATTGTCATCATCTTTCTCGCCAGGAAGTGGTAACTGAAGATGGCCTATGCGGGTTAGCTGGTCATAAACTTGCTTCTGCTTAAACTGTATCTGCTGTTCGTAATGGAGATTCTGCCACTTACAGCCTCCGCAAACACCAAAGTGCTGGCACATTGGCTCTGTTCGCAGTTCGCTATATTTATGGTATCTGATTACTTCTGCCTCGGCATAACTATGCTTCTTTCTTCTAACTTGAAGGTCAACGACATCGCCAGGCACACACCAAGGAACAAACACAACGAGTTGGCTTTCTTCCGTTCCATCGTGAGCAGGAATAGTTATGCGAGCCAGCGACTTGCCTTCGGCTGCGACATCAGTTATTGTTACATTTTCAAATATTGGTAATAGCTTCTTACGTCTCATCGTTTTACAATAGTATTTGGCTGCAAAAGTAAGAAAAAATAAGATAACCGACAAATAAATCCCCACTACATCAATAATTTGCGCTATATCATTGAACTTTTTGATGATCAGCTAATAAAAATAACTGAACATGGTGAGTCTAAAATATATATGCATAGAAGAAAAAAACAAGGACTATAAAAATCATGAACTTAATAACTTAAGAAGTGAAAAACAAGCAAAATGCCTTCTAAACAATCATAAAAATGAAAAATGTTTACGCAAAAAGGCACTTTTTTTGCTAAATGTTTGTAAATATGCAAGATTTATAGTATTTTTGCAAATTAGTATTAAAAACACTAAGTAAATAAAATCCATAAATCAAATTATGAGCGAAAAAAGAGTTTATACCTTTGGTAACGGTAAAGCTGAAGGTAATGCTAAAATGAGAGAGGCTCTTGGTGGTAAGGGTGCTAACCTTGCCGAAATGAACCTTATCGGTGTACCAGTGCCTCCAGGTTTCACAATCACAACCGACTGCTGCAACGAATACTACAAAGTTGGTCAGGAAAAGATCATGGAGTTGCTGCAAGACGAAGTTAACGCAGCTGTAAAACATATCGAGACTCTGATGAATTCAAAGTTCGGTGATGTTGAGAACCCACTGCTTGTATCAGTTCGTTCTGGTGCACGCGCTTCAATGCCAGGTATGATGGACACCATCTTGAACCTTGGTTTGAACGACGAGGTTGCTGAAGGAATGGTTAGAAAGACCAACAATCCTCACTTCGTTTACGACTCTTATCGCCGTTTCGTACAGATGTATGGCGATGTCGTTTTGGAAATGAAGCCTGTAAACAAGGAAGATATCGATCCATTTGAAGAAATTATCGAAAGCGTTAAAGCTGAACGCGGCATCAAACTTGATAAAGACTTGACAGTAGACGAACTGAAGAAACTTGTTCGACTCTTCAAGGATGCCATCAAGGAACGCACAGGCAAGAGCTTCCCTAACGATCCTATCGAACAACTCTGGGGTGCAATCTGCGCAGTATTCCGCAGCTGGATGAACGAGCGTGCTATCCTCTACCGCAAAATGGAGGGTATTCCTGACGAATGGGGAACAGCCGTTTCTGTTATGGCTATGGTATTCGGAAACATGGGCGATACAAGTGCTACAGGTGTATGCTTCAGCCGCGATGCCGCTAACGGAGAAAACATATTCAACGGTGAGTACCTCGTAAACGCACAGGGCGAAGACGTTGTTGCTGGTATCCGTACACCACAGCAGATTACTAAGATAGGTTCACAGCGTTGGGCTGAGCGTGCAGGTATCTCTGAAGAAGAGCGTGCTGCTAAGTATCCTTCTATGGAAGAGGCAATGCCAGAAATCTATGCTGAACTGAACGCTATTCAGGAAAAACTTGAAAACCACTACCACGACATGCAAGACATGGAGTTCACCGTACAAGAAGGCAAACTCTGGTTCTTACAGACTCGTAACGGTAAGCGTACAGGTGCTGCAATGGTTAAGATTGCTATCGATCTGCTTCACGAAGGAAAGATTGACGAGAAGACAGCCATCATGCGCTGCGAGCCAAACAAGCTAGATGAACTTCTCCACCCTGTATTCGACAAGATGGCACTTTCTAAGGCTAAGGTTATAGCTCAAGGCCTGCCAGCTTCTCCAGGTGCAGGTTGTGGTCAGATTGTTTTCCACGCTGACGACGCAAAGGCTTGGAACGAAGACGGACACAAAGTAGTACTTGTTCGTATTGAGACTTCACCAGAAGACCTCGCAGGTATGGCTGCCGCAGAAGGAATCCTGACAGCTCGTGGCGGTATGACATCTCACGCTGCCGTTGTTGCTCGTGGTATGGGTAAATGCTGCGTATCTGGTGTTGGCGCACTAAATGTTGACTATAAGGCTAAGACTGTTGAAATCGATGGTGTTGTTTATAAAGAAGGTGACTTCATCTCTATCAACGGTACAACAGGACAGGTATATGCAGGCGAAGTTCCAACAAAGGCTGCTGAACTTAGCGGCGACTTCAAGGAACTTATGGACCTTTGCGACAAATATACAAAACTGCAGGTTCGTACCAATGCCGATACTCCACACGATGCACAGATTGCTCGCGCATTCGGAGCTAAAGGTATTGGTCTGACACGTACTGAGCACATGTTCTTCGAAGATAAGAAGATTATCGCAATGCGTGAGATGATTCTCTCAAGCACTGTTGAAGGACGCGAGAAAGCTCTTGCTAAACTCCTTCCTTATCAGAAGGCTGACTTCAAGGGTATCCTCGAAGCAATGGACGGACTGCCAGTAAACATTCGTCTGCTCGACCCACCACTCCATGAGTTTGTACCACACGATGCAGCAGGTCAGGAGACAATGGCTAAGGAAATGGGTGTAAGCGTTGAGGCTATTCGCCGCCGCGTTGAATCACTTTCTGAGAACAACCCAATGTTGGGGCACCGTGGTTGCCGTCTAGGTATCACATTCCCAGAGATCACAGCTATGCAGACACGTGCCATCCTCGGTGCAGCTTGCGAACTGAAGAAAGAAGGAAAGAACCCAATGCCAGAAATCATGGTTCCACTGATTGGTACACTCCACGAGTTGGAACAGCAGAAAGAAATCATAAAGAACGTATCTAAGGAAGTATTTGCAGAATACGGCATAGAAGTAGAATTCGAGGTTGGTACAATGATTGAAATCCCTCGTGCTGCTCTCACCGCTGACCGCATTGCTGAACAGGCAGAGTACTTCTCATTCGGTACTAACGACTTGACACAGATGACATTCGGTTACAGCCGCGACGACATCGCATCATTCCTCCCAGTATATCTCGACAAGAAGATTCTGAAGGTTGACCCATTCCAGGTACTCGACCAGAAGGGCGTTGGCCAGTTGGTTAAGATGGCTGTTGAAAAGGGTCGTGCTGTTCGTCCAACTCTCCGCACAGGTATCTGCGGTGAGCATGGTGGTGAACCATCATCAGTTAAGTTCTGTGCTAAGATTGGTCTCGACTATGCTTCTTGCTCACCATTCCGTGTGCCTATCGCACGTCTAGCCGCCGCGCAGGCAGCCGTCGAGGAGTAAAATAACTCTGACATATTTAATAAAGGGACCTGTCCGTTTGGGCAGGTCCCTTTTTATGTTTTATCTCCAGACGATTTTGGTGGTAAAACGTCGCAAAATGTGCATCATTATTTTTCCTTAGCACTTTAATTCATAGACATAAAACATGTAATTTTTATAATATAAATACGATGGGAATTTTAATGCAAATATTCATATAACATATTAATAATCAATAAATTACTATTCCGAAAACTCTAACAAAAGTTAACAAAAAAGTTTGGCCCAAGTATTAAATATGTTGTATCTTTGCGCCGTGATTAGTCGACGAATCATCATGTTAACAAAAAAAAGAATTGCGATATGATAATAACAGAAAAAGAAAAAAGTAAGGTTGTCTTTTCAAGCCTGTTGGAAAGACACTACCCCGAACTGAAATTAGAACTTTGGGACATTATTGGGACATATCACAAAGGTATGGGAACTGTTTCTCACACGAAAGACTATTGGGTAAGAGATTTTATGCCAATACAAATGGATGAGTATGTTTTCGTTAAGTTCGTTTATAATCCAGATTATCTTCAAGACAAGAAGAAGTACATTACAAATGTTGATAAAGTCATAAAAAACTGCCCATTTGCACAAAATTACGAAATTGCGGATATTCCGTTCGTCGTTGACGGAGGTAATATGGTATTCTGTAAAGGAAAGAAAAAAGGCAAAGAAACGGAATACGTAGTCATGACTGAAAAAGTTTTCAACGAAAATCCATCTTTCAGCAAAGAGCAAATAGAGTGTCTTCTTAAATGTGCTTTCCAGTCACCAGACTTGACAATCGTTTGGCTTCCATGGGATAAAGAAGATATCTTTGGTCACACGGATGGAATAGTTAGGTATGTTGGTATAAGTAAATCTGGCAAGCCTCAAGTATTGGTAAATCTGCAACTGTACGATGACAAGATAGCTCAAGAGATGTATTCATCACTGGCAAAGCATTTTGAAGTCATAGAACTCGAACTAAGCAAATATGATGACTTGAGTTGGGCATATATCAACAGTTTACAAACATGCGACTTCATTATCATTCCAGGACTTGGAGATGAAGTCACAGACGCGGAAACATTGGCCCAATACAAGCAACTATACCCCGAGTATGAAGACAATATCTATCAAGTGCAGATGCGAGATTTTATAGCTGAGAATGGTGGAGCATTAAATTGCCTAACATGGACTATCAATGAGAATTATCTTAAAGTATTAGCGAAATGTGCACGCATTCCCATAATAGATTTGGAAGATTATAAGAAAGATCAAATCAAAAACAAGATTGATGATATGCTTAAAACCAAATGTAAGCGATAGTTTTTCCGTTACCAATAGGGACAACGTCCATTTTTTAGTATATTTGCAAAATAAATCAAAAGAAATGAATCATGGAAAAAGTTTTCGAACTATTTAAGAATCCATTTGAAGGATTATCGAACTATGAAAGTATCCAAGTTAAATGTGCAGAAATTGCACGTGAACTATTTAGCAACTATCATCTCGCATGCGGGAATGAAACTTTCCGTTTTGCAGAAATAGAATTCTATTATTATGATAGGGCAATGTATTTGAAAGACAAAAATCTAAATAAATGGCAAGAAGTGACATATCCTCGTGATAATTATCAAGGAGGACAGTTGTTTTATCATCTTAGCGGAATAGATATTTGCTTTGATAGTCATTATAAGAATAACGAAGGCAAATTTGGCGGAATTCTTATTAGGGCAATAAAAGATAATAGTGGTTTGATTATAGCTGGTCCTTTGAATTGTAAAGATGAAATATTGAATGCATGCAAGAATGAGAGTATGCCTAAGTTGATATATGAATCAGACGGGCAGGTCATAGAACCTGTACCAACTTATCGTTCCTTGGGAAAAACCGGAACAGATAAAGTACATGATAGATTGTGTTTTTTTGATGGAAGTATCGAGGTTGGTGATTGGACACCTATAAGGAATAGGTTTTTTACAAGAGAAGGAACAGAAAAACTCTATAAAGGTTCATATGACACATCTAAATTTAATATAAATAATAATTTATGAGTGTGTAAAAACGTGCAGAATGTGTCGCAAAGAGTCGCCAGTAGTTTACAACAGCTCTGTAATACGCTGATAATCAGCACCTGTTAGCCGCCGCGCAGGCAGCCGTAGAGGAGTAATTAAACTCTCTGATATAATGAAAGGGACCTGTCCGTTTGGGCAGGTCCTTTTACTTTATGTATGCATGATGCATTCTGACGATTTTAGAGTGAAAACGTCGCAAAATGTGCAATATTTGTGGTGTTTATTTTGCCACTTAGTTTTATTCTAGTATCTTTGCAGCAGAATTGATAAAGAAATTCGGAAATTTACATCAAGAACGCAGAAATGCGTGCCAACCGAGCTTCAAGAATAGAGCAATTCCGAAGAGTCACGGTGGCGAGCTGAAAAGCAGATGTGGGCATACGCCAAAAAACTCATTTAAGCTCAGAAACAGTAGATTTCCTTATATGATCGTGTCAACGGCATATAGGGATTTTTTATTCTTCATAATCAAATGTTGTTACTTGTCGTTATACCCACAATGTTCAGCGGAGCACATTTTTTTGTATAACAATTAATAGTAATAACAATGAAAAAGAAAAAAGTTATGTCATGGGATGAAAGACATCTCAATGGAGATTTAAGCTATCATACGTTTCTTGATAGTTTAGAAGACGTTTCATTCCTTCATGAAGTTGGAACGAAAGTTGCACTCAGAACATTAAAGTACCATCTTGAAGAAGAAATCGGGTATGAATTGTCCGACGAGGCTTTTCTCGCGATTTTCTTCAGAGTGGTTAATCTTCTCCCTGCCTGTCCTCATGGCGGATGGTCTTTTCAAGATGGCTTTGTAGCTCCAATGGCGAAGCTGCTCCAAGAATATAAACTCGATTGTGGACTACACCCCATCTTAAAGTTTTTCAGGGTATATAATGAAGACAACCGTCATTACAAAAACCTTATTCTTCATATCCCACATTCATCAATTTCCTTTCCTAACGGAAAAAACAACTTTGACGATCTTGATGAAGAGGAGCGGTTGCTCATTGACTATTATACCGATGAATTATTTGTTCCCGAGCAAGAAACAAATAACATCTACAACATAATATTTCCTTATTGCAGACTTTATTGTGACGTCGAGCGTTTGATTAACGATCCCCTAGAAAAGGAAGGACTGGGATTATCCTATTCACGTTGGGTTCCACGCAGGGATGGATATGGTAAGGTTATACGTTCATATTGTGGAAAAAGCGAAGCATTTGCCCTATATACAGATTTCCATTCAGAAGTTTCAAAGAAAATAGTAGGATTGTCAGGAAGCATACTTTTGATAGATTGCCACAGTTTTTCGGCATTGCCAAACCTGCTGGACTCTAATCCTCCTGACATTGACATTTGTATTGGGTACAATGATGACGAGACCCGCCCTAGCGAGGTAGTTATAGGTAACATTGTTCAACATTTTAAGTCAAAGGGATACAAAGTGGGAAAGAATGACCCTTTCTCCAACAGCAAGACGTTTTCCGTACCGACAAAATATCACTCAATCATGATAGAAGTAAACAAAAGACTATACATAAACGAACAAACCCTTGAAAAATCCGAAGGATTCGAGAAACTGAAACAAGATATTCAGTCGCTATATGGAGCTTTAGTAAAGGCATTGTGACATTTTTAATCATAAACTTTCTGTTATGAAAAAACGATATGAGCATGTAAAAACGTGCGGGATGTGTAAATTTTTAGGTTACAGAACTTCACGTTAACTCAATAAGTGACTGATAATCTGAATCCGTTAGCCGCCGCCCGCCTACTGTATAAGAATAAATCTTTTAAACTTTTCATAATTGTGCGGCAGGGTCTTTATTATCAAGGCTCTGCCGCTTTTTTATATTCATTCAAGACAAAAGAATATATAATAAAAGTACACACATTATTAGCATTTAGGCGCAAAAATTATTAATTTATTAGAAAAAGAAGTTTTATTTTTGTTAGTTTCAAACTTAATATGTAATTTTGTTGGTCTAAGAATCATAAAAAGAAGTTTTATTTTTGTTAGTTTCAAACTTAATATGTAATTTTGTTGGTCTAAGAATCATAAGAACAACAACCTGAAATTATTACACAGTATTATCATTCTGTTAATAACAACTTAAATTATTTTAAACATGAAAAGTGTAAAATTATTTTTACTTGCTACAGCTTTCTGCATTTCAGCAACCGCTATTGCAGTCCCAGCTAAGCGTGGAATATGGCGCAATGTCACTCTGAAAAACGGCAAACAAGTAAAGGTAGAACTTGTTGGCGACGAGCATTTCCATTTCTATCGTGATTCTTTTGGAAATGCATATATAGAAAAGAAACAAGATGTTTTTGTTAAGAAAACAAGTAAGCAGATGGAGCGTTTACGCAAAAAAGCAATGAAACGACGTGCAAAACGATATGCTGCAAAAAAATAAAAGATAATAACCAACTCAAAAACTAAACAAAAATTTAACAAAAAATGAAGAAAACAACTTCCATGCGACTCATGACAGCCGCAGTTGGTATTTTGCTCTCTATTGGAGTAAATGCTATTCCAGCCAAACGTGGCATAAAACGTACTATTACTTTAACCGACGGAACATCTGTAGAGGTAACACTACAGGGAGATGAACATTTCCATTACTACACAGACGCACAAGGCAATAACTATATTGCCGTTGACGATGAAGTTTATGAAATGCAGAATGCGGAAACAATGCAGAAACTTCACAACAACGCAGCCAAGCGCAAGGCACAACGCGATTTATCTACTATGCGCAGGGTTGGTGAAGTAAAAGACAAGGCAATATTTCGTGGACAGCGCAAGGGTCTAATAATACTTGCTAATTTCACAGACAAGAAGTTTTCAATGGATGATCCTCAAGCAACATTCAATCGTATTGTAAATGAACGTGGATATAATGAAGGAAACTTCAAGGGAAGTGTTCGCGATTATTTCTATGACAACAGTTATGGAAAGTTCGACCTTGAATTTGATGTATTAGGTCCTATTGAACTTGCAAACAACATTGCATATTATGGACAAGATCAAGGAAGCGATGGCAACGATATTAGACCAGCCCACATGATTAAGGAAGCACTTGAAGCTGTAGCCGATAAAGTTAATTTCAGAGATTATGACTGGGACGGCGACAATGAAGTTGATCAAGTGTTCGTAATCTATGCTGGTTACAATCAGGCACAAGGTGCAGGAAAGAACACCATCTGGCCTCACATGTGGCAGCTGCAAGCAGCATTTGGTGAAAAACTAGTGCTGAATGGAGTGACACTAAACAACTATGCATGTTCTTCTGAGTTGGCTAATGCTACAGGCACTAGTATTGATGGTATCGGCACAATATGCCATGAGTTTTCACACTGCATGGGATTCCCAGACCTTTATGACACACAAGGCAGCAACTTCGGCATGAGTTCTTGGGACTTAATGAGTAGTGGCAACTACAATGGTGATAGTTTCTCGCCTGCTGCCTATACAAGTTATGAGCGCATGGTATGTGGATGGCTCACTCCTATTGAACTAACCGATTCTGTAAACATTAAAGGTATGAAAGGACTTACAGAAGGTGGCGAGAGCTATATCATATATGGTGATAACCCACGACGAACAGAATACTATCTGCTTGAAAACCGCCAGCCCGTGTCTTGGGACGAAGGTCTGCCAGGCAAAGGAATGCTTATACTTCATGTTGACTATGACAAGAGTATATGGGAATTTAATATGGTTAATGCTGTAAACTATTACAATGGGCATCAACGCTGCACCATCTTCCATGCCGACAACAATGAAGGAGGATATTATAAGAGTGCCGATGCTGGCGACCCATATCCTTACAGAAATAATAACAGCTGGACAAGCACATCTGTTCCAGCAGCAATCCAGTATAACGGGGAAAACACGAGGAAAAAACTTGAAAACCGAGAAGTAACCGACATCACACTGAACGATGACGGAACTATTGATTTCCGATTCAGACTTGCAACAGAAGATAATCCTACATATCGCACTCTCTATCTGAACGAACGCAGCGAGACTGCTCAGAAATGGGATGCAGGAGTCTACAATATTCATACTAACCGCCTTTTTGCGTCAAATGAGTGGGAAACACTTTGGTTGCCTTTCGCAATGAGCAATGAGCAAGTGAAAAGTTCTTTCGGACGAAAAGCGGTAGTTGCAGTATTTACTGGTGCTGATGAAGAAGGTGGCATACTTAACTTTGAAGTAACATCTGAAGGCATTCCTGCAAATACTCCAGTACTAATCAAAGTAAGTACAAGTGCCGAGCTTAACGATATTGGCAATTTGATTCAGATGAATGTTACAGCCGACGATGAGACTATAGAGATTGAGAAAGACAATTTCAAGTTTATCGGCAGCAGAATTATGGCGAAATTAGACGACAACAGTTTCTATGTAAATAAAGACTACTTCGCTAATACTACAATAAGAAACAATGGCAATGGCGAAGAAGATTCTGCACAAGTTGATGAGGAAACAACTTCTGAAGGAAAATTCATAAGAGCTCTTCAAGCCTACATCAAGAATGAGAACATAAACCGTCCTGCTTTGAAGATTTCTATTGATGGCGAAATTGTGAACGATGACATAAACAACTCTAATGGCAACGATCCAGACCCAAACAGCATAAATGAAATAACAGAGAAAGCTTACGACAACGCTATATATAATCTGCAAGGTGTAAGAGTAAATAAAGCTAATCTCGGCAAGGGAATCTACATCATCAATGGTAAGAAAATTATCAAGTAAGAAACAACATCATGAATAATAACAAAATATACTATATATAAAATAAGGTATATATATTAGTGAAAAGAGAATAAGTATTTGCAACAAATGCTTGTTCTCTTTTTTATTTTATCAAATCAGGCGAACTATATAATTGCAACAAATTATAATAAATAAAACTAACTTATAACTAATCACTTACCCCGAAAAGAATATTATAATAAGCCTGTAGTTGATTTAAATTGTAAGAAAAAAACAAAAAAATTTCATTTCTTCTTTGCTCTTTCCTCGCTTAATCTTATCTTTAAATAAGATACTTCCACTCGAAATAAAAAGAAAAAACAAAAAAAATTTCATTTTTTCTTTGTTCTTTCCTCGCTTAATCGTATCTTTGCAGCGCAACAGGTTCACTAACAACGTGATTAAAAAGGGAATGGAGTGAAAGTCTCCAACAGTCCCGCTGCTGTAAGTAGTCCTTTTCGCGATGCGAACAAGAAGTGCCACTGAGGTTTAAATTACAATTCGTAACTTATACAAAACTTTGGGAAGGCGTTCGCTATCGGACTATAAGTCAGAAGACCTGCCGTTGCACTTTAGTCTTGCTGGGCTTCGAGGAAAGCATTTGTAAGAGATACTTATACATCGGTATAAAAACTACAATGGCCCATAAAAAAAGTGCTTTGTGTGTCATGATGTATAGCTATATCCTCTCCCCAAGGCTTTAGTTTGCAACCTTAAAGAAAAAAGTGTGACACATAGAGTCTCACGAGTAAATATATTGTTCGCTAAATTAGATTATGGATTGAAATTTTATGATTAGTTGTTTTCCGAAAACACTAACCTGAAGCTCCTTAGAAGTGCTCTGGTTTTTGAACTTAAATCAGAGCACTTTACATAAAACCTTCAGTATTTCAGCAAGTTTCCATAATTATTTGCAAGAATTTAAAGGATGAAAGAAAGTGAGAAAATATATTTTAAACAAAATCTCTAAATACCTGATCATGAAGAAACTGTCCCTATGGTGAGATGCCATTGGGGGCAGTTTCTATAGTGTTTTCAGTCTTTCCGATTCTTTTTCTGCACATAAAAAATACTACCAAGCGATGAAAAAAGCTCAATTCACACAATGAACATAGCTAACTTTAAATATATAATTGCTTTCTGCCTGCTTGTTTTATACAACACGTCTGGCTCATCCCAAACGGCAAAGGAACTAAGCGATAGCACTTTGTCTATCGACGAGGTGGTTGTTACTGGGCGGCTTATGTTTCAGGAAGTAATACCTTCACAGAAACTTTCTGGCGAACAGCTCCGACGTCTTAGCTCTCATAGCATAGCCGATGCAATGCGCTACTTCTCAGGCATTCAGCTAAAAGACTATGGAGGCGTTGGAGGAGTTAAGACTGTCAACATCCGTTCTATGGGTTCTCATCATCTTGGAATCTACTACGACGGCATAGAACTTGGCAATGCTCAAAACGGTCAGATAGACCTCGGACAGTTTTCTCTTGATAACGTTGAAGAGATTTCTCTATACAACGGTCAGAAAAGCGGAATCTTTCAGACTGCATCCGACTATGGCAATGCAGGCTCAGTCTACATAAGGACACGCATACCTCGCTTCAAAGATGGTGAGAAAAAACATTTCCGCATTAAACTGAAAACAGCATCGAGCGACCTCTACAGTTTTTCTTCGGTCTATGAGCAGCGCATTAGCAACAAGGTGAATGCGTCACTCCTTGCAAGTGCTCTCACTTCGAGCGGCAAATATAAGTTCCGCTATCGCCGCATAAACATAGACGGAACAACCGCTTGGGACACAACTGCAACACGACAAAACGGAGATATACACGCAGAACGCATTGAAGCCAATATCTACGGACGAACAACCAACGGCAAATGGAATGCAAAGGCTTATCTATATAATTCTCAGCGTGGAATACCTGGTGCTATTGTAAACAATGTATGGAGACGCGGTGAGCGACAAGGCGACCTCAACACTTTCATCCAGGCTGCTTGGCAGAAGAGTTTTTCTGAGCGTTTCAGCTCCCGTCTTATGGCAAAATATGCATATTACCGCACCCACTACATCAATCGCGACACTACGATTCTGCCCGTTGACAATCGTTACTATCAACAGGAAGTCTACATTACTACCTCAAACGTCTATGAGATTCTGCCCTCATGGAGCGCTTCGCTTAGTTATGACCTTAGATGGAACAAACTGAATGCCTCTACATTTGGTTTTGCCTACCCTACCCGCCTTTCCAATCTTGTCTCATTAGCCACAGCCTTAGACATGTGGCGCATCAAGATGCAAGCCTCACTGCTTGGCTCTTTTATTAACGACTGGACAAAGAAAAACAATATTTTCACTGATGACGAAGAAAAGAGCAGCAAACGCCACAACTCTCTTAGCACTCTAACCCCTGCACTCTTTGTCAACGTCTATCCTTTCCGCAGTCATGTTTTCTCTATACGTGCATTCATAAAGAAGAGTTTCAGAATGCCTACTTTCAACGATCTTTATTATACCGACTTAGGCAATTCCAGACTTAAACCAGAATCTGCTATTCAGTACGACTTTGGATTTGTTGTCAACAAGAACTATCAGAGTGGACTTATCCGCCATTTTGGTGCACAAGTAGACGGATATTACAATACTGTTCACGACAAGATTATTGCCTATCCCAAAGGACAGCAGTTTCGTTGGACTATGCTCAATCTTGGTCGTGTCCACATAAAGGGCATTGATGCTCAGATAGAAACCGACTTGCAGCCAATGAAGAACCTTACCATTACAGGACGTTTGCAATATACATATCAAGATGCACGCGACGTAACCAACCCGTCAACACCTTACTACCGTGACCAGATTCCATACGTGCCCTACAACAGTGGTTCTGCAATCATTGGCATTAACTATAAGCAGTGGACAGCCAACTACAGTTTTATTTATGCTGGCGACAGATATTTCGGGCAAGAAAACATAATTTATAATCATATAGAGCCATGGTACACCAGCGATGTTACTCTGTCATATCAAGGCAGATGGCAGCGTGCTGACTGGCGCATTACCCTCGAAGTGAATAATCTGCTGAGTCAGGACTATGATGTAATAGTCAACTATCCTATGCCTAAGCGCAACTATGGCTTGAGCGTAGAGATAATGTTTTAGAAACAGCAACACAACAAAACACATAGAATAACATTTATTACAAAAACAAGAAGATGAAACTATTCAGATATTTTCTGCTCTTCGCAACATTCCTCACCATAGCATCTTGCCGCGACGAACTGCAAGTCTACTACCCTATGGCTGACATCACCGACGGAGAAGACAGCATTAGCCGCGACACAACAAATTCTACGATAACAGAATATCTCGGATTCTATGTCATCAACGAGGGAAACATGGGCAGCAACCAAGCTTCTCTCGACTACTACGACTTTGCCAGTTCAACCTATCTGCGCAATATTTTTCCAGAACGAAACCCTAATCAGGTAATGGAACTTGGCGACGTTGGCAACGACGTAAAGATATATGGCGACCAACTATGGCTCGTCATCAACTGCTCAAATAAGATTGAAGTATGTGATAAATATACTGCTGTCAGTCGTGGACATATTGACATTCCAAATTGCCGCTATGTCTGTTTTTCCGACGGATACGCCTATGTCAGTTCTTATGTTGGTCCCGTTGGAGGTACATCGGTGCTTGGCAGCGTCTACAAGGTTGACACAACAACGCTTAAGGTGGTTGGAACTGTCACCGTAGGCTATCAGCCCGATGAACTTGACATTGTTGACAACAAACTCTATGTTGCAAATAGTGGCGGATATCAGGCAATGCAGGGAAAGGGATATGACTGGACCGTAAGCGTGATTGACTTGAATACATTCACTGAAGAAAGGAAAATTCGCGTTGCACCTAATCTGTTCCGTCTGCGAGCCGACAGCAAGGGCAGAGTGTGGGTGGCTTCGCGAGGCGACAGAATGGGCATTCCCTCAAGACTCTACCTGCTTGAACGCGACAAGGATGGGCAGATGCAACTTGCTGACTCTGTGAAAACAAGAGTAACAGACTTTGCCTTTCGCGGCGATTCCATCTACTATTTCGGCACAGTCGGCAACAAACCTCAATTCGGAATAATTGACATGAACACACTGGAGATTGTCAACCGCCAACCAGTTACCATGCCCGACGGAAGAAACTTTCAAACAGTCTACGGCTTGGCCCTTCACCCCATCACAGGCGACATTTATGTGTTAGACGCAACCAACTACACATCAAGCGGCTACCTGTTTTGCTTCGACAGTGAAGGAAACTACCGATGGGACACTCTTACGGGGCAAATACCCTCGCGCATTGCCTTCCTCTCAAAGACATATCCTGCACTGCCTGAAGACAATTAGCAGAGAAAAGCCAAGCCATTTTTTATAATTGCATTTCTCCTTTATGCTTTTAAACACGACAACTTTAAATTAACAATATATGACAGTTAAATAACTTTTCAATAATAACAACAATCATAACACAACAAAAATATGAAAAAAAACTACAAAACACTATCAGCAATTGCGCTGCTTGCTGCCACATCGCTGACGGCAACAGCCCAACGAAAAGACGATGTTGAAAGCCACAGCCAGTATCTGACGGCTGTTGACGAGTACAGACCTGCACCAGGACAGTTTGTAAACATCTACCCAAAGTTTGATGAGGGCGACAACGAAGCAAAGATTATTGAGAAATGCACCAACCTGCTGAAAGGTGCCCCTAAAGACAGAGAGTATTCTCTCGTTACGCTTGGAAGCTTCGGCGGCTACATCACCTTCCATTTCGACCACAGCATTGCCAACATCGAAGGAGCGAAAGACTTTGTAGTCAGAGGTAATGCCTACGAAAACGGCTCAGAACCTGGCATAGTAATGGTTTCAAAGGATACCAACGGCAACGGACTGCCAGACGACGAATGGTTTGAACTGGCTGGAAGTGCACAAAACCCAACCTACGGCTACTCTATCACCTATAGCCGCAACGAGCAAAAGACAACCGACTGGACTGACAGCCAGGGAGAGTCTGGAACCATGAAACGCGCCTTCGAATTAGACGACGACGGCAACGAAATCCCATTCCACGACCAGGACTACTACCCGATGTGGATACCTGCCGACAACTATACGCTGACAGGAACCCGACTGCCTGACAATGGCGTGCAGACAAGCACCAATCCCGAATATTGGCGTCTTGACGCTTTCGAGTGGGGATATGTCGACAACCTCGTAGCAACCGATGTTGAGGGCAGTTCCTTCGACATCTCTTGGGCAGTAGACAGCAACCGCAACCCTGTTAAGCTCGATTTTGTTGACTTTGTCCGTGTTTACACAGCCCTCAATCAGGAATGCGGATGGCTGGGCGAAACATCTACTGAAGTTGTCGGCTCTTGGGACTTGCACCTTGACCAGTCGCTTGCAACCATCGACGAAGCAATGTTCAGTACAGTCGACTTCGAAGACTACATCCTGCAGGCAGAGAGCTCGTGGAACGGAAGCAACATGACAGGCGAGAAGATTACCGACGAATGGGGCGCAGAAGTCTGCAAGAACATCTATCAGTCTAACGGCTTCCGCTTCACAAACCTATACAACCCTCAATGGGGCAGCTGGGCGGGAATGGCTATTAGCAACATGACTGCCAACAACTTTGTTGACTACACGACAAGCCAGTATAACAACTGCATCGGAAGCGGATATAATGGTTCTGCCAACTTTGGAGTATTCTTCCCCTCAGCCAGCAAGGCTATTGAGGTCGTAGGCGATGAAGACCAAGAAATCTCTGGTTTCTACATCACAAACTCTGCATGGAACGTGAAGGCATATCTTGAGGGCGACGGACAGACTGACGGTTGTTTCGCAACAGGCGACTGGTGTAAGCTGACAATTACCGCCACACGCAGCGACAACACAACCGCAACCGCAGATGTCTATCTTGCCGACTATCGCTCTGACAACGCAGCAGAACATAGGTACATAAACAACTGGCAGTGGGTTGACCTGTCGTCACTCGGCAAGATCAGGACGCTGGCATTTGCCGTCAGCAGTTCTCGCAACAATGAATGGGGAATGACTACTCCTGGCTATTTCTGCATGGATAACTTCAACGGTGTTGCCGACGAAACCGCAATCAGCGAGAACACCATAGCCAGGACGACAACCGCTGTAGAAGTAGCACGCTACACAATAGACGGCAAACTCATCCACGCTCCGCAGCGCGGTATCAACATCATACGCATGAGCGATGGAAGCATGAGAAAAGTTGTTGTGAAATAATTTCATTATAATAAGCAGAATTGCAATAAAATTTCTTTATATCATATCATCAAAACGGTATATATCCTTCGGCTGATTAATTGGCAATACGGATAAATACCGTTTTCTTTTTTTTTAATACCTCTGGGAATTTCATGTTCATCAAGGCATTTTGCAGTTTTTTTTTATTGCAGTAAACCTTTTTGGCTTGTCGAAATCAAGGCTAAAACTATGCAAACCTCCCTCTCCCCTGTTTTTTTGACATAGAACAAACGATGCTTTTTTTTTATTTTTGTCAAAATATTTCATACCATTCTTAGTGCCCCTGTTTTTTCAGATTATCCAGACTGCTCTCAATTTTTCAACGCAACGTTAACTTGCCTACAGTCAACTTACAAACCGTAACTTCCAAAATCAGTCCGATTTTTTGACGAAAAAAGTAAAAAATCTTGACAAACCGAATTCCCATTCTGGAGAAAGATTTTCCGTTTGGAACAAGGCGAAATGCAAAAAAGCGTTTAATTGTTAATCAATCGGCTTAAACTATGTGAACAAGTGTGCGGAACGAAAAAGTGAAAGGTGTCCTTTCGCGATGCGAAACGTGGCATATCGCAGTGCGATATGTGGCATATTGCAGTGCCAAAGGTGCCCTTTCGCACTGCGAAAGATGCCCTTTGACTTTTTTAACACTTATGTATTATAAGACGAAACGTATAAGGTCTTGATATTGAACGATTTACTAAAAGCAACAAGAAGTTGCCAAATACTCGCATATTTTGCAACTTCTTTTTGCTTGGTCGTAAATTTTTAAGTTATGGGCAGGTTTAGTTAATCAATTTTATACCGAACTCGCCTCTGAAAATTGCAAGTATTTCGATTGGCAAGGGCAGGAAACCGAAAACTGGTTTCAGATTGAAAGAACTTTAACTTTAACTTTAACTTTAACGGGAACGGGAACTTTAACTTTAACTTTAACTTTAACGTTAACTTTAACTGTCAACTAAAACAACTATGCACTATGCACTATGCACTGTCAAAGACTATGCATTATGCACTATGAACATAATAACAAAACATTTATCGCATTTCATTAGTCTATTGTCAATTAAAATTTGTAACTTTGCAAGTATGAAAAGAGCAATAGTCATTGGTGCATCGTCGGGCATCGGACGCGAAGTGGCACGTCTGCTTATATGTGACGGTTGGAGCGTCGGTCTCGGAGCAAGACGAACAGACAAGCTCGAACAGCTGAGAGAAGAGTCTGTCTCAAAAGCAAGCGATGCTCAAAAGATTGAAATCGGAGCGATTGACGTTAACAGCAGCAACGCAACCGAAGGGCTTCAGAGACTGATTGAGAAGACTGGAGGAATGGACTTATACTTTCACTCGTCGGGTGTAGGATGGATGAACCCAGAACTTGACGAACAGAAAGAACTGAAAACCGTTGAGACCAATGCGTTAGGCTTTACACGAATGATTGATGCTGCCTTCCAGTATATGAGCAAAAACAGGGGCGGGCATATTGTAATAATCAGTTCTGTTGCAGGAACGAAGGGGCTTGGACCTGCTCCCGCTTATTCTGCAACAAAGGCTTTTCAGAATAAATACATTGAGTCGCTCGAACAACTTGCAGCAACAAGACATCTGAACATTCGGTTTACTGACATACGACCAGGTTTTGTTGCAACCGACCTACTAAATGGCGGGGAATAATTATCCCTTGCTACTGAAGACTGACAGTGTGGCCCGCAAAATCATAAGTGCTATAAACCACCGTCGCCACATCTGCATAATAGACTGGCGCTGGGCAATACTTACAGCACTATGGCGCGGGATTCCAAGTTTTATCTGGCGGAAAATCAAGCTGACAAAGTGAGACTCTTCTATAATTGACAATTAACGGGAACGGGACGATAACCTTAACTTTAAATAGTAAACTATAACCTGTGCATCTTGCACTATGAACTAATATAGCTCGTCAACTATAAAACTTACAAACTAAAAAAACTAAAGAAACATGAAACATGAAGTTGTTGCAGCAGTAATTGAACGCGACGGGAAATATCTGTGCATGCAGCGTTGCCGCTCACACTATCCCTACATATCAGAGCGTTGGGAGTTTCCTGGAGGAAAACGCATGGAAGGAGAATGCGACCACGAGACGCTGATAAGGGAAATAAAGGAAGAAATGGACTGGGATGTCTTTGTGGGTAAGAAAATAGGTAAAATAGCCCACGAGTATGATGACTTCGAAGTGTCTCTCACCGCCTACTTATGCAAAGGCGGCGATGGGGATTTTAAACTTTTGGAACATTTAGACTATAAATGGTTGCCAAAGCACGAACTGCTCAACCTCAACTGGACTGACGCAGACCGAAAACTTATTGAGACTTTTGAGTTTTGATTTAAGCGACTGACTTCAAATCAATATTCAAAGAACGTGCCGCCATCGCTCTGGCAGTAGCGGCGCAGCAGTTCCTGAATGAACTCCGCATTGGCACGCACTCTGCTCTCGTTTCCGTCATAGCCATTGATGAGAACGACCAGACGGCGTGTTGAGAGTTCTATTTTTGTCCGCTCATTGTCACTTGTAGGTGTACCTACCCCACCCTTTTCATCACGATATACGGGCAGTCCCTCAATATTTATCATGCCTCTGCCAATACCCTCGTATGGTTCGCCAGCCTTGCCAACTCCCAAAGTGAGAGTGTCGCCAACGAACTTATCGGCATCAAAACCGCCTATGCTATATCCGAACTTTATGCTTGCCAAATTGATTAGGTCAACCAATGTGTCAATCTGATACAACTCTTTGCCCTGCAACATTCTACGAATAAGAGCCTCAGATGCGGGACGATAACGCGAGGGGTCTTTGCCGCAAGCCTTATAGACTCGGCGGGTAGCTTCTATGCTCGACAACTTCTTCAGTGACTCTGTGGTTAGCGTAGCCCTGAATTGGCTGCCAAGCTCATTTATTTCTTTCCAAAGCCCTTCGGAATAAGGAGTGTTGACCACATCAGCCTCAACACAAGCGCCAACAAACTGCTTGCAGACCTGTTCTATCTCATCAGATACTATAACCTTCATCTTTTTTCTTTCTACTCTTTTTATAAATATTCTGCAAAGTTACGGAAAAACGAGGGAAATGTAAAAGAGAAACTCGTTTTTCTTTTCATTTCCGAGTGCTGAGTAAGTTCGGCACAGCCAAAGTTACGAAAAAGCGAGGGCAGAACAAAATGAATGCTTTCATTTTTTATGCCGAGTTGAAGTAACTTCGTGTTACTCTAACCACAAAGTTACGGAAAAACGAGCGAAATGTAAAAGAGAAAATTGTTTTTTCTTTTCATTTCCGAGTGCTAATTAAGTTCGGCACAGCCAAAGTCATGAAGAATATTTGCTTTCCATGCCATAATTCAGAAAAGACAAAGCCGTTGATAAGAATTGAAAACAAATGAAATGCTTGGTAAAATCTTAAGAATTATGTAAATTTGCAGGCAGAGTTTTAGAACAATGTATAAAGAATTACAGCCTTTTCCCAATAACAAAGAAGATATGAATGAAGACAAGAAAACGAAGATGAGAATGCTGACAGAAGAGCTAAACCGCGCTTCTGAGGCATATTATAACGGTCAGACAGAGTTGATGACTGACTATGAATGGGATGCTAAGTTCGACGAACTGAAACGGCTTGAACAGGAAACTGGCGAAATACTGCCCGATTCTCCTACTCAGAAGGTTTCAGAAGACAATATAGCAGGCCAGAAAGAGGAACACGAATATGCTGCACTCTCACTTGCAAAGACTAAAAAAATAGAAGACATCGTGAAATGGGCTGAAGGAAAACCTATCTGGATTTCGTGGAAACTCGACGGACTTACTCTCGTTGCCACATACGACAAAGGCAGACTGCAGAAACTCGTTACTCGCGGAAACGGACACATAGGCACCAACATAACTCATCTGGCTAAGGCTATAAACGGCATTCCTGCAAAAATAAGATATGAAGGACATCTTGTTGTTCGTGGCGAAGCAGTTATATCCTACGATGATTTTAACAGCTTCCTCATAGAAAGTGGAGAAGACTATGCTAATCCTCGCAATCTCGCTTCGGGCACAATGACGCTGAAAGACACTGAAGAAGTGAAACGTAGGAATGTTACATGGATTCCATTTACTCTTGTTCATATTGATGAAGATGAAATTAATTCTACTGATAACGAAATAAACTCATGGGGCAATCGCATGACATGGCTTGAGGGGCAAGGTTTTAAATGTGTTGAACGAATGCTTGTTGACACTCCTTTATATGATAATGTTGATGAGACCATTGAACTTTTCACAAAAAAAGTAACTTCAAATGCTAACCCTTATCCTGTTGACGGACTTGTAATAACCTACGACGATACGGCCTTTGCTGAAACTGGAAGTATCACAGGACACCACGCAACTCGCGCAGGTTTGGCTTTCAAATGGAAAGACGAGGCAGCACAAACCATTCTCGACCATATTGAATGGTCGTGCGCAGCAAGCACTATATCTCCAGTTGCAGTATTCGAGCCTGTGGAACTGGAAGGAACAACCGTCAAACGTGCCTCGCTATGCAACATCAGCGAATGTGAACGACTGGGCATTGGCGATGCAGGTACACAAATGCAGGTAATCAAAGCCAACAAAATCATTCCGAAGGTGATAAGCGTAGACAAGAAGGTTGGCAAACTTACAATACCTGAAGAATGCCCAGTTTGTCATCATGCTACAGCAATACGAGTTAGCGAGAATAGCGGAACAAAGACTCTTCACTGTCAGAATCCGAACTGCCCAGCAAAAGAACTGAAAAAGTTTTCGCGCTTTGTATCAAAGGAAGGTATGAACATAGACGGACTGTCGGAACAGACTCTGTCGAGAGTAATCAACGAAGGATGGGTTAAGGAATATGCCGACATTTATCACCTGAACGACTATGCTTGGCAGATGGCTGCGCTTGAAGGCTTTGGAGAACGCTCTGTAAGCAAACTGTTACAGGCCATACGCAACTCTCGAAACGTAGAAGCACACCGACTGCTATATGCTCTCAACATTCCGTTATGCGGTCTTGATGTCTGCCGCCGCTTGCTTTCTGCATATTCTTTTGAAGAACTGATAAGCACTGCTTACACGACTGATGATGCTGAACACTTCTCACACATTGACGGCATAGGACCAGAAAAGTCCTCATCGTTTATTACTTGGTGTAAAGACGAAAACAATCACAATAAACTGCTGCGTCTGCTTGATGAACTCACAATAAGTCAGGAGGAACCAGTAAAGACGGGGGGAAGATGCGAAGGACTTACGTTTGTAATCACTGGCGATGTTCATCACTATAAAAACCGAAACGAACTGAAAGCCTACATTGAGCGGCAAGGCGGAAAGGTGACTGGAAGCGTGAGTGGCATCACTAACTATCTAATAAACAACGATATTGAGTCGACATCAGGAAAGAATCAGAAAGCCAAGCAACTTGGTATTCCAATAATTTCAGAGGATGACTTTATAAGCCAGTTCGGTGAACAACAGCCACAACAAATGGAACTATTCTGATTTGTCTGGCAAAAGGAACAATTAATAGAAATAAGTACAAATATTGTTATAATAACCCATCAATCATATAACAAACATGAAACAACTGAAAAGAACCATAGCACTAATAGCAACTGTTTTGTTTGCCATATCTATGCAATCGAAGAATGACATTATCCCTATTCCCCAACAACTGACATGGGGAGAAGGATATTTTGTGATTAAGGCAAATACTACCATCGCATATAGTTCTGCAGAACTGAAACCTGCGGCTAACTATCTGCAACAAGCTATCAAGCGACTGACAGGACTTCAACTGAAAGCTAAAATGGCGGCAAAGGGAGACATAGTTATAGCCGTACAAAGTCAGACAGACTATTATAGCATGAAGGTAAATAAACGGGGTGTTATGATTACAGCACCGACCTATGAAGGCATTGTCTGCGGAATAGCTTCACTTCGCCAGATTATTGACAACAGACAGATTGCAGCAGTTGAAATCAAAGACAACCCAAGATTTAATTGGCGCGGATTCCATCTTGACTGCTCTCGCCACTTCTTCACAAAGCCTGAGATTCTTGAAGTTATTGACCTTATGGCAATGTATAAACTCAACCGCTTTCACTGGCATCTTACCGATGATCAGGGATGGAGAGTAGAGATTAAGCAATATCCTAAACTGACTGAGGAAGGAGCATGGCGCACACTAAACAATCAAGACTCAGTCTGCCTGAAAATGGCTGAGACAGAAAACAATCCCGACATGCTGTTGCCAGAAGACAGACTACGCACTTTCAGCATGGCTAATGGCAGTGAAATAAAGAAGTATGGTGGCTATTACACACAAGACGACATCCGCGAAGTTGTAGCCTATGCTAAGCAACACGGAATTGAGATTGTACCAGAAATAGATATGCCAGGCCACATGCTTGCTGCTATAGACTGCTACGACGGACTGGCTTGCTTCGAAAAGACGGGTTGGGGAAAAGTATTCACATCGCCGCTTTGTCCTGGTAAAGACAAGACTTTGCAGTTCTGCAAGAATGTCTGGAACGAAGTGTGCCAGTTGTTTCCTTTTGAATATGTCCACATTGGAGGCGATGAAGTTGAGAAAGACAACTGGAAAGCATGTGCCGACTGTCAGCGCAGAATTAAGGACAACAACCTGAAAAACGAAGAGGAACTGCAATCATGGTTTATTCATGAGATGGAAAAATATCTCAACAGCAAAGGCAAGAGAATGATTGGATGGGACGAAATAATTGAGGGCGGACTTTCTAAAACATCAACGGTGATGTGGTGGCGCACATGGGTTCCTTCTGCAATAAGCGAGGCTACGGCTCATGGTAATGACCTTATCTTCTCACCCGTATCTCCACTATATCTATCACAGAAAGAACAACGCACAAGCATGCAGGAGATTTACGACTATGAACTGATGCCAAACACTCTGTCCAATGAACAGATGAAACATATTATTGGAGTACAGGCAAACCTTTGGGGCGAGTGGCTGCCGTCACGAAACAGAATGCTCTATATGTATTTCCCACGCATTCTCGCTCTCTCCGAACTTGCATGGAGTCAACCTGAACGTAAAAACTATGATGACTTCTACAACCGACTGACAAGCCATTTCACTCTGCTGCATCGTCTCGGCGTACCTTATCGCACACCAAGCCTTGACGGTTTCCACAATGTCAATGCGTTTACTAAAAATGGAACACTTACTGTGACAAGCAAAGACCCGCTTGCGACAATAAGATATACTACAGACGGAACATTTCCTGACAATGAATCGCCTGTCTACACAAAACCAATAATTGTTGACGAAACTACGCATTTCATTATTCGCGCATTCAACCCTGACGGTAAGCCTGACGAAATGGTTCAGGCAGATTTTATTAAGCAAGGACTTCTTGAACCTATAGCAGAGCCAGAAGCACTTTCAAAAGGACTCGTAGCTCGATGGTATGACTTTGCTGGAACAACCTGCAAGAATATTCTTCAAGCAAAATTCAACAACGATTATATCATTGACGATGTAAAGATTCCTAACGAAGTTAAAGGAAACATCGGACTGATAATAAACGGATATATCCGCATCCCATCTGACGGAGTATATACATTCGCACTGATGAGCGACGATGGCAGTTGGCTAAAGATTGACGGAAATATGGTTGTTGACAACGACCGCGAGCAATCTCCTCATGAGATGGTCTGCCAACAGGCTCTGAAAGCAGGACTGCACAAGATTGAAGTACGCTATTTCGACCACAACGGAGGAATGCTACGACTGTTCATAAATAGCCCAGAAGGCAACCGTCTGCAAACTGAAAATCTTTATTTTCACTAAATAGCAGATAAAACTTCAAATAAAAATCATAATCATTTTTACGGCTGAAAGCATTTGCAAACCATTCATTGGGATATGCTTCCAGCCGTAATTTTTTGCTATCATAAAGAAGAAAATACACAACAAAAGGGGCTATATAACTGCAAAAAATAAGATTTAAATCTAAAAAAGAAAGAAAAAACATAAGAAATAAAGAAAAAAGGCAGAAAATATTTGCATGTATACAAAATAATGTATACCTTTGCAGCCACAAAATAAGAAACATCGCGGAGTGGAGCAGTTGGTAGCTCGCCAGGCTCATAACCTGGAGGTCGCATGTTCGAGTCCTGCCTCCGCAACTAGAAAAGCCCGAATCAAGTGATTCGGGCTTTATTTTTATACATCTATCTGATTCATGTCAGACAAAAGTCGGACTAAATATACTTATACCATAAAGAAATATGCAGAGCAACTTTTAATTGCTCTGCATATTTCTATTTGCATATTATCTTCTATTTCAATATAGCCTCACTACAACTGGAAGACAATTAGAATTGCTCTAATATCTCTATTCGCTTGTTTATATCGGGATGAGTAGCGAAAAGGGATGACAAGAAATTAGTTCTTTTTCCATTTAAAGCCTGAGGACGAGCGATGAAAAGCTGGGCAATATCATCACGCTTTACCTGCTGCAATCCCGTCATCTCCGATATCTTGCGCAGTGCGGATGCTAATGCTCGTGGGTCGCCGCATAGCTCAGCACCTCCTGCATCAGCCATATATTCACGTCTGCGGGAAATAGCAAAGCGAGTAATAGATGTGAAAAAATAGGCAATAGCACTGCAAACAAGAGCAATAATCAAGGCAACTATTATTGAAATGCCACCTCCCTTATCGTCATTGCTGCGTCGTGAAGCACCTCCTGTTCGCATTATAACGTCAATGAAGTTTACCGTCATGCTCATAATCGTGCTGATGATACCAACAAAAACAATGCTGACAACAAGCAGTCGTGTGTCGCGATTGCGAATATGCGTAAGTTCATGTCCTATCACTCCAGCAAGTTCCCTGTCGTCAAGAGTGTCAAGCAGCCCTGTGGTAACAGTAACAGTATAGCTTTTCTCATCAATACCAGACGCGAAAGCATTGAGCATAGGGTCGTCAATAATATTCACTTTCGGCATATTCATTCCGCATGTCATGCACAGATTCTCCACTATATTATAGACACGTGGATTCTCTCTTCTTTCAAGCGGGCGTGCTCCTGTAGCACTTTTTATCATAGCCGTATTGTTGAAATAAGCGAACAAGAACCATACACCTACTCCACCGACAACCCAAGGCAATGCCTGAAGGAAATAATAATTCACATCAGACATGCTTACTTGGTTCACAAACTCGCCATACTCGTTATAATATCCGTTTCCGAAGTAGTTGACCAACAGCAAGAAAACCCATACTGTAATCAGTATAATTACAGGAAACATAAGCAGCAAGAACACCGTCAGACGGTTGTTTCGCCTTACTTGCGTGTATAGACCTACGTACTTCATTATCAGAAGTTAATCTCTGGAGCCTTGTCGAGCACAGTTCTCTCTTCAGTAGAGACTTCAAACATAGGCTGCTTTGTAAAGCCAAACATTCCAGCAAGGATGTTTGAAGGGAACGTCTGAACAGCATTGTTGAGTTCCTTTGTTGCAGAGTTGAAGAATCTACGAACAGCAGCCAGCTTGTTTTCTATGTCAGCCAGTTCGTTCTGCAACTGCAAGAAGTTCTGGTTAGCCTTCAGGTCTGGATAAGCCTCAACAGAGACTTTAAGTCCAGCAAGTGCACTGCTGAGAGCGTTTTCTGCCTGAATCTTGTCGTTGATTGTATTAGCAGACATAGCTGCGGCACGCGCATTAGTAACCTTTTCAAGCACTTCTTTCTCGTGAGTCGCATATCCTTTTACTGTTGCAACAAGCTGCTGAACGAGGTCGTGGCGCTGTTTCAGTTGAACATCAATGTTGGCAAAAGCGTTTTCACGATTGTTGCGCAGGCGAACAAGATTGTTATAGATGCCTACCGCCCATGCTCCTAAAAGCACGATAATTCCTAAAATAATCAAAAATACTGTCATAGTTTTTCAAAATTTATTTTTGTTTCACTATAAATTAATCTGTTTTTAACTCCGCAAATATACTAAAGTTTCTCGAAACAATAGCAACATACCATATTTTTTTGCAACTTTCATTATAATAAATAAGAAAATTGCAATAAAATAATATTAATACCTTTATTCGTCTTTAGAACTATGTGGCAAATCTTTTGCGTAAACAAGTGGCAGGACTATGATCATTATAAATCCAGAAATGGTAACATAAGTGAAATAATTCTGATAACCTACAGCCTCTTGCCAATCGCCAGAAATCATACCCGTCACCATAAGTGAAAATGCTGTGATAGCCATGCTCATGCCTTTATGTGCAGACGAGTGGATGCCCCGACTAAAATGCTCAAGATACGCCAGGTATGCATTCAGTCCGAAGCCTATGAGAAAATGTTCTGCTGCTATGCAAATGCTGATGAAAAACAGTTCTTGCGGCAACTCAAAGCTTAGCAGAAGAAATGGCAATGGTGCAAGTAGCAACGACAATGTCATTAGCAGCAGACTGCGCCTCAAGCCAAAACGCGACTTCAAGAGCAGTCCAAATATACCACCTACAATGAGTGCTGACACACCTACCGTACCTTCTACAAAACCAAAGTCTTGCGGTGATAGTCCTAACCCTCCATAACTTGGTCGGTCAATGAGAAATAATACGGAAACCCTTGTCAACAAGCCGAAACTTACTGGATAAAGAACGAGGAAAATAATAGAATGTAATGCTTTCGGTTTTCTGAAGAAAGCAACAGCCCTGCGACGGAACATCCTACGGAACTTCTTAACGCTGAACCTATAAACTATAGGCATATCGTCTGAAGGACGACGTAGAACTATCAGATGGTAAATAAAGAAAATAGCCACGACAATTGAGAGAAGATAGAAAACAAATGCCCAAGAGTTGTCTATTCTCCTTGTTATCACCTCCATGTTACCGCCAACCATAGCCATTACACCACTAACTATCAGCAACGAAATTCCACTGAATATCCTACGAATTACAACAAAACGTGGCGAAGAATGCCTGTTGAGTTGCTCAATGTAGTAATTGTTTACCGCAACATCGTGGGTACAAGCCACAACGGAAAGCAGAAGCATGTAGAAGAATGAGTAGCCCAGCCAAGAATCTTTCACCATGACAATGCTTATAACATAAAGCAAGGCAGCCATAAGCAACTCCGTCAGCAGAACCCAGAACCTGCGGGTAATCAACGTATCAACAACAGGTCGCCATAGTGGTTTGGCTATCCATCCGAGCAAGAACCAAGAGATATAGAACGTAACGACACCATTTGAAAGTCCCATTCTTTTAAAGACAACCATAGCAAGAATAGTCAACACAGCGTATGGTATGCCTTTCACAAAATAGAGTGAAGGCAGCCACAGCCAAAGTTTCTTCTTTGCAGCCAATTCATTTATATGGATGTCTTTGTCCATTCTATTATTCTTCAGTTTATTAAGTTTCCTAAAGTTACTATATCAACTATCAGTTTCTATTCCTTTTTCTTTCTTCCGAAATCTGCATCAATACGAACAAACGAAGCAACAAGGAAAGTTATAAGGCAGCAAAGCATAACTATTATGAAGAAAAGACGATAGCCTACTACCTCCTGAAGTGCTCCTGCAACCATTCCGGGCAACATCATAGAGAGTGCCATAAATGCCGTACACAAAGCATAGTGTGACGTCTTATGTTCTCCTTGACTATAATATATAAGGTATAGCATATATGCCGTAAAGCCGAATCCGTAGCCAAACTGTTCTATAAACACACAGACATTAACAACTGCAAGGTTTGCAGGCAGAGCGTATGCTAAGTAAACATACACAAGGTCGGGCAGTGTTATGGAGCAGACCATCGGCCAAAGGCATCTTTTCAGTCCATATATTCCTGCCAAAATACCTCCGATAATACCTCCAGCAACAAGTCCTACAACACCAACTGTTCCCTGAACAAGACCAAGTTGCACCTCTGTAAGACCTAAACCTCCACAACTCGGATTGTCTATAAGGAAAAGTGTTGAAATCTTTACAAGCAGCCCTTCTGGCATTCTGTAGAAAAGCATGAAGCATATTCCTGCTATTACCTGCGGTTTCTTAAAGAAAGTAACAACCGTGTCTATCAGTTCTCTCCAAATATCCTTAGCACTTGATTTTTCATTTTTTCCGTCTTCGTCTGGCTTAGGCAGTATAAGAGCATGGAATATGAATAAACAAATGAAAAGCGCAGACATAAGATAGAACACAAGACTCCACGAATATGCTACTTTTCCCGTTTCTTCAAGCCATTTACCGACAAGCATTACCAGTGCGCCTTGCCCCAAAATCATGCTCACCCTATAGAAAAAACTGCGCACACCAACAAAGACCGACTGTTTTTGCTGGTCTAAGCCGAGCATATAGAAACCGTCCACAGCAATGTCGTGGGTTGCGCTTGAGAAAGCCATAAGCCAGAAAAAGCACAGTGTTCCCTGCAACCAGAAGCTTGTAGGCAGAGTGAAAGCCACGCCTGCCAATGTCGCCCCAATTACAAGTTCCATAAGAAGTATCCAAAAACGCTTTGTCTTCAACACGTCAACAAATGGACTCCATAAAGGCTTAATGACCCAAGGCAGATAAAGCCATGATGTATATAGCGTTACTTCTGTATTCGACAGTCCCATGTTTTTATACATAATCAGCGACAAGGTCATTACCGCAACGTATGGAATACCTTCTGCAAAATTAGAAGTTGCTACCCATGATCCAGAGCGAATCCACTCCATCATGTTACTGGTTCTATTACTTTTCTTATTCATTATCCCTCTATCTAATTGGCTTTAATTCTTAGTCTTTACTTAAAGTTATCTGTTAATATATTCTTGAGACATCTGCACCTTGATAGTAGTGGAGCAATATTTCCCTGTAGTTAAAACCTTTCTCACCCATCACGGCTGCTCCTATCTGGCACAATCCCACACCATGCCCCCATCCTTTTCCGTTCAAGACGAATGCCACAGTGTTTCCTTCTTCATCGGTTTCGTGCTCAACATCAAAGCAACTGCTCTTGAGATGCGAATCGCTCAGCACTCTTCTGATTTCAAGTTCCTTTCCAATTATGAACTCACCTTTAGTGCCACAGAGTTTCAGTTTCCATATTCTGCCACTCTTTCCACGCTCCATCGGAACAAGGTCGGTTATCTCTCCTAAGTCTAATTTTGTATTCTTAGCCACGAGCTGCGTAAGTTCTTCCACAGTATATCTCACATTCCAATTATAGAAGTCAGCCGTTTCAAGATCGTAGTCGTTCAATACCTGACGGAGAATCTGCTTGTCGTCGGTGTTGCAGTATGGGTCGGGAACACTTACAAGATAAGGTTTCTGGCTGTCATCCCAACAATACTGGAACTCTTCTGTCTGCCCGCCGCAGCATTTACTGAAGCGTGCATCGCAAATTTCATTGCCTGACAGCAACACTTCTCCGCGTGTCTCTGCTACAGCCTGTGCCACTTCCTTGCGCGTAGCCCTTGTAATTCCCTGATAGCGCTGGCAATGGTCGTCGGCACATACGTCAAATATGGTGTGGTCTTCTCTGTCATACCATTTTATCAAACTATTCTTAGTTTTCTGGAAAGAGAAGAAATTGTTGTCTTTTCCTGCAGCCTTTTCCTGTCGGCGCTGCAGCTGCGCCATCAGCCATGAGCGCGAAATTACGGCGTGAGCCTTCAGCAATTCTATTGAGGCATCTGCCCTCATCTCACTCGAAATAACACTTTTCAAGTAGTTTTCTACTGGCAATTCATTGATAACGCATATCTTGTCTGCTTCAACAACGAGGCGCAGTGTTCCTTCAAATGTCTCGGTCTCCTTGCGCTGCCAGTGGAAATTCACTCCTATCGTAACATCTTCCAGCGAGAATGTAGAATGAGAATCTTTCGGCAGGAATGTCAGTTCGCGATACTGATTACCATTCCACAAAATTCCTCCTTCAGAGAATTCAACCTTTTGCGGTCCGCTAATCATTGCGCCTTTTGCTGAGTACTGACCGTTGAGAGTGAAACTAATGCTCTCTGCACTTACAATTCCAACCTTAACCTGCGGTTCCTCTTTTCTTTTTGACTTAAGCAAGCGCTTGTCCGACTCTGGGATTGTAAGCAGATTTATTAGTCTCTCAACTTGCTCTTCACTATATGAAACTTCGTTGAGAATATCCTCTGCTTCGCTGTCGGTGATAGTAAGGAAATCGTTCTCGCGCGGTGTAATTATCAGTCCAGCCATATCTAATGCACCAGGACTGACCATCAGTTGCCTTTCTGCTTGCTCAAAGTAGCAATCAGGACGGTGTTTTCTGCGAAGGAAAATAACATTGATGTTGCTTCCGCCTTGCTTCCAGCTTACGATGTTCATCATCGGTTCTGGTTTTTCCTTACCTTGCTGGTCATCGTTCTTTGTTACAGTTAGCATTGCGGCATATAATTTTCTGAACAGATAGTCGTCGCTCTCTGTTGTATTACTATAAAGCAGCATTGCCGCACACGGATAGTCAAGTATGCGGTAGATGCCTTCTTTCATTCCGCCAGTGCTTGTCTGATGATTTCCTGCTGTATGTTTCAGACTATTGTTATATTCCAAAACAGGCTGTAGATTGCGGCTAAGCCGTTGCCACTGTGTCTGCAAAGGCAGTCTAAGATTGCGTCCTGCCTGCAAGTGAAGATGGTCTGGCGCCGATGCTCCGCATTGCGGACCGTTATAGAAAACGGTTAGATCGGGGAACATCTGCAATATCCTTCTAATTTCCAGATAGTTGTCTTCTATGCGCTGCGGTTGATGTTTAAGTGCAGGAATAGTGAAATGCTGAGGAAGAATTGGAAAAGGATTGACGAGAAAGTCAAACCTATGGTCGATGTGTTTCACTATCTGGCACGACGGGCGTTGCGGTTCACAGAGGAAACAAGGACGCTCACTTATAGTCTTTTTGTCAATGCTTGCACCAGTTGAGACAATTCTTGCAGGATTATACTGCACAGTAGCCGTAAAGTCGCCTATATTTATTTCGCGAGTCTTGACGTGTCGCAGGTCGTCATAGCGTTTACGGGCATCGTCCCAACTCTCTAACTGTCTGTAGAAGAAACGCTGCAACGAGTCTTCCTCGCGTGTAGCGGTCTGTCCTGCAATCAACTGCTGACGCGCAAACAGCTCTATTGTTCTCAAGCGGTCTTTATACAAGTTGTTTGCATTTATCTTCTCCACCGACAAGGCTGCATCGCTATTTCCTCCCCATCTTCGGCAAAGATACAGTTCGTCATAGATTCTGCCTATTCTGTACTTTCTGCTGAAAGCCAGCCCGAGCGCATAATCTTCGCCATAGCTTGTGTTTGGGAATCTGAGGTGTCGGAGCATCGGAGTGTAGAATGCGCGAGGCGCACCGAGTCCGTTTATTCGCAGTGCGTTGTTTGGTCCGTTAGAGTCAGTCCACTCTCTATGGTCAATAATTCCAGGAGGCAGAGTATTCAGTTCAAAGTCGCACATACGGTAAGAACCTATTATCATTGCAGCCTTCTGTTTATAGAATGCATCAACTATCTGCTGCAATGTTCGTGGCGAAGAATACAAGTCGTCACTGTCGAGTTGCACAGCAAACCTTCCGCATCGCTCGTCGTTGACTGCCACATTCCAGCAGCCGCCAATACAGAGGTCGTGGCGCGAAGGCACAATGTGGATAAGCCGTTTGTCATCGTACTTATTAAGCAGTTCAGTTGTCTTGTCAGTAGAGTGATTGTCAACAACGATTACATTGAACGGGAACTTGGTCTGCTGACTAAGTGCGGAGTCAACCGCATCGCAAATTGTCTTCTCTCTATTGAAAACTGGTATGACAACAGAAGCCTCAACGGGGAAATCTTCTTCTTTATAGTCTATATCCGAATAGTTTCCAGTCTCTATCTTTGCACCAATCTGTTCAAGATGACTGGTTACAGCCTGTTCCATCTCAATCTGCACTTCGCGGTTTCGTGGATTAACATAGTCGAATTGCTTTTCACCGCTGCGACGAAGGTCAAACTCTTGCTCTGTATAGAGCATCTCGTTAATATGAAACAATTGTCCTCTTCTGCTCAGGAACAGGCGTAAATCGTATATTCCTGCATATTTATAGTTGTTGCCATCAGCCTGAACAGCATACTCGCGCAGGCTGTCTCCTCTCACGAGAATGACTGAACCGAAATCGAAATCATCGCGCAGACTGCCAGCCTGATAGTCGATAACGGGATGGCGGGTTAGTACTGAGTGCTGGGTGTTTGAGGCATCTTGCAAACTATTATCTTTATTTTCTTTTTCTTCTTTATAATAGTCGCTATAAACCAACTGCGCACTTGTCTCTCTGGCAGTTCTCAACATTCGTTCAAGAGCATACTGACCAAGAACAAAAGGTGTTTCTTTCAGTATTATAAGCGCATATTCTGCCGTAAGCACCTCAGACATCTGCTTAATCGTTTCCGACGAAGTCAGACCTTCAATCTTAATCATCTGGCATCTTGCAGGTAATTGCTCTCCCAGCATTGCCTCGTCATTAACCAGAAGCGTAACGCTGCCTATAGTCTTGTCGCCAAGCAACTGGGCTATATTCTGTTCTGCTTCTGTCAGCGAGTTACATGGCAGGAAGCATTGTATTTTCTCTCTCATAAATATGTATAAATTAAAATAAATCTGTCTTCAAACTCGTCTGCAGCCCTCAAAAAGACATTTGACAAATCAGAAGAATAAATATATTCGCTGCAAAGTTACTATTTAGAAAGGAGAAAACCAAACAAAACAGTCCGTAACTATCCACTTTCTTTTTAGTTTTTGTGTTTTTAATTATTAGTTTTACAAAAAATCAAATCCCACTATTTTTTAATTGTGCATGGTTGTGGTTATGATTATAGCTCATCTGAATAATCCGAAAACTCATAACAATCTGAAAGCAATTTTTCTTTTCTTGTCTTTGCCGAGAGGAAAACTTGCAATTTTCAGAGCGGAGTTGGGTAAAAAATTGATTAACTAACCTTGCCCATAACTTAAAATTTTACGACCGAGCGAAATGAAGTTGCAAAATATGCGAGTATTTGGCAGCTTTTCGCTCTTTTTAGTAAATCGTTCAATATCAAGGCATTATACGTTTCGTCTAAAAACTCATAACTGTTAAAAAAATCAAAGGGCATCTTTCGCAGTGTGAAAGGGCACGTTTGACACTGCAATATGCCACATATCGCACTGCGATATGCCACGTTTCGCATCGCGAAAGGACACCTTTCACTTTTTCATTCCTTATGTTCGTTTACATAGTTTAAGC
>JAGAGD010000058.1 GCA_017627765.1 Prevotella sp. | reverse complement strand
GCACCTTTGGCACTGCAATATGCCACATATCGCACTGCGATATGCCACGTTTCGCATCGCGAAAGGACACCTTTCACTTTTTCATTCCTTATGTTCGTTTACATAGTTTAAGCCGATTGATTAACAATTAAACGCTTTTTTGCATTTCGCCTCGTGCCAAACGGAAAATCCTTCTCTAGAATGAAAATTCCGTTTGTCAAGATTTTTTACTTTTTTCGTCAAGAAATCGAGCTGATTTTGGAAGTTTCAGTTTGTAAGTTGACTGTAGGCAATTTGACGAGTTAACGTTATTTTTTTTCATAATATACTTTGACAAAATCATAATAAATACACGAATCTTCAAGACTGAAAAATAACATTAGAAAAATAATAATCATTTAGTTTTGATTTAATTAAGAAATAATAAAACGAAAAAGGAAGCATTTTGTTTGAATGCCTCCTTTTCTTGATTCTATTTTATTTATCTCCACTATTATCAACTATTCTAAATCGTGCAAACTTGAGAAGGAGCTGCTTCTTACCTGCATGGTTAAAGCTTACAGTGGCTTTGGTATTCTCGCCGGTACCCTCAATCTTTTCAATAGTGCCGAGTCCGAAACGCTCATGTTCTATTTGCATTCCTGCTTTCAGGTCAGACGAGAACGATTTATGAGTAGACTGTTGTGGTACAACGTCTGACATAGCTTCTGAAAGCCGCAGCATATTGCCGCCAGATTGTTTAAAAGCCTGCTTAAATCTACTGCTAAACGGGTCAACTGGCGCAGATGTACTGTGCGGTTGAGTAATCTTTGGCTTCGGGTCGGCACGAAACTGCGATGCCACTGGATTGGAATTCTGAAAACGCTGCGAAGCACTGCGATGAGAGAAAAGGTCGGCAGAGGAATTGCCAAAAAACGATTTTTGCGACATTGCATCGCCTACTACCGTTAAAAATTGCGGGTCAATGTCTTTAAGAAAACGGCTAGGTGTGTCAAATTCTAATCTGCCATAGCGGTATCGGTTCTGCGCTGTTGTCAACGTGCAGTGCTTCTCTGCCCGAGTTATGGCAACGTAGAGCAATCTGCGTTCTTCCTCAAGTTCTCGTTTGGAATTACATGAGAGCGGCGATGGAAATATGTTTTCTTCAAGTCCTACAATAAATACAGCAGGAAACTCAAGTCCTTTAGCGCTGTGTATTGTCATAAGCGACACTCTATTGTCTGCTGCATCTTCTTCGCTGTCAAGGTCGGTAAGAAGTGAAACTTCCTGTAGAAAATCTGAGAGGTGTGTTTCTTGTTCTTGTCCTTCCTCACGACGTGTGTCGACAAAATCTTGCATGGCATCAAGAAACTCTCTCAAGTTGTCTTGCCGAGAGAGTCCCTCTGGGGTAGAATCGCCATATACATCCGCTACTATGCCACTCTCCTTTACGATTTTCTGTCCAAGCGTATGGGCATCTGCTGTGTCAATATCAAATGCAAACGATTCAATAAGCGAGCAAAAAGCTTGCAATTTTCCAGCAGTAGCTTTGCTTACATCAAGCATGTGAACTTCAGGATTAGTTGCAACCTCCCATAGGCTGATGTTTTTCTCTACAGCAGTAGCAATAATCTTACCAACAGTGGTTGTGCCTATTCCTCGCTTAGGGTAGTTAATGATTCTTCTGAAAGCCTCTTCGTCGGATTTGTTACAAACAAGACGGAAGTATGCTATGACGTCTTTAATTTCTTTTCGCTGATAGAAACTCATACCACCGAATATACGATAGGGAATGCTTTGTTTACGCATCTGTTCCTCGAATATGCGACTCTGAGAGTTTGTTCTGTAAAGGATGGCGAAGTCACTATAGTCTAAACCCTCGTTCCTTTTCATTCTCTGAATATCTTTGCAAACAACAAGAGCTTCTTCCCTATCACTATAGGTATGCTTTAAGATTATCTTATCACCTTCATTATTGCGGCTGAAAATGTCTTTAGGTATCTGACGCTCGTTCTTTTTTATCAAGCTATTAGCAGCCTGAACTATACGTTGTGTTGAACGATAGTTCTGCTCCAGTTTAAAAAGTTTAACGTCTATATATATATTCCTGAAATTTAGAATGTTATCTATATTAGCACCTCTAAAGGCATAAATGCTCTGTGCATCATCGCCAACAACGCAAACCTTTTGGTTGTTGCTCGACAACTGCCAGACTATAGACTGCTGTGCATAGTTGGTATCTTGATACTCATCAACTAAAATATACTGGAAACGATCTTCATATGCTTTCTTAATATGCTCATTGTCACGGAAAAGTATATATGTATTGAGAAGGAGGTCGTCGAAGTCCATAGCATTAGCCTGCCGCATTCGCTCCTGATAAGCAACATATATTTTCCAAATATGCGGAAGGCGCTGCTCCTGATCGCGCATTAAAAGTTCTCTACTGTTTGCATATACATCAGCTGTGACTAGTTGATTCTTTGCCATCGAGATTCGATTATGAATAGAAGATGGTTTATATTGTTTTTCATCTAGACCTAACTGTTTTATAATACTTTTAATAAGCGAAGAAGAATCGTTCTCGTCATAAATTGTATAATTTGAATTATAGCCTATAGCCTCAGCCTCTCGACGCAATATCCGCGAGAAAATACTATGGAATGTGCCCATGTTCAGATAACGTGCCTTTTCTTCACCAACGAGCTGTATTATACGGTTTTTCATTTCCTTTGCAGCCTTATTAGTAAAAGTAAGTGCAAGTATTTGCCAAGCCTGCATTCCACTATCAAGCAAATAGGCTATCTTATATGTTAGAACTCTAGTTTTTCCTGAGCCAGCTCCTGCAATGACCAACGATGCACCATCACAGTATTCTACAGCAGCCAGCTGACTGTCATTAAGTTTGTTCAAATAGTTCATATTAGGTTTTGATATTGGCTATAAGTTATCATTTACGATGATATATGCCACCCGATGTAGTGTTTGGATTATAGTCTTGACCTTCTTTAGGGAATGACGGTATAAATTTCATCTGCTGCTCAATCTGACGCCTGCGCTTAAGCATATAAGAAGAAGGATTAGAAGAGTCAAACTTCAAAGGATTAGGAAGTGTTGCAGCAATGAGCGCACAGTCTGAACGAGTTAATACTGCTGCGGATTTTGCAAAATGATGCTTAGCAACAGCCTCAGCCCCATAAATCCCGTCACCCATCTCGATAGAATTAAGATAAACCTCCATTATCCTTTGCTTGCTCCAAAATAGTTCGATTAGGAAAGTAAAATAAGCTTCAAAGCCTTTCCTTGTCCATGAACGACCAGGCCAAAGAAAGACATTCTTAGCTGTCTGCTGCGTAATTGTGCTTGCACCATGACGACGCCCACCTTTCTTGTTATTTTCTACTGCTTTAGAAATTGCATCAAGGTCAAAGCCATGATGCAACAGAAAACGCTGGTCTTCACTTGCCATGACTGCAACAGGAAGATGTTGTGATATTTTGTCTAATGACTTCCATTCATGATGCATAGCTAAAGAACGACCATCAACGACCTGATCAGCAAGACGGATAATCATTAGAGGTGTTACATAAACAGGAAAAAAACGATATAACACGACGGCAAGGATTGTTGAACCGAAAAAGGCAATCAATATCCACTTAACAATTCGCTTAAACAGCTTCATAAAAAAATAAAAAAGGTGAAAGAACGCAGAGCGAAATCACTCTTTCATTCTTTCACCCAAAGTTTCACAATTTAAAATAACATTATCTCAGAGTACCTGCATTTGCAGCGTCAATCATTTCCTGGCTTGCATATACATAAACTTCAACACGGCGGTTTTGAGCCTTACCAGCTGCTGTAGAGTTGTCTGCTACAGGATAAGCAGATCCGTAACCTGCCACATTCTTAAACTGAGAATATGGCACACCAAGCTGTACAAGATAGTTCATTACAGACTGAGCGCGCTTCTCTGACAGAGGAATATTAATCTGGTCGTTACCGCTACTGTCTGTATGACCCTGAATATCAACAAGAGTCTGAGGGTCGTTCTTTAACACCTGTGCAAATTCTGAGAGAGACTTTCTTGAGTTTGCATTCAAATCAGACTTGTTTACAGCAAACAAAATACCAGAATCAAATGACACCTTAACAGCAGATAAACCATTTGCGTCTGTGATAGTCTCAACTTTTGCATTTTCAATCTGACGTGCCTTCTCTGCAACATTGTCCATGTGCTTACCAATTAACACACCAGCACCAGTACCAACTGCAGCACCGATAACAGCGCCAATAGCAGTAGCCTTTGTGTCTTTGCCAATTATGTTACCAATGACACCACCTAATGCAGCACCGCTACCTCCACCAATAAGACCGCCTTTTGAGGCATTGTTTAATGTTCCACAACTTGAAACAACCAACATTGCACTAAGTGCTAATGCAAAAAACTTCATTTTTTTCATACTAATACTTTTAAAAGATTTATTATTATTCTCTATATAATCAAGACTTAACTCTATATTATAATGATGCCAGATATATAAACACGGCTTATTCAAAATGTATCTTAACTTATGCAAAGATACTTCTTTTTTCCTTATTACAATCTTTTTATAAAGTTTTTTTCGTAATTTTGCACCAAAAATAATAAAAACGACAAATATAATAATGGCAAAAGAACTAAAAGAACTTACCAAAAGGGCCGACAACTATAGCCAATGGTACAATGATTTAGTAGTCAAAGCCGACCTTGCTGAGCAGTCGGCAGTACGCGGTTGTATGGTAATAAAACCATACGGATATGCTATTTGGGAAAAAATGCAACACCAACTCGACCTTATGTTTAAGGAAACAGGTGCAATGAATGCATATTTTCCACTGCTCATTCCTAAATCTTTCTTGTCTAGAGAGGCAGAACACGTTGAGGGATTTGCAAAAGAATGTGCCGTAGTAACCCACTATCGTCTACGTGCGAAAGAAGACAAGAGTGGAGTTGAAGTTGATCCAGCAGCAAAGCTTGAAGAAGAATTGATAGTGAGACCTACAAGCGAAACTATTATCTGGAACACATATAAAAACTGGATACATTCATACCGCGACCTGCCATTAATGTGTAATCAGTGGTGTAACGTAATGAGATGGGAAATGCGTACTCGTCCTTTCCTTCGCACAAGTGAATTTCTTTGGCAAGAAGGCCACACAGCTCATGCTACTCGTGAAGAAGCAGAGGAAGAAGCACGAAAGATGCTCAAAGTATACGCTGACTTTGCAGAGCAATGGATGGCAGTGCCTGTTGTGCAAGGAGTAAAAAGCGAAACTGAAAGATTTGCAGGTGCACTTGATACATATACCATTGAAGCGATGATGCAAGACGGAAAGGCACTGCAAAGTGGTACAAGCCACTTCCTTGGACAAAACTTTGCTAAAGCTTTCGATGTTACATATCTTAATAAAGAAAATAAACCTGAATATGTATGGGCTACATCATGGGGTGTTTCTACGCGACTAATTGGCGCTCTGATTATGACACATTCAGACGATAACGGCCTGGTTTTGCCTCCACGTTTGGCACCTATACAAGTTGTTATAATACCAATTACAAAAGGTGCGGATCAGCTTGCTGCAATCAGCGAAAAACTCACTCCTATCATAGATGAACTGAAGAAAGCTGGTGTAAGCGTAAAATATGACGATGCTGACAACAAACGGCCTGGCTTTAAGTTCGCAGACTATGAGTTAAAGGGTGTTCCGGTTCGATTAGTCATGGGTGGCCGCGACTTGGAAAACGGAACCATTGAGGTTATGCGCCGCGACACATTAGAAAAGGAAACTGTAAGCATTGATGGTGTTGCTAAATATGTAGAGAAACTATTGGAAGATATTCAGCAGAATATCTACAACAAAGCACTTGCGTACAGAAACGAGCACATCTATGAATGCGATAACTACGACGAGTTTAAAGAACGTATTAAAGATGGAGGTTTCTTCCTTTGTCATTGGGATGGAACAGAAGAAACTGAGGCAAAAATCAAGGAAGATACTCAGGCTACAATTCGTTGTGTTCCATTTGGATTTGAACAGACAGAAGGCGTCGACATGGTTAGCGGCAAACCTGCAAAATGTCGTGTAATTATGGCTCGTGCATATTAAGCATTATAAATAAATAACAAAAAGACGGACAAGATTAATAATATTTTGTCCGTCTTTTTGTTATACGAAAACAAACAAAATACAAAAATATAGTTCTGCTGCCATCATATACAATACTATTATTGGCGCCGCAGATACAATTCCTGCATATAGAGATCGAAACATCATGTCTAAACTGGGTGTTTTTCCACTAAAATATCCATATACTAAAGAGAATATACATAATGCTATTGATAACAAAGGAATGAAACCAGACAAAAAAGTACTATTCCACAATTTACCAGTAGCACTCAACATCACAGCTTGCGGAATACATGTCAGCAAAAATAAAATAATAATGAAAATGACAAATAAAATAAACGTAATCTGAAATGCAAATCGTTCTCTATAAGTAAGTTGTGACCTTTTCTTTCTGCATGTAACAATCACAAAAAAAACATTTCCCAATCCACTTCGTCGTAAACAACCTATTGCCATTGAAGCAAGTAAGATCCAAGACAGCAACGGGACAGAAACATGATCGGTGAAATGACCAATTGCCCATCTCACCCCCTCTCCACTTAGCAATGAGTTAAAGCCTTCAAGTGGAAATGCTGCAGCAAGAAGCCATGATAGTAAAATCAAAGCAACTTGCAAAACAATTAATACAACTGCTATAATTGGGAATATCCGTTTATGCATCATCTGCCACTAAATTGTCTATATCTATTATTCTCAATTCGCAAGCCTTGACAACAAGTCTCGTAGCATTAACACTCATGCCTCCATTTCCATTAGGAAAAAGCTTGTTAACTAATTCATTCTGTCTCTTTTCAAGACTCTTTACTCCAAAAGGCATACCTCTAAGATTTGTTATCTGTTCCTTAGTATACCCCAAAGCAAGATGGCGGAGGAAACGCTCATCGTATTCATCTATCTCAAAATCAATAATAGCTTCCTGCCGCATCATCTGATTACCAACGCTCTTACGGAATCTATCAACTATTTTTTCTAATATAGGTTGGTTGAATACCATTCGCTTTCCATCCATAACGCTAGAAATATCACTACGAGTCAGCAGTTCACCTTCCTTAAGAATTATTCCATCACAACCAGCATCAAGAACATCAACCCACAATTTTTCATTTAAGATCTCACCTGTAAATATTAATATTTTCACATCTGGATACTGTTCTTTTGTTTGACGGCATATCTCTACACCTACTGTTGTAGAACCACTAAGCCCTAAGTCAAGCAATACCAAGTCTGGAAGCTGCTGCTTTATCAATCGCCAATAAGAAAACTCACTGTCTGCAGTTCCAATTATTTCTGCTTCGGGGATATCATTTTTAATAATTCCCTCTGTACCTTTCAATTCCAAAGGAACATCCTCTACTATAATTATCTTAAATGGTTTCATTCTTATTTTTATGATTTATATTATTTATTCAAATTAAAACCTTATCACATCTCAATCCTATTTGACTTTGTAAGAATCATTGTGATTATTACATATCCTGAATCTGACAACCTAGCTGTAATTCCACATGCCCTTGCCTGACTTAATTCACCCATATCACGTATTATCTGCCTACAAAGCAGATATGGTATATTTTTTACAGATGATGGATAAAATAAGCCTGCAACTTCTTCGTAACTTAAATGTAAAGAAGTCATCTGAAATTCTATCTTTATATATCTGTCTTTGAATTGTTCAAATGTTGCGTTTACAGAATCTTCACCATTCTGCTTAGATATAAGATTAAAGCAATAATCCACCATATCATAATCACCCAGCAGATAATAATCCTCTGAATTTTTAGTCTCTACTTTCCCCACACTATTTTCAACAAACTTAATCTTTCCATTTTGTGAAACTGACGACAAGGGGAAACTGCTGCATTTATCCTTAACCTCATTTAATTGACTTATGGCCTGCTTACAGAGAAGCGAATAAATTGTCCTATAGTATGTTGCTACCTCATTTACACTATACATATCTGCATCATCACCGCCTAAAATCTGACGAATACGTGATGGATAATACATGGTTTCGTGCTTTATTGTACTTAAGTTATTGCTAAGAACATTATTTACAACATGTATTCTGCCAGCTTCAAGTTCAGTACGTCTCAGTTCATCTTTTATATACTCAATCTGTAGTTTCCTGTCATTCTCATTTGATATATTCTCCTTCAACGCTTCAGAGATTTGCTTAATTATATTTTGTAACAATGCAGGGAAACGATTATTTGATTGCGTATCAATCAAAACAATTTTATCTTTATCTTTTATATCAGAAAGAAGAATATCATTTATTTTTCTTACTTTCTCAACACACAAGCGGTCATACAAAATATGACGATAATAAAGTATATAATAAAATGGAAATATAGACAACAAAAGCAGCAATAAAATAACAATTGCAACATTCATATTGGTTTCTGAACGCTGCATCAATTGCACATAATGTCCTAATGTACGGTCAGATGACACTTCTTTATATAATTGTGTATATACTTTATTATTATAATTATATACATCCCACCGATGCAGTGCTAAAGCTGCTACAGCACTTTCGTTCCTAACATCTAAAATTAAGTCGAAATCCATATTAACATCTTTATGCAACCATTCTATCTCTGGAATAGCAACAGAAATGTCACCAACAGCAACCATAGTATCTTTTGCCTGACTATGGTGAAATCTATATTGCTCATTTATGTAATATCTTGCTGAATCTGCAAAAAACAAAGCTTTGTCATATTCTCCTCTTACATTACAATTATATATACTGTCAGAAAATACAGAAGCCTTCTGAAGCATATCTTCATTATAGCCTTTCGAAAATCCACAAAATGTATGCACTAAAGAGAAAAGTAAAACTAAAACTCTCAAAATGCCATGTGGTAATCGGAAAAAGAAACGAGATCCGCAACCTTTTTTGCTATCTACACCTATCATAGAATTTCTGAATAGAGGACTAAGTTTGCGATACTTCTCTATTATACCTCTACAATTCAGAAGTCCAAAACCATGTTCTCCCTCAATCTTACGCTCAATACTAAATGCTTCTTTAATCTCTTTCTCGGTCATTCCAACACCAGTATCAGCAATACTAACTTCTACATAATCAGGAGTGGAATCACTACTTATTCTTACACATCCACCTTTTGGCGTAAACTTACGGGCATTATCAGCAAGAGTGTTTATCATAAAGAGTGTCAGCATCTTATCAGCTTTCACTACATCTTTAGTTTGTACAATACTTAGTTCAACATCACTCAATTTAAAACTTGCACGAGAACGAGCAACAATATCAAACAAGCTCTGTAATGAGAAACTCTCTATACTAACATTTATATCGCCTTTATCCAACTGTATCCATTCAGTAAGCAGATTATTATACTTTGAAATCTGCTCTGTTAGTTCAACAACATATTGCTTTCTGCTTTCAATAATACTTTCCGTCTCATTATTATTCTGCAACAGTCTCACTTCGTGAAGCATTCTGTCAATTAGTGGTGTTATGCTCTCAACAAGAGATATCTTTGCTCGTTGCTCTACATAACGTTTCTTATTATCTTGCAGCTTAATTTTAGCAACTTCTATTTCTTCGCCAAGTTCTTCAATTTCTTCCTTTTGCAGCTCATTCTCTTTCGATTTAGCTATTCTCCATTGTTGTAATGGCTGAAGCAATTCCTGCAAAGAAGTTTCAGAATTATGCTTATTTCTCCTCATATAATTGAAGAGCAGCAATAGTAAAACAATTGCAACAATCATTACGATGACAGCTATTATCATTATATTAAGCCGAGAAACTGAAGTTCCCAATTGTTCAGCACGGGATTCAAGAAAACGGTCTTGTCGTGTACGTTCTTGCATGTCAAGGTACACGTTCCGATGATAGTCACTATTCTGCTTATCATTTATTGATGCATATACAACACTCAGTTGCTCATGGATTGATGCCACTAAATCAGGAGCTTGATTAATTGCAGTGTCACGACTAAGAGCCTGATTCAGACATATCAATGCAGAATTATCATCACCAATTTGCCAAAAACACTGTCCTAAAGTCCTCAACGAACCTGCAATCTGATAAACATCACCATAATCTATGAACAAATCAAGAGAGCGTTGTGCAAGATAGCCAGCAAGCAATGAATCTGGCATATTGTCTTGATTTATAAACTTCATTGCGGGCAAGTTATCGGCTATAAGTCTTTGCCGCATCGGTGGCGACATCAAATGTTCACTTAGAGCCTGCAATGAGTTTGCCACCCAAAATGTGTAATTTGTTTGCTGAGCCAGCAGGAAACAACGCATTAGATGATCGAACTCCACCTGAGAAACTTCTTCTTGACTTTTCCCAACAACAATACCTCCAGCTCCTACATTATATAAATAATTAAGCCACTGCGCTGTGTCTTGAACGATGATTCCATGAGGATCAATATTGCTGATAGCTTTTCTTGAAGGTTCGTCAAGTCCAACATAATAATAATATGTAGAAGTTACAATATCATATTCTGTATTAGCATAATTTAGCCGCCGATGCTGCCTAGGATCTAAAACATCTATTTCTTCTTCAATTCGTTTCTTTCTCTCTTTTGCTTTTTGTCTATAGTGATAGAAATCTTTATTCTGAGAGCGGCGTTGGCACAATCTCATTTGACCAACATCTGCTATGAACAACTCTATCTGATTATCAGTAAGTCCGTAAATTGAATCAAGCTGAGCTTTAGCCAAGTCATAATTCATGTGTGCCATGCTGACAAAAGCTATATTATTGAGTGCCTCTGCCTGCACATCTCCATCACCTCCAGCCATATTGAAAGCTTTGCGAGCATAATATTCCGTACTGTCAAGTGAGCGGTATCTGCAATTATAAGCCTGTTGATTAAAATTGTCAGCCTCAGGTCTTACACCTGATGAACAAGCAACAATAAAAAAAACTGATATCAAACAATAAGCTGCCAACATCAGATTATTTCCCAATAAATGGAAATATCGGACAATATAGAAATATGACAATTTACTAATCATCTCTGCAAAAATAATGATTATTGATGAAAAAAAGAACTATTCAATCAAAAAAACAATATATTTTTAAAATTATGCCACTGTGCTTTAGCACAATTAGAGTATCTTTTGTATTTTTGCAAAGAATAGTTTTGAGTATTCAGTTATTAGTGTTCCTAAATTAACATTTGATATTTTTAACGACATACTGCTTTATTCAAAACTGCAAAAAAAATGGAATAATGGCAATAAGTGATAAGATAAGAATCAAAGACATAGCAGAACGCGCAGGTGTTTCTGTAGGCACAGTAGACAGAGTGCTCCATAACAGGCCTAATGTGTCTAAATTAGCACTTGAAAAGGTAAAGCAGGCACTGAAAGAGGTTAACTATCAACCAAACATGTATGCCAGTGCACTAGCATATAACCGCTCATACAAATTCTATCTCATAATGCCCACACACGACTCTGAAGCATATTGGGAAGAAATAGAAGAAGGTGCTAAGAGTGCTGCATATAACTTCCGAGACTTCCACGTTGATGTAAAAATTGTGTACTACACACGGTTTGAAGAAAAAAGTTTTGAGACTATAGCTACAGAATGTATCGACAGCACGCCAGAAGGTGTCGTAATTGTCCCTTCTGAGACAAAGTCAACAACAGATTTTGCCAATAAACTTCACGAGAATAATATACCTTTCGTTATTTTAGACTCGTATATCCCCGATCTACGTCCACTTTCATTTTTTGGACAAGACTCATTTAGCAGCGGTTTTTTTGCTGCAAAAATGCTAATGCTAATTGCAAAAGATGACAGCGAAATAATGATAATGAAACCAATGAAAGACGGAAAGGTAGCAAGCAAGCAGCAAGACAACCGCGAAGTTGGATTCAGACACTACATGAGAGAACACAATCCCGAAATCAGAATTAACGAGCTTATACTCCCTCTTGGGAATAACGACCACAACTACGACGGCATACTGGAAGACTATTTTTCGAAGCACACAGATACACACAACTGCATAACGTTCTGCTCAAAAGCACACATCGTTGGAGACTTTCTATTACGCACAAATCGCAGACATGTACAGATTATGGGCTACGACATGATTCTGCGAAATGCAGAATGCCTCCGTCAGGGAGCTATATCATTTCTCATTGCGCAACACGCATACATGCAAGGTTACAGAAGTATAGAGGCCCTTTTCCGCGCTATTGTTCTTAAAGAAAAAGTAAAACCCGTTAACTACATGCCGATAGAAATACTTAGCAAAGAGAATGTCGACTTCTATCAACGAACAATGATATAACAACAATGCACATTATATACCGTAACTTTTTTAGCCTGCTACGCTCTGGAGCTTTTGCTGATAATGTAGAAATAGAGCCAATGTCGTCTTATAAGTGGCGTGAGCTTGCTCGTATTGCTAAGGCTCACCTACTCTGGGACTATATTTGCACGGGCGTCAACAGAAACCATACTAACATCAAACTAAACTTACCTTACGACTTGAACAGAGAATGTAACAACGAACATACAAATAAACCAATACTACAGACACCTCACCTCAATGCCTGCCTGCAACGCAGGCATCAGCAGATTGTCGATAGCGAACTGCACAACATCGACACTTCACACGACTCGCTACAACTGCTTGACCTGATAGTATCCTCTACTCACCTGCTGCTCAGCAGTCATCTCGACTTTAACAGAATAATAGAAATCGGATTGTTTATGAGACAAAGAGGCGACAAAGCAGACTATGTTAAGATTGAGAATTGGCTCCGCCAGCTCGGCATATCTCGATTTGCAGCACTATTGGGGTCTGTTTTAATCGCATTGCTGGGATTCTCTGAAGATGAACTACCATTCGTGGCAAACTACGACCCGTATGCTGAAACGCTTGCAATTAAGACTCTCAAAAAAAACATTACTCCGGAAGAGTGGCACTTCAGAATCAACGAGCAAGGATTTGTTGTCAATAATTCACGACAATTCCGACAAAACATGAAAAGAAGCATTACCTTTTTCCAGTACTCTCCAATAATTAGCATAAGTAACTTTTTCTATAACTTTGCTCATAGTCTTAAAGAAATAGAAGAATAAACACTTGAGCAAATATTGTTTTGTTAAGTTTTTCCATACTTTTATTCTAATTCTTTTTCTACAACATATTACAAACATTTTAATATAGCAAATAAGTGTCAGCAGATATTTCAAAAAATCGGTATCATAAAATTGAGAAAATATAGGCATAAAAACTAACAAACGTGTTAATTGATGTAAATATATAAGAAGGAAAACATAAACTTTCTGATTTTTACGCGCACAAATATTTAAAGTCAGGGCAAGATTACATATTTTTTTGTATTTTTGCAGGAAATAACGAAATTATTATGAACAGATTGTTAATTGCAATTATAACCTTGTTATACACTATGGCGGCTAATGCTCAAGATGGCATATACCAGTGTGAGGACACATGCCGACATATTCACGGACTCGACATGAGCCATTATCAGGGCGATATTTTTTGGGAAACTGTAGGACAAAACGGAAAGATAGCCTATGTTTATCTTAAAGCAACTGAGGGTGGCGACCGCATAGATCACAGATATGAACACAACATAAGAATGGCGCAGGACTACAACATAAGAGTTGGCTCCTACCACTTCTACCGTCCACTAACGCCACAAGACGAGCAACTGCGCAATTTCAGGACTCAATGCCGGCCAAAAGACCAAGACCTGATACCTATGATTGACATTGAGTCAAAGCCTTCGAGCATGACTACAGAGGCTTTCTGCGACTCACTTATGACATTCATTCGCCTTGTAGAGAGGGCTTATAGGCAAAAACCACTATTGTATACATACACTAATTTCTACAATAAGTACCTGCAAGGACTTATCGACGACTACCCTCTCATGATAGCCCAGTACTCGTCTAGCGAACCTGTCCTTGCCGACGGAAAAGAATACATAATGTGGCAATATACAGCCAAAGGAAGAATTAACGGAGTGAGCACATATGTTGACAAGAGCAGATTTATGGGAAGACACACCATGAGAGAGATACGGTTCAGGCACAGGTAATTAATAATAGAGTATTGATAATTATTTAACGGATAAAGTCTGTCCTAATACAATAACTATGCACTATGAATATATGCACAAGTGTTGTTAGCTCATTCGGAAACTAATAATTAAAATTCATAAACTAAAAATATGTCAATGATAGAATGTCCTGAATGCGGACAAAAAATAAGTGACAAGGCACCAACTTGCCCTAACTGTGGAGTTGAAATTGCAGGCAAAGTAGTTCGCTGCAAACATTGTGGAGGTGTATATCTTAGCGAATATGAAAAATGCCCAAACTGCAATAAACAGCAAAACAACATTCAAGCAACATCTGACAATATCGGGAAACAACGTCAAGGCAACACAAAGAAGAAGAAAAACAGCTTGCAGCCTTATATCATTACTATAATAGTTGCACTGATGATTGCTGCGGCTGGACTATATATTTACAAGAGTAAGAGAAGCGAAAAGGAGCAACAGGCTTACGAAATGGCAATGAAAAGTACAGATCCGATACTGCTACGTAACTTTCTGAACAACTTTTCCGATGCCTCACAGGAACACATCGACTCTATTCAGGCTCGTCTAGACATGTTAAATATGATTGACGAAGAGTGGGAAAACGTAAAAGCGACCCAGTCTAAGATTGCTCTTCAAGACTACCTTGCAAAATATCCGTCAACAAACCATAAGGCTGAAATAGAGAATCTTCTTGATTCTATTGACTGGCAACAAGCATTGAAATCGAATAACAACGATATGTACCAACAATACATCAATGATCACCCCTACGGAAAATATGCGGAAGATGCACGAGAGAAGATAAACCAGCTGAAAGCTAAAACAATTCAACCAGAAGAGCGTCAGATGGTTGTGGGACTTGTAAGAAAGTTCTTCCTGAGTGTAAACAAACGTGATGAAGCAGGCATGATGTCGACACTAAGTCCACAAATGACGTCATTCATCGGAATGCTAAACCCTTCAGAGGCTGATGTGAAAAGATGGATGAATAGACTCTACAAGGAAGGTGTTACTGAAATAATTTGGCGTCTAAACAACGACTATTCGCTCAACAAGCGTGAAGTTGGAGACAATGCTTACGAATATACCGCTGTATTTTCTGCAACGGAAGACATTAAGTATTCCGACGAAGCAAAATCGGCAACAGAACACTACAAGATTAAAGCAACTATTACACCAGATGGTGAATTGTCAGCAATGTCAATAAACAAAATTTTAAATTCACAAGATAAAGAATAGATAGTTTAAGTTTAAGATATTTCTCATATACGACTTTAGGTTATTCAGAAACTTCAGTAGATAATCATATAAAAAATAACTATTATGAAGACAACAGAACAAACTATTCAACAAATTGAGCGTGCGGTCAGAAAAATTGCACAGAAGTTTCCTGCTACCAATGAACCTGAGTTCATGACTGACATTCACATTAGGGTGATACAAGACAGCGGCGAACTGCTTGCCTATGATGATGAAGACAAGGAGATAACACGCTGTGTAATCGAACAATGGATAGACAATAAAGACGATGACTTCTATGCCCATGTTACCAATCTGCTAAGGAACATTCTGAAAGGTCAGCATAAACTCATTGACAATATGGGAATAATGAAGCCTTACAGTTTCGTTCTTGAAGATGACGAGAAAGAGAATATCGGCGAAATCTATCTGGCAGACGATGACACCATAATATTAGGTGGCGACATTATGCCTGGACTTGAAGACGACCTTAATACATTCTTTACAGACTTGATGAAATAGTCTCGCAAAGACAATCAGGAATAATTCATTCTATCTTTTCCATTGTGTCTTGCAATCACATATATGATTACAGGCGCTCCCATAATTGGTGTTACAGCATTGAGTGGAATTATTCCGCCTTCACGAGGCAGATAGCAAATAATATTACACAACAAAGTGACAGCAGCACCTGTCAGCATCGTTGCAGGCAAAAGCTGCCTATGATTTTCCGTAGACAGTAGCAAGCGTGATATATGAGGAACAGCTAAACCTATGAAGGCTATTGGTCCACAAAAAGCGGTCGTTATGGCAGTAAGAAGTCCCGTAATTATCAACAGCCAGTTTCTTACTCTAATGGTGTTAATGCCTAAGTTTTCTGCATACTGTTCTCCCAGCAGTAGAGCATTAAGTGGTTTTATCAGAAGCATTGAGGCAATTAGACCTACTATAGTTACAGAAGCAAAGACTGGCATATGAGCCATTGACACTCCTCCGAAATTGCCCATCCCCCAAACCATGTATGACTTAACTCCCTCTTCTGTGGCAAAATAATTTAACAACGTTATGGCTGAATTTGATATATAACCTATCATAATGCCAATTATGAGTAACATTACATTATTATGTACCTTTGAAGAGAAAAAGAAAATAACTGCTGTAACTAACATAGCACCAAGAAAAGCTGATATCAACACAGCAATGAATCCTGACAAATGCATAACACCTGCCGATACACTACCGCCCATCATCAACATAACTATTGCTACACCAAGACCAGCCCCGCTATTTATACCAAAAATTGAAGGACCTGCCAAAGGATTCTTGAAAGCAGTTTGCAACATCAGACCGCTAACAGCCAAAGCACCTCCACACAAAACTGCTGTAATGGCTTGAGGCAAGCGCGTTTCAATGACAATAAACCTCCAAGTATCTCTCTCTTCCTGACCTGTAAGTATCTTAACTATCGAGCTGAGTGGAATATGTATTGAGCCAAAAACGATATTAAAGAAAAATAGCAATATGATGAATACTGACATTAACAAACAGTATCTTATTCCTCCATTCTTCATAACCTACTGATTTTATAAAAGAATATATCTTATTCAACAACCTTCCTGTAATATCTTAATTTGCCGAGCCTACGAGCCAAATCAGGATGCAGAAGTATGATGAAATCACGTAGCAGATAGTCAGGTCGGAATGATACTTCCTCGAAATAAGGAACCTGCGACGAATTTACATAATAAATATTGTGAGTCTTGAATGCCTTAAACGATTTATATCCATGGTGTTCTTTCTCTAACTGACTATACGACATTGGGGTGTATGAATAATGATTAAACACCCATACATCAGCATCACCAGCCTTATCTAAAACTTTTTCAAAAGACATAGCAATACTGCCACTATTCTTGTCTTCAGAGAAAGCATATTTCCCGTTTGCGTCAACTATCAACTGCCCTACACTGCTCTTTCCTCCAGCTACATACCATACGGAACCTGTCATCTTCTCCGTAATCATAGACATGCTTACGTCCGACTCTTTTGCAAGTACTTTCAGCCGTACATATTCTCTGCACACCTCGTCATAGAGACTTTCTGCCTCGTGCAGTCTTCCATAAAGCATACCATAAAACTTCATCCACTCAGCCCTAGCTAATGCCGACAACTCCATATAGTCAGCACATTCTATTATAGGAATGCCAATCTCCTCAACTCTTCCATATCCTCCAGAATTGTCAAATGGCGAAAGCAATACAGCATCTGCTCCCATATCTACTATTTTTTCTATGTTAGGTGACATGGCATCACCGCAGTCAGCCACCCTACCCTCTACTACCATTTTTTTTATGTCGGGCAGAAGCATATACTTTAGATCTGCCACACCGCCAATTTGGTTTCTCGCACCTATCATACCAAGTAGCGACGCATGGGCTGTAGTAAAGACGACTGACTTCTCTAAAGGAGTCCGAACCACCGTTCCATTCGGCAAATCGGCAGGAAGGCTTCTTTTTTTGTCAACTAATATATAAGTATGCAGTAGCGAACCTTTGTGCCAAGGATTACTTATCTTCACCTCTGTGTAGCCATCGTGGATTACCATTGTAAGCAGCTTGGAATGTTTAAGTTCCAAAGTGTCACCTCTATCACTGCCACCTACAGTCATTCTCTGCTTACATGAAACGGGAAGCAAAACTATAACCGTTAACAAGCAAACATTGAATACAAGCATCATCTTTTTCATAAACATATTCTTTTTCTTAAAACACAGGTCAGCAATCTCTATTTTTTACATTCATACTCACACAACAACTTTCACCTTAACCAAAAATAATTTCAATCAATCCACTGCATCCATCCTCTATCAGATCAAGTGAAAGCTCAAAGTCTTCAGCACTGCCATAATAAGGGTCGGGCACACTGTCACATCCCTTATATTTGACAAAGTAATCTTTCATCTTCAATATCTTGCCACGCTCCTCGTTGTTTCTTGCCAGCGATGAAACACTTTTATAATTCTCATCGTCCATAACTACGATGTAGTCAAATTTGCCAAAGTCGTCACTGCTCAGCTGTCGCGCCTTGCTCTTCAGGATGTATCCTCGCTCTGCTGCGTGCCTGCGCATACGACTATCTGGCAATTCACCCACATGCCATCCGCCAACTCCTGCCGAGTCAGTCTGTAAAAAATCAGTTATTCCACGATCATTTGCCATTTTTCTCATTACCTCCTCTGCCGCAGGCGAGCGGCAGATATTGCCTAGGCAGACGAAAAGCAGTCTTTTTCTATTGTTCGTACTCATATCCAACTATTCTTTTTGTTGTATTATTTCATATAATAGTTATATTGCTGCAAAAATACGAAAAAAACAAATAAGGGCAACAAACGAACTGTCATATTTTAGCGTCACTCCAGTTTTCATAATTACTTATAAAATTAGTCTTACATTTTTATAAAATTGCCCTGTCACTATCATCGCGACAGTGGCAGGGCAGAAGCCTTATATAATTATGTGTTATGTACTTATACTTTTGCAAGCTTCAGTTTCGTAATTTTTTATATTTTTCGAAACGTCTGGCAGTTATAAGATGATTAAACTACATTCTATATCATAAAATGATAACCCATAACCTTAATAACCTTTGGAACTAAATAAGTTGAGCTCTTACTAAGGTTGAATTATACACTTCATGTGAGTTTCTCCAAATATTATCCTAATGGAGTTAATGCTTTTTAAAAATGTAACCTTAGATCAAACCCAAACTCTATAGGGTTAGCTCTCTGCGCAAAACTGAGTTGCCTGCCTGCAGCAGCACTATTTACGACGAAGGTGTTATAGTTATTGTTAGTGATATTACGACACCACAGGCTTACAACACAATTGCCGAGACTTGCATCAACATGTGCGCCTAGTTGGGCATAAAGGTCTTGGCTCGCAGTGTTGGCTTCGTCCCAGTATGTCTTACCAAGGGCAGAAATATTTGCACCGAAAGTGAGCGACCGCAGTACTAGATTGTGGAGGTCGACAGTATAGTCTGCCATTGCAGAGAATGTATGTGCGGGGATGTATGGCACATGATTACCTTTGTAGTCTACAATTTCGCCTCCTTCAGTCTGAATGCCTCTCACGTCTTTATACTCCTTAAAGACAGAGTGAGTGTAGGCATAGTTGACAGCCCACTGCAGATGGTTGCTGAGTGCTGCTCCTCGGAGGGATGCTTCGAGTCCGCAACTGTAGCTTTTGCCCGCATTAGCCATTCGTCTTCCATAGCCGAAATTGCCAGCCATTACCGACACCTGCTGATTTTTTATCTGCATATAGTATGTCGAGAGGTCAAGATGGATCGAGTTGTCGAACAGATTGAGATGAGTTCCCAGTTCATAATTCCAGCTTTTCTCTGGTCTGTAGCTTATGGTATTGGCAATGTTCTGATAGTCTTCAGATGTGTGTGGTATGTCGTAGCTGGTGCGGTTAGCAGCCTGTGAGTTGGCATAAAGTTCAGTCTGCAATATGTCGGAAAACATCTGTATGTTGTATCCACCTGCTCTATATCCCTTACTCATTGTTGCATAGACGTTGCTTCGATATTCTCCAAATGTGTAAGTCAGTCCAACTTTAGGCAGGAGCTGGTCGAAATTGTTGTGCAAGTTATCACTAATACTACTTGTTAGATAGTTTGTAGCCTGCTGTCCCATTACATTGGCTGTCATAGCCATTATGGCAGAGGTCTTGTAGTCTATTTCAACACGATTGAAATCATATCTCAGGCCTAATGTAAGTGTGAAATTCTTTGCAATGTCTATGTTTGACTCGTGAAAGGCAGCAAGATTGGTTTGAGGAGTACGGAACATAGCTGGCACCTTCAAATCAGCAGCCATGCTTACTCCTCCAGCACGTTCAATAGCAGCCTTAGCCATTTCTACGGCAGTATCATAGGGGATGCCCTGCGCTACAAAACGGCCAGCAAAAGCATTGACCATAGCGTTATACATTGCAGTCTCAATGCCTTTAGCGATAGGGGTTGTTGTTCCTTCACCAAAATAGATTGGTGCCTGTGTCTTCAACCATGATGAGGAAATGAAGGTTCCGAAAGTCCAATGCCAACGGCTACGGTTGTTGCTCTTTAAGACAAACTCCTGTGTAAAGGCATTTTGGAACTGACGCTGCTCAAGGCGCATGAAATCAATTGGCAGATAGTCCTGATCCATGAGCATATAGTCTTTCAGATACTGATAAGAAGAGGTGCTAAAGAAATCAAAGCCATTGGCATGGAAACGGAAATTCAAAGCAGTATTGAATATGTTTCTACGATAATTGCTCTGAAAGTTTGTATTAGGCGACGCTGCCTTTCCTGTGGTTTCGTCGAGTATTCCATAAGGAAAAGCATTCTGACGAACATACTGATAATCCGCGACATAGTCTAATTTAATTCTGCTTGTGGGTTGAAACATCAGTCTGACTCTTCCACCTGCCTCATTCATTTTGTCTGCTCGCTCACCAGTAGTGTGGTTTCTGAGAAACCCGTTCTGACCATTATAGAATCCTCCTAAAGAAAATCCAAACTTATCATTTATCTTATTATAATGTGATACTTCTGCTGTTCGTCTAAAATGATTGCCAATCGACAGCCTGAGATCTGTACCTTGATATGTCATTGGATTACGCGAATATATTCTGACAAGTCCACCTTCAGAGTTCTGTCCATAAAGTGTACCCTGAGGCCCCCTGAGAATATCGACATGGTCAATATCATAGAAATATTGATTGAAGGCGGTCTTGCTCATAACTGGCATGTCATCTATATAAATACCGACAGCAGGATTGTTAATCCTTGAACCTATTCCGCGAACATATATAGAAGAAGTCAGTCTAGAACCATAGTTAGGCATGACAAATGACGGAGTAAACGATGATAGGTCGCGAAGGTCTTTAACTGCCAAACTATTCATCAACCTACTTGAATATACTGACGAACTGAGTGGTTGCTGACGCAACTTGAATGCATCCTTAGCCTGTGAAGTTACGGCAACTTCGTCAAGCATGAACACTCTTGTCGAATCGTAGGCGAAATCTTCGTCAACGGGCTCACCACCGTAAGCCATCAGCCCAGAACCAAACAGAGTGGCAAGAAGGGCTGAACTAATTCTTTTTGTTATCATATTTTTCATTTAATACTTTAATTTTACCTATTTATTTTTCGCTTGCAAAATTACATATTGCTACCGACACAGGCAATCCTCATTTATTATGATTTAATCACACTTTTATTAAATTAACGTGAGTTCGACGTAAGAAAAGTGTTGAAAAAGTTGTAGGAGTGAAATATTTTTAGTAACTTTATAGGTGAAAATCAAACAGTTACATTAAAACATCCACTCCTATGACTGATGCAAATTTAATAGAAATTTTCTG
>JAGAGD010000057.1 GCA_017627765.1 Prevotella sp. | reverse complement strand
TAATCAATCGGCTTAAACTATGTGAACGAACATAAGGAACAAAAAAGTGAAAGGTGTCCTTTCGCGATGCGAAACGTGGCATATCGCAGTGCGATATGTGGCATATTGCAGTGTCAAAGGTGCCCTTTCACACTGCGAAAGATGCCCTTTGACTTTTTTAACACTTATGAGTTTTGCGACGAAACGTATAATATCTTGATATTAAGTGATTTACTAAAAAGAGCGAGAAACCGCCAAATACTCGCATATTTTGCAACTTTATTTTTCTCGGTCCAGAATTTTTAAGTTATGGGCAGGGTTAGTTAATCAATTTTTTACCCAACTCGGCTCTGAAAATTGCAGGTTTTTCGCTCGGCAAAAGTTGTTTTGCAGAAAATGGTTACAAATTGAAACGTGAGATTATTCAAATTTCACAAATGCGAAACTTGTAAAGGTTATGAGGTATTAAGATAGTCAGGTTATAAGAAGAGAATACCAGATTCATCTGAAAACCTTAAGGCGAAACAAGCCGAAAGCCTTAAAAAACCTTACGGGACTGAAGCCAACGGAAGTTCAGGCAAGCTATGAGGTTTTAAGATTATCAGGTGAAAAGCAAAACCTGAGTCAATCTTAAAACCTCATAGTCATATAAACTAAAAACCGCGTCTATCTATTTCTTGTCGTAGGCGTGGGCAGGATAGTCGATGGTATAGTGGAGTCCACGACATTCCTTTCGCTCTATTGCCCAGCGAGTGATGAGATAGCCAACGTTAATCATGTTGCGGAGTTCACAGATGTCGCGGCTTGCCTTGACACGCTTGAAAAGTTCTTCGGTCTCCTCGTAGAGTATGTCGAGGCGGTCCCAAGCACGTTTCAGTCGGAGGTCGCTGCGGACAATGCCCACATAGTTTGACATTATCTCGCCTACTTCCTTTATGCTCTGAGTGATGAGTACCTGCTCTTCGTTGGTCATTGTTCCCTCGTCGTTCCACTCAGGCACCTTCTCGTTGAAGTCGTAGTCGTCAACATGCTCAAGCGAATGCTTTGCAGCCTTGTCAGCATAGACTACAGCCTCGATGAGAGAGTTGCTTGCCAAGCGATTGCCTCCGTGTAGCCCTGTACATGAGCATTCGCCTATGGCATAAAGACGGTCTATAGACGAGCAGCCATTAAGGTCGACCTTGATACCTCCACACATGTAGTGGGCAGCAGGGCGCACAGGTATATAGTCGGTCGTTATATCAATTCCGAGAGTCTTACACTTCATGTAGATGTTAGGGAAATGATGCTTAGTCTCTTCCGCATCCTTATGGGTAACGTCGAGACACACATGGTCTATTCCGTGAATCTTCATTTCCTTGTCGATGGCACGAGCCACAATGTCGCGTGGAGCAAGTGAAAGACGCTTGTCATATTTCTCCATAAACGACTCGCCATTAGGCAGACGCAATATGCCGCCATAGCCTCGCATCGCCTCTGTGATAAGGAAAGCGGGATGGGTCTCGCCTGGAGAATAGAGTGCTGTAGGATGGAACTGCACAAACTCCATGTCTGCCACTGTTCCTTTTGCACGATAGACCATAGCCTCGCCGTCGCCAGTGGCAATGACGGGGTTGGTTGTTGTCTGATAAACAGCACCGCAACCGCCTGTGCACATCAGCGTTACCTTCGACAGATAGGTGTCAACCTTCTTTGTCTTAGGATTAAGAACGTATGCGCCATAGCAGTTGATGTGTGGGGTTCTGCGCGTTACTCTTGCTCCAAGATGGTGCTGCGTGATAATCTCTACGGCAAAGTGGTTTTCCTTTACTATGATGTCTGGGCATGCTCTTACAGCCTCCATCAGTCCTCGCTGAATCTCAGCACCTGTGTCGTCGGCATGATGAAGAATGCGAAACTCAGAATGTCCTCCCTCACGATGCAGGTCAAACGAGCCGTCGTCGCGCTTATCGAAGTTGACACCCCAGTTGACTAATTCCTTGATTTGCTCAGGCGCACAACGCACCACCTGCTCAACGGCAGCACAGTCGCTGATGTAGTCGCCTGCAATCATTGTGTCTTCTATGTGTTTTTCAAAGTTGTCAACGGCAAGATTGGTTACCGAAGCCACTCCGCCTTGTGCGAAAGAGGTGTTGGCTTCGTCGAGCCCTGTCTTGCAGATGATGCACACCTTGCCCTTCTTTGCTCTTGCAATCTTAAGGGCGTAACTCATACCGGCAACTCCTGCGCCGATGATTAGGAAGTCATACTTATATGTCATTTTTCTTTCCTAAATTAGATTTGTGTCTTTGTTAACTTATAATCTCATTAGGTTTTAAGGTAATAATGAATAAACATTCGCCTTATAGCCTCAATCTATTTTGTTGCAAAATTACATAATTCATCCGATACCTGCGTTTTTTTAATGAAAAAAATGCAAAACTGGTGCATAAGTTTGCAACACGACGTGCTTTCAGTCATTTTTATGGTTCATCCCCGAATTGCGTTGGTTTTGTCATGTAGTCCGAGCAGTAGCAGTGTGAAATACTCATCATCTCTATAGCCATATGCTCTTCTCTTCATTACCTTTATCTTATTGTTGATTCCTTCCAGCATTGCGTTTGT
>JAGAGD010000056.1 GCA_017627765.1 Prevotella sp. | reverse complement strand
CCATGAAAGGCAGGTAGAACGGCGTGAATACGACGCTCAACACTCGTGCTGCTATTATTATTCTCTTCTCGTTCATTATTGTCATGGATTGAGGATGAATGCTGAAGGATATGCCCCTGCTTCTCATTTTTCCTTTGCCCTTACTGATTCTACTAATACTTCTATAAGAGATATGAGCTTCTCCTGCACAACTAATTTATGCTTTTCCTGAGCCTTGCCACTGGCAGACCGAGTTGCTCGCGATATTTCGCTACGGTACGGCGGGCTATATTGTATCCACGTTCCGACAATTCTTTTTTCAGAGCATCGTCGCTAAGAGGATTCTGGGGGTCTTCCTCGCTGATTATCTCTTTCAGAATCACTTTCAGTTTCCTTGTCGACAGTTCCTCGCCGTCAGCCGAAATGAAGCCTTCGTTATAGAAAGAGCGCAGCGAATAAATGCCCCAGCGGGTCTGCACAAACTTCAGGTTGCTGACACGCGACACCGTAGAGATGTCAAGTCCAGAACGCTCTGCCACGTCTTTCAGCACCATAGGTATGATGTCGTTATCGTCGCCGTCAACAAAAAAGCGATGCTGAATCTCAGTAATTGCCTTCATGGTCTTCATCATGTTAATCTGGCGCAGACGCACAGCCTCTATAAATCCTTCAGCCCTGTCCACCTTGTCGCGTGCATACTTATAAGCCTCGCGCTCGCTGCTCGACAGTTTCTGGCGCTGTTGCTGATATTCCTTCACCATGTCGGAGAAAGAAGGCGATATCGTAAGCGGTGGCAAGTTGCCCTGATTGAGCGAGATGGTCAACGACCCGTCGTCGGCAGTGTCAACAATGAAGTCGGGCGTAATCTGCTGAAGGCTTCTGCCTATGGTCTCACCGAGAGCCGCACCAGGACGCGGATTGAGCCGCTTTATTTCCGACACAATCATTGCCATAGTGTCCATGTCCACATGCAGCGACTCGGCAATGCGCTCCCATTGCTTCTTCTTGAAGGCATTGAAATATTTTTTCAGAATGCGCTGAATGGCATGCAAGGCAATGATAGACTTGCGGTCGGGATTGTTAGACAGATGTTTTATCTTCCTGTTCACCTGAATGAGCAGACACTCCTGAAGCGAGCGGGCACCTATTCCCGCAGGGTCGAAACTCTGCAACACCTCAAGCATCTCGGCTATATCAGCCTCTTCAACGTCAATGTTCTGATAGATTGCAAGCTCGTCGGCAATAGTCTGCAAGTCCTTTCTCAGCAGTCCGTCGTCGTCAAGCGAGCCAATCAAGTATTCCAGAATGTCGTGTTGCTGCTGATTGAGACTCACCTCGCCCATCTGTTCCTTCAGATAGTCGTAGAAAGAAACAGTGTCGCCATAGACTATCTCCTCATAGTCGGCAGCAGCATAGTTCCTGTTGTACTCACGCTCGTAGTCAGGCAGACGGTCGTCGCTGTCGATGCTGTCCAGCACTGTGTCTAAAGCGTCGGCACGCTCCTCGCGCTCCGTCTGCTCCTCAAAAGTCTCCTCACCGTCGGCAGGGGCATCTTCGCTTTGCGCAATGAGTCCGTCGTCATGCTCGTCGGTAGAAGTCTCAAGAGCAGGATTGTCGTCAAGTTCAGCCGTTACAGCCTCTTCCAGTTGTGCAAGCGGCATTTCGAGCAGTTTCACTTGCAACATCTGGTAAGCCGTGAGCCGTTGTTGCTGCACTGCCTTCTGCTGCTGTTGTTGTATAAGGTGTTGTGACATTATATCTTTTAATTACTAAATCGGTTGTCGTAAGTGCACGAGTCGTCCTTCTCTCTCATGCCCCGTCAGTCATCGCAGCCTAGATATTCAGAAAGGCTGCACGACCTATCGAATGCAAAAATACAACTAATTTTTAATTTAACCATAATGTTTCTGAAAAATATTTCATTCTCCTCACCATCCATTTTAAAAAGGTTAAAAGGTTATAGGTCCTTTATTGAATACCAAGGATTAAGACGAATTCTTAGTTGATTGTTGACAAGTTGATAAATAAGCGTTTAGAATATACTAAATATATAATCTCATACTTCTAAGAAGTATTTACACCTTAAAAGCAAGAGGTCGTGTCAAAAGTAACAGACACGACCTCTTGCTTTTAATTATTTTCCTGCAGAGCTATCTTCTGATATTGCGAAGGAGTTAGTCCGGTAATTTTCTTGAATGTACGAATGAAATGACTACGTGATTTAAACCCTAACCCTTCAGCTATAGCCTCATTAGTCATATTTCCATAATGCTCGAAATCAACTAGTCTTCTGCATCCTTCATGAATTCGGTATTCATTGAGAAGCGTATTGAAGTTTTTGCCTAACAACTCGTTAATAACTTGTGAAGTATACTTCTCATTAGTTCCTATTGATTGCGCCAGTTGCTCTATAGTCAAATTCTGCTGACATATAAACTCTGTATCATCCATCTGCAGATAGATTTTCTCAAGAATGATATTGCTCTGCGACTCCGTCAGGCTGCTCTTATATCCCGTATCAGGTTGTGACTCCTTGTTTCTTGACTCTGTTGTCAATGTACTCTCTTCTGCATTTTTAGCATTGTTGGTTTCAGAAATCATCTTCCCTGAAGCAGAATTCATTGTCGATATCTTATTCTGGAGTTCTTCTATCTTACTTTCATAGAAACTCATTTTATCAGAGTAAGCCTTTCGCTGCTGGCGCTCTATGCCTGCCTGCTTTATCAATTCATTATGCTTGTAGAAAAGTTCTTTATTGCTTTCTTTTAGTTTCTTGTTGCGATGAGTTGCTAACCACAGTAACAATGCGACAACAGCAAGTGCTATTGAAACTATTGTAATAACTATCCTTGTGTTCTTTTGTTCTTCATGCAACTGAATTACCTGTTTCTCATACCGGTCAACTTCATGGAAAAACTCAATATTCTTTATCTTGCCGAACTCCTCTGCCGAATTGATTGAGTCTTTCAATAGCAAGTATTTATACTTAGCATCGCGCAGCGCCATGGAATCCCCCATCATTGCATAGCACTGAATCTGATATTGGTAGTCCATTATCAGGTGGTCTATAAACCGCATTTCCCTAGCGTTTCTCTCAGAGGTGCGAAGACAGTCTATCGCTTTCTGATAGTTTTTCATTTTCATATAGCAGCGAGCTATATATAAATAAGGTGTATTGTTTGACTCCTTATCATTTCCTAGTGCAATACACCTTTTAAAAAAAGTGATAGCCGAATTGTAGTTTCCGCTTTTATATGCCAATACACCTTTGCATTTTTCGACAACATGTTTATAATTGCTGTCATTAGAAACCTCCTTAATCTTTAAGAATTTATTGATTCTGTTGACCGCATCATCTATGCTGTCGACACACCAGTCAAGAAGGATTATATTCTGAAGAGAATTACATAGCGAATGGTAATCTTTTTGCTGTAACCCTATGTCATAGGCTTGTGTCAGATACTTACGGGCATTCTCATAGTCCTCAAAAAACAAATATACCCCAGCTATATTGTTATAAGTTTGATATATAGGGGCCTTTGCTATTTGAATAGCTTTCTTATAATAGGAAAAAGCCGTAGAGAAGCTACTGCGTATTTGCGAAATGCCCCCAGCATTGTTAAGAGCTTTAGCACATAACTGCTTTTCTTCGTCAGACATATTCGGCGAGTAGCGGCTTGACACAATTGTATAGCAAACCATAGCCTCATCAAGTTTGTCATTCTCAAGAAATTTATTTCCTTGCTTGAACAAGGACTCAGACTGCTCAGAAGACATTCTGCTATAGAGTTGCTTCATTTTCTTGTTTTCTTGAACTGCATGAATATTTATGCAGAAGCCAAAAAGCAATACAATCAGAAACAAAGAAAGATTTTTTATTGGATGCTTGCAAGTATTTAAAATTGAACTGTACCGAAAAAAGAATAAATGAACAAATAAAAAACGAATATTTTGTGCCAATTCGGAAATAAGCACATTTAAAATATTAGTTTTTTTGTTTATTTTCATACAATCTGATACTTTTGCAAGCAGATAACGTAAAATCTAACATCTCATTCGAATGCAAAAATACAACTAATTTTTAATTTAACCATAATGTTTATGAAAAAATCTTTATTCCTTTTAGCTATTATGATGGCTGCTATGACGTATAGAGTCAACCAGCAAGTGCAAGTTGTTTGCAAAGTTAGATATAATGTTTGAAAAAGACCTCATTAGGTGTGAGGAAATTTAGTTTTTCCCTTGGTCTTCGGTTGATTTTTTGTTGAATCGATGCAATTCTTCTGTCCGTGACAGTGCTTATGTCAGTTCCTTTTGGTATGTATTGCCTGATGAGTTTGTTGGTGTTCTCGATGTTTCCTTTCTGCCATGATGAATAGGAGTCAGTGAAGTAGACTGTCACTCCCAGTTTTTTTGAAAGCCACTCGTGTGCGGCGAACTCCGATCCGTTGTCCGTTGTGATGGTCTTGAGTCCTTCCCCCTTGTAAGGTAGCAGCAGCTTCCATGCGACTTTTGCCAGCGGCATGGCCTGCTTGCCATGCTTGAGCTTCTCCATGAGTAATCGGTCTGTGCTCCTTTCGACCAGCGTGAGGATGGCGTTCTGGTCCTTGTCCACGATGAGATCCATCTCCCAGTCGCCGAAGCGCGTACCGTCAGCCTCCTTTGGCCTTTCGTGTATGCTCACACGTTTTTTGATGTTGGTGGCCTTCGTCTCATGTTTTCTGGAGGTATTCTTGTCGTACTTCATCTTGTGCCGGCAGTTCTTGGCAAGTTCTCCAGTCGCGTCTGCCCGTATCATGGCGTAGATGGTCTCATGGGAGATTATGTGGCCTTCCTTCTTCAGACGGCCGGCAATCTGTCTGGGCGACCACTGCTCCTTGATCAGCAACTCCCTGACGCGCCATCTGAGCGTGTCGCTGACGGCACGGTTGCCTGGAGTGCGGTGACTTCGCTCCATGGCCTTCTCATGCGCCTTCTTGGCGTTATAGCCGCCATTCTTGCCACCATTGCGCTTTATCTCGCGACTGACGGTGGACTCACTCACTCCAATCGCCTCTGCGATGGATTTTTGTGTACTACCCTTTTGCCGTTCCAGATAAATGTAGTACCTTTGCTCCGAGGTTAAGTGTTTGTACTTCATCAATGCAAAATTACTTAATCTTTGGGAGACAGCGGTCTCCCTTTATTGTTTATTTGCATTGCTGATTGAATTTTTCCTCTCCGCAGGACTCAGACAACCTCGTCGCTACGCTCCAAGAACGTCTGAGTCCTGCGGAGAGAGTCTATTTATGCTCCCAAGAAATTGCACTTCTATCTTGAAAGTTTATGGCTGCTATGACGGGATTTGCACAGAAGCAACTGGCAAACAAGCCTGTCTTACCAGAGAATTTCGATGCATGGAACGTACAACAGCAGTACGATCCCCAGATTCTTGAACAGATTGCAAAAGAAGATCAAGGCTCTGCAAAGTTTTCAAAAGCAACAGGCAAGAAGCGTCAGATTACTCAAATGAAGAAGGAAGAGGCTCAGACCATCACGCTTTTCGCTGTTGGTCAGTCATTCCACGAGAACTATTCTTTCAACTACGACGGAGGTACAATTTACACATACAATGTGGATCTCAAGATTGAAGGAACTAAAGCTACTTTTACTAATCTCTTCGACCTCGTTGCTAATGGCAGTGAATGGTCACCTAACGAGGAATATGAAGTAGAGGGTGTATATGACGAAAACACAAAAACTATCACAATACAAACATCAACTGTTTTTGATAATGCCACTATAGTAGGAAAAGTCATGAACTATTATACTGGTGTTCTTTCTGCAGGAACTGTTGGCGCAGATGGAAAGATGGCACCTGCCGAGCAATTGGTGTTCAAGGTTGAAGGCGACTTTGACAGAGTCTATACTGAGCAGAACTTTGGTGTAGCAGAGTATACCCCAGATGGAAGCATGTCTTATGGATTCTGGCGAGTTTATCGTAACTTCAGCATGGAGAAGCCACATTCAACCGCCAAACTCGTAATGTTCAACAATAACATAGACTTTGGCGAAATTTTCCCTACAAGTAAAGTCTCTAAGAACATTACTATTGTAAACACAGGTACAGACGATGCCGACTATGCCATAGGCATTGAAGCTGACGATGATGCTTTCTCTACAACTATGGCAACAGGAACCATCAGCGGACAGACAACAGCAACACTCTCATTCGACTTTGCTTGTCCTCAACTCGGAGAGAAAGAAGGTCTTGCTACAGTTGAATATGATGCCGATGGCGCACAGCCCCTTATTATCCAGCTTGACGGAACAATCATTCCAATGCCAGACTATTCTCCTATTGTGAAAAATGGTGATTTTGAATTTGCTACTGAAATTGAATTCCCATTCGAACTTATCACTTTAGACGATGGCACACCTGCAGCTCAGTCTGGCATGCATGGAGCCTACGGCAACTCTAAACTTGATGTTAAGTTCAATGTGCCTGAAGGAAAACTCGGCACATTCACATGGAAGGGATTCAGCAACAACAGTAGCCAGTGGTATCAGGCTGCAGGTGGCTACTTTGTCGACAACATGAGCAGTGCCGTTGCAACATTCAACGGTCCTGACACAGATATATCTAACTCTATTCAGCTTGCTCCAGGACAACACACCGTACGCTTTCAGTACGACGGTTACTATTATACAGGCCTTGAAGCCAATCGCCTCTACGTTTACGACCTTGAACTCTCGACAGAGAATCTCGATGCAAACAAGGCAGAACTGCTGACAGAAGAGCTCAACTTAGGAAACTATATGGTTGGCGATGAAAACAAGACAACAGGGACTGCGAACATACGTCTTCTCAACAGAGGTGCTAACGACCTTATGGTTACAAGTGCAACATCAAGTAGTTCAGACTTCGTTGTAGACATAAACAGTGTAACTTCTGCAGCAACCATGAACGAACTGACCATACCTGTTATCTTCAATGTTAGCACTGCTGGCGAGAAAACTGCCAACATCACGATTGAGACTACTGCAGGAAACTTCAGTGTTACGGCTAAGGCTAATGTTATTGACATGCCAGATTATTCAGCAATCGTCAACGAAGGTGTTGAATACATGAGTTTCACTCCTAATGCCGACAACCCATTTATTGTAGAGGGCGACAAGGCTTACAACCTGAGCTCGGGAGAACCTGATACAGAATATCGCCGTTCATCTTTCAAGATTGATTTTGAAATTCCTGAAGGAAAGCTCGGATACATGTCATGGGAAGGACGACTATTTGCTATTCCTGAAATTGAGGGTTCTTACGACCATTACTATCATGAACAAGGTGGTGTTGATATGCACGACGACCCTAACATGACAAGTGGTACACACGTTTGGTATGGTAACGACATTGACGCATCTTCATCTTCGCTCGATGAATTCTGGAGCAGCTATCTCGCTTGCGTTCCAGGTCACCACTCTTTCGAGTTTATCTATCAGAAAGACGGCGATGGTGTTGTTCCTGAAGGAGATAGACTTGAAATTAAAAACATACGCCTGCACATCATTGACTTTGAGGAAAACAATGCCGAACTGCTCAACGACGATGTAACATTCGAGCCAACTACAGTAGGACCTCAGCGCTATACAACTGCAACAGTAACACTCAAGAACATTGGTTCATCCCAGCTGGAAGTTACAGAGATACCTCAGGCAGGACCTTTCTACGGAATATTACCAACTGAAAAAATCAAGTTCAACAATACTGCCGACATCACTCTGTGGTTCTATCCTGAAGAGGTTGGCGAGTTCAATGAAGACCTCACAATTAAGACTTCCGCAGGCGACTTCATCGTACACTGTCACGGAACTGCACTTTCTTCAGATGGCATACTGCTCAATGGCGACTTTGAAGATGATGCATACGGCTGGACTGTAATCGACGCCAACAATGATGGTGAGTCATGGAATCTTGGAACCAACCTCTGGGGAGAAGTTCCACGCTATGTCCACAGCGGAATTCAGTGCTTAGCTTCTATTTCCTACAGTAATTCTCTTGGAAGCATTACTCCTGACAACTGGACTTTCTCACCTGCAGTAGCAATTCCTGACGATGGCGCTAAGCTTTCCTATTATATTGCAGGATTCCACCCAGACCGATATGCCGAGCACTATAGTCTTTATATTGTAGAAGACATAAGCGACATTGAGGCTATCAAGGCTCAGACACCTGCTGTAGAAGAAACTATAACAGAAGTAGCAAGTCAAGATGAAGAGGGAAATGTTCTCGGATGGCAATATCATGAAATCGACCTTGCTGACTATGCTGGCAAGACAATCTATCTGGCTTATCGTCACCACGACTGCACAGGACAATACATCATCCGCCTTGACGACGTAATGATAGTTGACAGCAGCTATGATGCTATCAAAGATGTTAACAGCATGACCGAACAGGATGTTGAACGCATTGAGATATTCAACGCTTCTGGCATCCGTGTCAATAATCTCTCAGATGGCATAAACATTGTTCGCAAGCACTATGCCGACGGCAGCGTTAAGACTATTAAGATTATTAAGTAACAAACATTATTAAAGACTTTCGGAGATAAAAGACCAAGCGATCTTTGACTACTCCGAAAGTCTTTTTATTAAAAAAACAATGATTATGAAAAAGATTATCTTCCTTATTTTGTCCTTGTTTATTCTATGCGCAACAACCAGTGCCCAAGTATCAGGTCTGAGTATTGGCTATTGCAACGGAGAAGTAAACACAAAAGGAACAGAAGGATTCGGCTCGCAGGAGAAAGATATTCATGTCTCTGGCGCAATCTATGTACCTGCAAGCAGAATGAACCTATATGCTGGCAACCGCATAGAAAAAATCAGAGCAGGTCTGGCTTCTAAACTCAACGTCGACGAACTAACAGTTTGGGTGCGCCGTGACCTTAATGGAGAAAACCTTGCTTCAGAAACTATCAATGCTTCTACAGAACAGCAAATTCAGAAGGGATGGAATGACATTACGCTAACCCAGCCTTTCAACATCACATCATCTGATGAAGGACTCTACATCGGCTATACCTTCCACCAGAAGAGTTTCACCTATGCACTCTCTATACTCAACACTCCTACGCCTAATGCCCTCTTCGTAAAATATGGCAGTGAAGAATGGCAGGACAAGAGTAGCGAAGGTACTCTCTGTATAGAGGCAATGGTATATGGCGACCAGCTTCCTCGCTGCAACCTTGTGCTCAACAGCATCGATGCTGACCCAGTCTACGTAATTAACAAAGGAAAGATGAACATCTCTGCCAGCATAACTAATAACGCAACTGAAACCATTAGTAGTTTTGATGCAGAATGTACAGTCAGCGGCTATGCCGACGTTCTGACTGCTACCATCAAGGAGCCTATTGCCTATGGCGAGACAAAAACAGTTGACTTCATTATTGAGCCTACCATGATTCAGACCATCCCAGACGAGCTCCTTACTCTCACAGTAAATATCACAAATCTGAATGAAGGAGAAGACGAAAACCCTGCCGACAACGTGCTGCAAACTACATTCGAAGTTGTGAAAAACGACTATACTCGAAACGTGTTTGTAGAAGAATTCACCACAGAGAAGTGTCCAAACTGCCCTCGTGTTGCCACTTATCTGCACGATGCACTTGAAAAAGAAGAATTTGCAGAAAGAGTTTTCTCAATCGAACATCACAACGGATACTTTACCGACTGGCTCACCATTCCTTGCGACGGCGAATATCTCTGGTTCTATAATGCTGGAGGATCTACATACGCACCAGCACTTATGTACGACCGCTATAATTTCGATGGCTCTACACCAGTCAGCAATCCATCAAATCAGAGCGAACTTGAAGGCAGACTGCGCAATCGTCTTGCAAAACCTGCATTCGTATGTCTCAACATAGAGGCAAACTATATCTCAGAAAACGAACTTGAAGTAAAAATAAATGGTGAGCGCTCAAAGGAAGACTTCACTGAGAATCCTGCACGCATCACAGTATTCTTAGTAGAAGACGACATTCCTGCACGCAGCCAGTCTGGAGCAGGTGCAGGATTTATCCATCATAATGTTGGAAGGGCAGTCAATACAACTTGGGGCGAAGTGATAGAATGGAATGGTGACGAATATGAATACTCTTGTAAGTTCACTATTCGTGGCGACTATGAACGTGATGCCCTCAAGGTGATAGCCTTCGTAAGCGACTACAACGACAGTGATGCAACAAAATGCGAAATAGCGAATAGCAACTGTCTAAATGCTGCCGATTTCGGCACATTAGATGGCATCGCAGAGTTAGAGGCTCAGCCTGCGAAATCTGCAAGTACAACTTATACTCTCGATGGCAGAAAGGTTTCTGGCAAATTACAGTCGGGCATCTATATTGTCAATGGCAAGAAAGTTTGCATAAAGTAATTTATATTTCTAACATCGTATACCTTCCCATTTATCAGTTCATGGGTATAAGTATAATTTAGTTGATATTCATACGTTTTCACTGATTGGCAGCAAGGAATATTCTTTTGCTGCCAATCTCTTTCTGTCTATATAAGACTCGACTATGGCTTTAATCGCGCCTTCAACATCAAGGCTTTAGAAGGAACCGTCCGCCACACTCTTACTCTCTAATAGGCTTAAAGTTAAAGTTAAGGTTCTCATAACTCATAACAATTTGAAACTAAATTTTGAAAACAGCTACTTGCCGAGAGGAAAACTTGCAATTTTCGGAGGCGAGTTGGGTAAAAAATTGATTAACTAACCCTGCAAATAACTTAAAAATTCTGGACTTAGAAAAACAAAGTTGCAAAATATGAGAGTATTTGGCGGCTTTTCGCTCTTTTTAGTAAATCGTTCAATATCAGGACTTTATAAGTTTCGTTACATAATTCGTAAGTGTTAAAAAAGTCAAAGGGCATCTTTCGCAGTGTGAAAGGGCACCTTTGGCACT
>JAGAGD010000055.1 GCA_017627765.1 Prevotella sp. | reverse complement strand
ATATGCCACGTTTCGCATCGCGAAAGGACACCTTTCACTTTTTCGTTCCTTATGTTCGTTTACATAGTTTAAGCCGATTGATTAACAATTAAACACATTTTTGCATTCAGCCTCGTGCCAAACGGAAAATCTTTCTCTAGAATGAAAATTCCGTTTGTCAAGATTTTTTACTTTTTTCGTCAAAAAATCGGACTGATTTTGGAAGTTACAGTTTGTAAGTTGACAGTAGACAAGTTAACGAGTTAACGTTCTTTTTTCACAACCTTTATGTATATTGATTAACAACTTCATTGATTTTAAGTTTTCAGAGTGCCAATCTAAAAACAATAAATAGTTCACGTCTATGTTCTCGTTCCCGTTTTTTTATAAAAAATTATGACAAAATGTACTTGAGTGGTAGCCTGAAAATCCCGAATTTATATAAGCTATGACCTAAAATATTTTAGATTATGGAGTACAACTCATATAACTCACGTTATTTTTTCTAAAAAATGTCTGCTAATACTTTGCCAATTAATGGATTATATGTACTTTTGCAGGAAATTTGCAATAAAATATGATGAAAAGATTATTGCCACTTATCCTTGCCGTTGTACTTCTTTCGAGTTGTGCCCACGAATTCAATCAGGTTTTCAAGGTAAACAATTCGAACTACCAATATGAGTATGCAAAAGAATTGTATGCTCGTGGCAAGTATCAGCAAGCCGCAACTTTGTTAGACGGTCTGATTACTGTTATGAAAGGAACAGAATATGGACAGGAGTGTTTATTCATGCTTGCAATGGCAGAATATAACATGCGTGATTATGAAACGGCATCAACTTATTTCAGCAAGTATTATTCTGGCTATCCGAAAGGTCATTATGCTGAGTTGGCTTCTTTCTATAAGGGGCAGAGCTTGTTTATGAGTACTCCAGAGCCTCGACTTGACCAGACTGAGACTTACGCCGCTATCTCTGCCTTCCAGGAATATCTCGATTTGTTTCCTAACGGAACCATGAAGGAGGAAGCTCAGCAGCGACTATTTGAATTGCAGGACAAGCTGGTGAAGAAGGAATTTCTAACAGCACAGCTTTACTACAATCTCGGACCTTATTTCGGCAACTGTACAAACGGCGGAAATAATTATGAAGCATGCATAGTTACTTCACAAAACGCTATACGCGACTATCCTTACAGTGAATTGCGAGAGGACTTTGCCGTACTTGTTATGAAAAGCAAGTTTAAACTGGCAGAACAGAGTATTGAAAGTAAGCGAATAGACCGTTATCGTGATGCAGAAGACGAGTGCTACGGATTTATAAATCAATATCCTGACTCAGAACAGCGAGAGACCGCAGAAAAGTATATTGCTGCATGCAAGAAGATTCTTAAAGACTAAGGATGCGAATTAATGACAGCGCAGATTTAAAATTATAGAAAAGAAAAATAAAAATAACTATATAAACAATGGATTACAAAAAGTCAAAAGCACCTACAAACACAGTAACAAGAAATATTATGGATCTGTGTGAAGAAACTGGCAACATTTATGAAAGCGTAGTGATTATTTCTAAGAGAGCCAATCAGATCTCTGCAGAGATAAAGCAAGACCTAAGCAAAAAACTGCAAGAGTTTGCTTCATACAATGACAGCCTCGACGAAGTTTTTGAAAACCGTGAGCAGATAGAGATTTCACGCTACTACGAGAAACTGCCAAAACCAACTCTTATTGCAACCGAAGAGTTTATTGATGGTAACATCTATTGGCGCGATCCATCAAAAGATAACGAAGAATAGTCCAAGCGATGATACAGCGAAAACAGACAATTTTCTTGGTGTTGGCAATCATTGCACTTTTGATATGCATGGTTTCACCTGTAATGAGTCTGACTCCTAACGGCATGGGAGCCGACGATGTGGTTTATAATCTCTGGATTGTTGATGGTAGTAATGCAACAATGTCTTATAAAGTATGGCCTATGTTCTGCTCGCTTCTGATTGCAACGGCAGTTGGATTTATAGCAATCTTCAAATATAAGAATCGTAAGTTGCAGATGAAGATGTGTTTCCTCTGTAATCTGATGATAGTTATATGGGTTATTCTTTATGTTCTTTATGGCATGGTTATTTTGCCTAAAGACTCTGAAATGAATTTCAGTCTTACAGCCTGTCTGCCTGTTATTGCTGCATTCTTCTTTATGTTGGCACGCAAGGGCATAAGAGACGATGAGCGTCTTGTGCGTGCAGCAGACAGAATAAGATAGACAAGGCTTTTAAGTAAGGTAGAATAGATTTTATAAGGGAACTATATACCTGTTGTCCCCGATTAACTCTATAGTATAAATATACGCATATTTATGAAAAATGTCAAGTCTATGAGATTTGACATTTTTTGTATCTTTTTTTTACTAGCACTTTTTAACATCATATATACTATGTATATATGAAAAGTTAAACTATTCTAGATTGCTAAAGTTTTCTCATATACTTATTTGTATTTGTTTACTTTTCTTATATACAAATAAATATGGTTCATCCCCGAATTGCGTTGGTTTTGTCATGTAGTCCGAGCAGTAGCAGTGTGAAATACTCATCATCTCTATAGCCATATGCTCTTCTCTTCATTACCTTTATCTTATTGTTGATTCCTTCCAGCATTGCGTTTGT
>JAGAGD010000054.1 GCA_017627765.1 Prevotella sp. | reverse complement strand
GCAAGTTCCTTGTCTTTATCGTCAAGTTGCTTTACAAGTCCGTCAAGTGTACGTTTGAGTTCTTCGCTCTTGAATGTACTTTCGCGGAGTTGCTTACGCAGTTTGTCAATAAGTTCTCGGTTTTCCTGCATTCTGCTCTGGATAAAGCGAATGTTGTTCTTAATCTGTTCAGTCTTGTTGCTGCCTTCACCATCTTTAACAACAGACACTCTGTTTTCAGCCTCAGTTATGAGTCGGAAACCTTCCTGTATCTGATTGAGGGTAGCCATCATGTCATTGATTTCGTTGTCACGTTGGTCAATGATTTTCTGGAGAGAGTCATTCTGCATTTGGTTTAGTTCCAATGGAACTGTCTTTTCTTGTTTACAACCTGCCAAAGCAAGGAAACAAACGGTTATTAACAATAACTTTTTCATAATAAATTTATTTTTTTGATTTTTTATCTTTAGGGTTAATACCACTTAAGACGATTACTATTTCTCCGCGAGGTTCCACTTCTGTAAAGTGCGCTATCACTTCTGCAAGTGTTCCTCTGATATGTTGTTCATGTAGTTTCGAAATTTCTCTGCTTACGCTTACCTGGCGTTCTTCTCCAAATACTTCAGCAAATTGTCGAAGGGTCTTCAGAAGCCTGTAGGGTGATTCGTAGAAAATCATTGTGCGTGTTTCTTCTTTCAGACTTTCAAGCCGTGTTGCCCTACCCTTTTTCTGCGGAAGGAATCCCTCGAAACAAAATCTGTCGTCTGGGAGACCTGATGATACTAATGCAGGAACGAAAGCTGTAGGACCTGGCAGGGTTTGCACCTCTATTCCTTCTGCAACAGCTTCTCTGACAAGGAAAAATCCAGGATCGGAAATACCTGGTGTTCCTGCATCGCTAATGAGAGCAATAGTCTGTCCTGCTTTTAGGCGTTCAACTATATTGTGTGTCGTAGTATGTTCATTAAACTTATGATGTGACATGAGCTGGTTCTTAACATCATAGTGTTTCAGCAAGACACCAGATGTCCGTGTGTCTTCTGCTAACACCAGATCTGCCTCTTTAAGAATGCGAATGGCGCGCAATGTCATGTCTTCCAAATTGCCAATAGGTGTTGGAACAATATAGAGTATACCCATAACGGCACAAAAGTAATGAAAAGAATTGGAATTATGAAATAAAAACGATTTATTTAACAAATAAGTCTATTGGTTAACATAAAAACGAGACAAATTATCTTTTAATAAGTAGGGAAATGAAGAGAAAGTTAAAGCCAAGAGAACCACATTTCTGATCTCTTGGCTTTCGTTTTTGAGATATAGCTAATAACTATTTCATTAATATTGCTTGTATTATCTACTTTATCTCACTACAACTTTCTTTCCGTCTTTCACATAAATACCTCTTGATGGCTTGCCTTTCAGTCTTCTTCCCTGAAGGTCATAGCTGGGAGAATTATTGTCTTCAGGCGCTATCTCTATAATACTGTTAGGATCTTTGGTCAGCACCACATTGGAAATAAGTTCATACACATTATCCCAGTCTGTTCTATTCATGTTCCTTACAGCTCCTATCATATTGTTGCCCGTTAGGATTTCCGTCTCAGGATCGTAGCTGAGTGAGAACTCATTGACATTCCATGAGCTGCCTTCCATGCTTGCTCCAGTGAAATAGACTTCCTTATTGTAGTAGTCAGTTGCTCCAACAAACTGACCATTCTCGAAAACATAGGCATCACCATTCTTGGTTCCTACCAACCAATCGTCGGGCATATTTTCACCAGTAACAAAGGCATCGCGACAGAGAAGACCTTTGATATAGATGTTGTTGCCATGGAAAACAACTTGAGCCTTAGCCCAATCGAATGAAAAAGCATCACTGGGATAAGTGAACTTTCCATGATAGTTGTAATCTTCTATTATTGCATCTTTCGGAGGTATGCTTTGGTCTTCTTCTGATAATGTGAAAGAGAGATAATGATCGTAGCCTCGTTCGTAAATAACCCGAATCTGATATGGGTCTATCATCTTTATAGTATGAGATTCCTCCTCATACTCCATCGTGAAAGGCACATCATATTCTTTCGTGTCTTTGTTATAGCCAACAACTTCAGTTGATGGTTCATTGTAATCCCACTTTGAAACTAACTGCGACGATTGGAATGTGATATACTTGCCATCAAGTGTTCCTACAATCCAATATGGCTTGCCATCATTGTCATAATCAAAGCGATTGAATCCTGAGATATAGACATCATTGCCTTCAAATGCTACGAGAAATTTCGTGCTTGATGATTCTCCAAATTTGCAAACCATTGTTTCTTTAATGCCATCATAATATTCAAATCTGCCAGAAGGATACCATTCCTCTATCACGGCATTGTCAGAGGGCTTTATCATGTCATCATCATTGTTGTTTTGTCCCATTGAACTTAACACAACAATTACTGAAGTCAGTAACATTATCAATCTTTTCATAACTTTAAAAATTTAGGTTAAAACACTCTTTTAATAATTACAATATTTCATATTATCTTAACTTTGTCCCCACGTTTATTGTCCGTCTCGCGAGTAACTTTGTGTGAATGTATATATCATAACTCTTCTTCCATCAAACAATTGGGTTATTGGTAATTCTGTCACAGCCGTGTCTTTCCCAATTATCTCAGTATCTTCTTAGTTTTCCCGTTTGTACCTTTCACAATGACAACACCTTTCAAATTGGTACTTTCATTACCCAAGCACTGACCTAAAACATTATAGTATTCTATATGACTTGTCAAATATGGTGATTGTTTGTCAAGCTGTGACTGTGAAATACTGTTTTCTTCTATCTGATAAGTCAGACTTGGAGTAACTGCCATAGAAAGAGGACCGTCAACATTTCGATACCACTGGAAAGTTCCAAGACTATTTCCTTGAGCATCTTCATCTTCAAGCAGATGCCATGTAGTACTGACTTGACCTTCATCTCTGCGTACACAGAGAATACTTATGTCATCATAACCTTTGTCTGTAGAATTGTTTGGGAAAGGACCTATAGTTACAAAAAATTCATCATCAACTCTTACTGGCTGACTGAAAACAAACTCGGTTGGCACTACTTCATTTTTGTCATACACAAGTTCATCGGCTCTCAATGTCGAAGACGCAAGTTCTTCTCCTGGATTTCCGTCTGATCCAACTCGGCAAACGCTCACAGTAATAGGTGCATCTGGTGTAACTGTAGTAGTTGTTTCAAAATATACTTTTACTTTATCAATGCTTGCAGCAACTACAGGCTTTTTATAATGTTCAGCAAACAGCTTCATTCCCAACCAGTTTGTACCAGCATAGTTGCCATAGAATCCAAGACTGATTCTGCCTAAGTCAGCAGTTTCTTCTGGCTGAATATTCCACACATCTTGCGTACCTCCCGCTTGTATAGCATTCTTCAAGAAATCATTCGACTGACCTGCAGCATTTTCAACGTCTAAAGTCAGACCGTAAACACCTTCTTTTCCATATTCTACTATAGGGTTCTGCTCAGTTGATGTTGATGGTGTTGCGCCTTCGAAAGTCCAGTTCCAAGATGTAGGCCTGCCTGTTGAGAGGTCTTTAAACTGAACGGCAGTATTTAGCGGTACAAAACAATAAACCCAAGGTGAAAGATAGCCCTCATCTGGAATACCTATTAGTGCAACTGGCGACTGAGCAATAACGTGAATATAGTTTTGACGAGTATAAGTAGAAGAACCATCAGCATTTTCTGCTGTAAGCGACACACTATAGTCGCCTACTTGATTGTAAGACACTACGGGATTCTGCTCTATTGATACATTTGGTGTAGCACCTTCGAGCTGCCATCTCCATGATGTTGGAGCATTTGAAGAAAGATCGTAGAAATGCACATCCTCGCCTTCAAAAATTGTTATAACGGAATTGTCGGAATCGTCTTTCTGCTTCAACCTAAAACCGTCAATATATGCATTTTCGCCTTCAGTTCCAACATACTGAAAACTAAACTGGCAAGTCTTACCTGCATATTTCGATAAATCGAAAGAGAACTTAACCCAGTTAGG
>JAGAGD010000053.1 GCA_017627765.1 Prevotella sp. | reverse complement strand
TGATATTACTGAATAATATGCCGAAAAATGGTTTGCGAACAAAAATAATGAGATTTGCGAACAAAATGAGTGAATCAATTATTGCAGAAAGATTATATTGGTGTTCGCGAAATGCAATTTTGTTCGCAAATTGTTCGCAAAATAAAGAAAAAGGAGTTGCATTTTTGATGTAACTCCTTGATTTTCAGTGTGGACCAGCCAGGGCTTGAACCTGGGACCTCCAGATTATGAGTCTGTTGCTCTAACCAACTGAGCTACAAGTCCAGCTTGCACTCGGTATGAGTGTTTTGCGGATGCAAAGGTATTTATATTTTCTGAAAATTGTAACTTTGTATAGTTAAAAAATGATAAACGGGCGTTATTTGTTATTGGAATAGTAAAGAATTCGTAATTTTGCATGCTTGAAAATATGGCAGACTTGTGTTTTAAAGTCTGACGATATTCTTTGAAGGAGATACTGACTGGATGAAAATAGGCAACATTGAGTTTGGAAAGGAACCACTCTTCTTGGCTCCTATGGAAGACGTAACCGACATTGGCTTTCGCCTGCTGTGCAAGCGGTTTGGTGCAGCAATGGTCTACACTGAGTTTGTGTCGGCAGAGGCTTTGGTGCGTTCAGTCAAGTCTACTATGCAGAAACTGACAATTAGCGACGATGAGCGTCCTGTTGGTATCCAAATTTACGGTCGTGATGTTGAGGCTATGGTTGAGGCGGCTCGCATTGTAGAGCAGGCAGGTCCTGATGTTATTGACTTGAACTTTGGCTGTCCTGTTAAGAAAGTCGCGGGAAAGGGTGCTGGTGCTGGCATGCTGCGCAATATTCCGTTGATGCTGGAGATAACCCGTAAGGTTGTTAAGGCTGTGAACGTTCCTGTTACGGTAAAGACGCGACTTGGTTGGGATAGTGAATCGCTTATTATTACTGACTTGGCCGAACAGCTTCAGGATTGTGGCATATCCGCTCTAACTATTCATGGACGTACACGCTCGCAGATGTATACAGGCAATGCAGACTGGAGTCTGATAGGTGAAGTGAAGCGTAATCCTCGCATAACTATTCCAATAATAGGCAATGGCGACATTACTTCTATAGCGGAGGCCCATGATGCTTTTGAGAAATATGGTGTTGATGCAGTAATGATAGGTCGTGCCACTTTCGGTTGTCCTTGGATTTTCTCATCTTCAGATTCTCTTACGCTTGACGACAAGATAGATATTCTCGAAGAGCAGTTGCGGATAAACGTTGAGCGGATTGATGAATACAGAGGTATTCTTCATACGCGTCGGCATCTTGCAGCAACTCCTATATTTAAAGGTATTCCTAATTTCCGCAGTACAAGAATAGAAATGCTTCGTGCTGAAAAGATGGACGATTTGATTTCCATCCTTGAGCGTTGCCGAGAGATGCTGCGAGAGAAATAATAAGATTATTATAAAAAATGGGAACCATACTTGGCTCCCATTTTTTTATTTATCCTAATATTTTGCAATATTCTATTTTACAACCTTAACGGCTTTGTTGCCTTTGCGGATGATATATAGTCCCTGCTTGTTCATTGATGCGTTTACGCGGCGGCCGTCTATGGTGTAGATTTCAGCAGCCGACTTCTGGTCTTCAGCATTCATGTTGTTGATGCCGAGAGCCTCGTAGCGGTCAACACCGATGTAGTCGAGTACCAGGTTCAAGCGGTAAGAAGGACTCGTAACGTGTACTGCCATGCGATATGCTCCGCTTGTTGCAGGAGTAAATGGCAAGATGAATACGCTGTCTTTCTCTATTACTGTTTCTTCCATGAGGCTTGTGTATGCATCTGTCTTCATGCCTTGTCCGTAGAATGCGCTGATGGTCTCAGGATAGTCCTTGCCCATTGGTCTTGCATCGAAGATAAATCCATATTCAACACCACCTTCAAGTTGAACCAGTGGAGTGATGAACCAGTCGTCGGCATCTTTCTCCTTATTATATTTATATACATAAGTGCCAAACATCTCGCCAGTCCACTGCCATGTGTTGCCGTCTTTGTTAGCGTCGAGTACAGTGTAGAGGCTTGCGCCATGTTCGGTGTCGAAGTCCTCTCTGAAAGGAACTTCCATTGGTTTGCCAGTAGCAGCGTTGTTAGAGAGAGATTCTGCACTTGCTTGGTCGCCGTTCATTGCCTTCACTCCGAAGTGGCATGGCTTCTGCTCTGTGATGTCGCTCATGTCCATTTCAAACTCATTAGTGTCGGCTTCCTTTTCGATTTCGTCGCCATCGAAGTAGCAAGTGAGTTTATAAGAAATGTTGTCAGCGTCGAAGTAGCCGCCATTGAGACTTGTAGTTACAGCATCCCATGTTACGTTCACTTTGCCGTTTTCGTCAATATCGAACAATACATTTTCTGGAGCGGCAGGCACGTCAAATCCAATCCACATTGTCAGTGTTGCATCTTCGCCCTGTCCAGCCTCGTTCTCTGCATATACGCGGAAGCGGGTGTTGCCACTTGCAAGAGTCAGTTCCTCGCTTATTTCGCTGCCCGCAGCAGCAGTTTTCTCAACCACTTTCTCGCCGTTAGCAAAGACATAGTAAGTAAGGTCGCCAGTCAGCGCCTCGCCCTCTACGCTTGTTGCAGGCAGAGTGAAAGAAACTGTACCTGTGTTAGAACCCTCTGCGAAGTTTGCCTGAAGATTGGTTACGGCAGCAGGAGCAGCCTGTGCTGTAGGCTTTTTAGCGATAGAGAGTGCAAAGAAACGCTCTTCCCAGGGGAAAGTTCCGCGCAGAGTAGCCTTGGCTGTTTCTGGGTCAATCTCGTAAAGCTTAGCAACTCCGTCGCCAGTAGTAGCCCACCACAGATGGCCTGTTGCGGGGTCGAAGCACATGCTCTGGTCAACGTTGTCAGGCCATACCTCAGTATCGCCAATCTCTGTTTCCTCGCCTGTCTGCTTGTTAATCTCGAAGAGAACGCCGTAGTCGTCGATACCAAAGAGTCTGCCCTCATAGTTGCAGGCAATGCAGAGATAGTAGTTGTTTAGTTCGCCAATGTCTTCGCGTGTCAAGTTGTCGATGTCGGCACGTGCAAGCATAGAGCTGTAGCCATAGTTAGCCTCGTAGATGCCATAGAGTTCGCCAGAAGCAGGGTCTTCAACGAGCATGCCGTTGACAGCAGCCAGTTCTTCTGGAACTGTAGCTCCATAGCGCAGTTCTGGGCGGTCCCAGTGAACGTTTCCTTGTGCATCGAAGTAGCATTCGTAGATAGAGCACTGAGTAGGCATTCCTCCGCCCAAGTCCATATAGGTAATGTACTGGAACAAGTCGTTGCGGAACACGCCACCGCCGTTAGCATTCATCATGGTGCTGACATAGACGGTGTCGAGCTGGATGTTTTCTGCGGGCTTAAACTTATAGATTCCTCTAAGATTGTCGAAACTGTTTGTCAAGTCCGTTTCATAAACTAAGTTTGCGATAAACTCTGGCAGCTCATTGTCTGTAGTCTCCTGAGCAGCAACAGGGCTGGAAAGAAACAGTGAGGCAAGAGCCAAGCACATAGTAGTAATCTTTTTCCTCATAAATGATTTTTGTTGTAATTGTTATTTTTTTGAAATAGTTTTCTTGCAATAAATGCGCACAAAATTACTCAAATTATTTCATCCAAACTTATATTTATATTAAAAAACGACACAAAAAGCATGTGTGAAGCCAATAATTATAGATTAAAATGTCTTAAATCGGCAGTTTTTTGTAAATTTGCAGGGATGAAAAATCACTGACCGTCAAGAAGATTATACTATTATGAGAGTTCTGATTATAAACACAAGCGAGCGAACAGGCGGTGCTGCGGTGGCAGCAAACAGACTGATGGAAGCCCTCAACAACAATGGAGTGAAGGCTAAGATGCTGGTCAGAGAGAAGGAAACAAAGAGCATTACGGTTGTAGGACTGAAATACCAGTGGCTGCAACGGTGGCGTTTTCTATGGGAGCGTTGGACAATCTTTTCACATCTTCACTGGCAGCGCAACCATCTGTTTGAGATTGATATAGCCAATACTGGTGCCAACATAACCAACCTGCCAGAGTTTCGCGAAGCCGACATCATACACCTGAACTGGATAAATCAGGGCATGCTTTCGCTGAAAGACATACATCGCATACTTGCTTCGGGCAAACCCGTTGTGTGGACCATGCACGACATGTGGCCTGCAACGGCAATATGCCACTACACAAAGGGCTGCAAGGCTTTCACAAGCGAGTGCCGTAACTGTCAGCTACTGCCAGGAAAGGGGTCGAAAAACGACCTTGCCAACAAGACATGGAAGCGCAAGCAGAGGATGATGAAGAACGGGAACATCACGTTTGTCACCTGCTCGCGCTGGCTCGAAGGTCAGGCAAAGCAGAGCCAGCTGCTCAGAGACCATCATGTGATGAGCATACCAAACTGCATTGACACACATACCTACAAGCCACAAAACAAAATGAGGTCGCGGCAGGAGATAGGGCTTCCTGTCGACAAGCGTCTTCTGCTTTTCGTCTCTCAGCGAGTGACCGACGAGCGCAAGGGCATGAACTATCTGATTGAAGCCATCGAGAAAATAGTTAGTCAGCATCCCGAATGGAAGGAAAATACTGGAGTAGCAATACTCGGCGGACAGGCCTCTATCTTCCAAGAGAAACTCTCTCTGCCAGTTTATCCTCTTGGCTATGTTAGCGACGAAAAGAAGATAGTCGACGTCTACAGTTCTGTTGATGCCTTCGTCATTCCTTCATTAGAAGACAATCTGCCCAATACCGTCATGGAGGCGTTGTCGTGTGGAGTGCCATGCGTTGGTTTCAAAACTGGCGGAATACCCGAAATGATTGACCACAGGAAGAATGGCTATATAGCAGAATACCGTAATTCAAGCGACTTGGCTGACGGAATAAAATGGGTGATTGACGAGGCTGACCGCGTGAGTCTTTCGCAGAATGCACTCAGAAAAGTGGCCCTCAGTTATTCGCAGCACAGTGTTGCTATGAAATATATTGAAGCCTATAATCAGGCTTCTGCATTTAAACGCTACCGTATATGATTCATTTCTCTATAATTACCGTAACATTCAATGCAGCAGACGTTGTTGAAGATACTCTTGATAGTGTCTACAGGCAGAACTATCCATATATAGAGCATATCATCGTAGACGGTGCTTCCACCGACCTTACGCTGTCACGATGCGAGCAATACCGCGAAAGATGCGAACTGAAGGATTCTGATCACAAGGTTATAATTGTGTCAGAACCCGACAAGGGGCTCTACGATGCGATGAATAAGGGACTCAAGCTTGCCACAGGCGACTATGTTGTTTTTATTAATGCAGGCGACAAGCTGCCGCAAGTCGATACTCTCGACTGCATAGCCAACTGCGTAGGCGAGGGCGAACCTCTGCCAGCCGTACTCTATGGCGACACCGATATAATAGACAAAAACGGAAAAGTGTTGCGTCATCGCCGTTTTGCTGCGCCAAAACATCTCTCGTGGCGTTCTTTCCGTCATGGCATGCTGGTTTGTCATCAGGCTTTCTATGCCCGAACCGACATTGCCAGAGAGACACCCTACAACTTGAACTATCGCTACTCGTCAGACGTTGACTGGTGCATACGCATAATGAAGAAAGGCAGAAAGCTGCACTTGCCTCTGCGCAATGTGCAGAACATCATAGCCCACTTCCTTGAGGGCGGAACTTCTATTGAGAACCATCGCGAGTCGCTGAAGGAGCGTTTCCGCGTAATGAGCAAGCACTACGGAGTATTATCAACTGTTGCCATGCATGCATGGTTTACGATAAGAGCTGTTTTAAAACGTTAAGGTTCTCTTAGTTTTTATAACAATATTATTTGTATTGTTGTCAGCAAAAGAATTTATCTTTGCATCAAATATATTAAATATGAAGAAAATACTATCACTATTTGCATTAGTCACTGTATTTACGATTAGTGCATCTGCACAGTTGCTATACAAGATTTCTGGAAACGGATTGCAGAAACCAAGTTATATAGTAGGTACATACCATCTGGCTCAATCGTCGTTTGTTGATTCTATACCAGGAATGCGCAATGCTATGGAAGTAACCGACCAGGTCTATGGCGAAATGGACATGGCAGACATGATGACTCCAGAAAACACGAAGAAGTTGCAGGAGGCAATGATGCTGCCAGAAGGAACATTGCAGTCGCTGCTTACCGACGATGAACTGAACAGGCTTAATGCCCTGATGACCGATTTGATAGGATTCGACCTGTCTAATCCTCTCGTTGCTCAGCAGATGGGCAAGTTCACTCCGCAGGCATTGCAGACTCAACTTTCTATGTTGCTATTCATGAAGCGTCATAACGGCTTCGATATGCAGGACCAGTTTGATTCTTATTTTCAGCAGGAGGCAATAAAAAACAATAAGCCTGTTGGCGGATTTGAGACAGTTGACTATCAGATAGATGTTCTCTTCAAAGGAATACCAATGGACAGGCAGAAGAAACTGCTGATGTGCTTGGTTGACAACCGCGAGTTCATGGAGCAGATGGCTGACGACATAATTAATGCGTTCTATAGTCAGAACCTCAATGCCATCGAAGATGCTCTTAATGAAAAGCAGAACAACGAGTGCGACTCTTCGCCAGAGGAGGAAAACAAACTGATTTACGACCGTAATGCCAACTGGATTAAGCAGATGCCAGAGATAATGGCAAGCAAGCCGACACTGTTTGTTGTTGGTGCTGGTCATCTTCCTGGCGATAATGGTGTACTGCAACTGCTCCGCAATGCTGGTTATACTGTTGAGGGAGAAAAATAGTTTACCGAGTTGCAAGGTTATTAGAAAATAAGATATTACCAATTTAAAAACACTAACGATATGAAAAGAATGATTTTATCAGCCATGATGATCGTGGCAGCACTGACTATCTCTATTGAGGCTGGTGCACAGACAGAGAAAAAACAAGTTAACGAGAAAAAAACAGAATTGCTTAAGACCCGTAAGGCTGCTAAGAAAGTTGACGCTAAGAAGGTTGATGCTGTAACATCGGCTACAGCAAAGGCTGAAAAGGCAGACTGTTGTAAGGATAAAGCAATGCAGGCGGGCGAGTGCAAGAAGGCAGAAGGCTGCAAGAAAGCAGAGGGCGGATGCTCAAAGGCAATGGCAGAGAAGAAAGACTGCTGCAAGGATAAGGCAATGCAGTCAGGCGAGTGCAAGAAGGCAGAAGGCTGCAAGAAGGCAGAGGGCGGATGCTCAAAGGCAATGGCAGAGAAGAAAGACTGCTGCAAGGAAAAGGCAATGCAGTCAGGCGAGTGCAAGAAGGCAGAAGGCGAGAAAAAGTGCGACGGTTGCAAGAAGGCTAATGCAGAAAAGAAAGACTGCTGCAAGGATAAAGCCAACAAGCAGTAATATACTTTTTTATTATAAATAAACTAATAATCCGATGTGGATTGCGGTAATGCAGTCTGCATCGGATTTTTTTTGTTCATAGTTGTTCTCTATTAATGATTAATAATGAAAGAATAATGATTAATGAATTAACGGGAACGATAACGGGAACGGGAACTTTAACCTTAACTTTAACTTTTACTTTAACTTTAACTGTCAACTAAAACAACTATGAACTATGCACTATGAACTATGCACTAATAAAAAAGCCGTTTGCGGAGTACAGCAGCGTGAAGCCACTTGGCGATACAATTCCAGATTCTAATGTTACCGCATCAGTCAACAAACTAAATGAAACAAACAATGATGAACAACCTCAATCAAAACTTGCGGAATATCGCACGGAATATCCAGGCAGAGTATTTGGTGAACAGCATGAAGATGGCAGCGTGACGTTCCACGACGAGGATGCAATGCTTGTGAGTGAATTGCTTGGTCGTGAGTTTGACGGTGAGGATTTGACGCTGCCTAAAAAAGAGGCAGACAAGGCTTTGCAGAAACTTTTGGCTAATGGGCATAAGGTCGCGTTTTACGGTGATGAGTACAAGCCGAAGTATGATGAGCATGGCAACCTTATAGAGCAGAACACAGACCCTCAGCCGATAGGCAAGGGTATGTTTTGTAGTATCTACGACCAGTTTAAAGGTAAGGCGAAAGAAACCATTGCATTCTTACTGCAAAAGAAAGAGGGCGAGGCAACTGGCGCATTGCACCACAAAGATATAGGCGACATAGATTTAGTTTGGGGCGAGGAAGGAACTGGTAAGAGCGACGGCTTTGGTCTTGCTAAATTAGTAAAGTATCATCCCGAAGTATTGGATAATCTTCAGAATATACTTGACGATATGCACGTCGTGCAACGTTCGGATAACCGTGTTAGATTAGAGAGTGTTTCTCATCAAGCTGCAGTCCGTTTGACTTGGGACAACCAAAAGAAGAATTGGTTACTTACTGCTTTTGAAAAGAAAAACAGTGCCCCCGACAATACGACGGACACTGCCGAGACCTTAAAAGAAGGCGAGCGGAATGACACAGCTACTCCGCAAAACACTGTTTCCATCGGCAAAGATACGGACAAATCTTCCTCCGTGCAAGAAAACGGTGGAAAAAATGCTGAAACTCGTGAGACTGCTTTGCGTGATGGCTTGATAGACAAGCTACGCAGCGCAGGTATAGAGGTGATAACCGATGAGGAAGAGGCGCAGCGTGTACTGGATGCAGCGAATGGAGATGTGGCTTTGAGCAGGGGACAAAAAAGAGCATTTGAAACCGCGTCCGTATCTTCTAATGAAGAACATCAACCAACAGTCGTTTCAAATGCTGACGGTGCAAAAGTAGTGAAAAATCTTGAAAAACTTGCAGAAGAATTTGAAAATCTTTCAAATCAACCTAAATTTTTCATTGGAAATGTAGCAAAAGCACTTGGTGCAGAACAATATGGAAGTGGAAGCCAGTATGCCACTTTTGAAACGAAGAATGGGCAGATTGTTACTATTCGTTTGGCAGATCATAATGCACATACCAGTGGTTTTGATTACAGCGGAAAGGATAATGGTATCAGTATCGTTATATCAGCAAAGAAGAATAGTGGTATAAATAATGATGGCAATGCCCACATTGTAGAATACTACTATGATGCTATCAAACTTCGCCGTGCAAACGGCAAGCCTTTGGCAGATATCGTGCGTGCTATTCAGCAATCACTGTATAGTGGCGAGTTCAAAGACCCTACTGGGCTTGCAGAGCGTGAGGAGGTGAATGTAAGCAGCACAGCCAATGAAGTTAAATTCCTGCGCACAGACAGCGGAGAGATTTAATAAGGATTTGGAGTTATTCAAATCAGGAAAGATGAAATCTAATGAGGTGCTAATATTAGGACATCCATCACAAATATTGCGTGAATGTGGCATTAATTCTGATACAGTTATTCGTTTGACGCAGTCTGTCTTAAGTAAACATCTCAAAAAACACAATCTCAAGACTGAAGACCTAAGAGGACTTCCTAAGG
>JAGAGD010000052.1 GCA_017627765.1 Prevotella sp. | reverse complement strand
TACCTCAAGTCGCTTTATGGGGTAAGGGGATTTTGTGTCTGCGACATTTCTGTTGTGCAAGAAATATGTACAATAAAATGAATTTTGTCGCTTTGCAAGCAAAATCCCACTAAACCCTATAGGTTGCGGATTTGAGGTTTACAAAATCTTTGTCGGTTCTGAAAAAATATTTTACTTTTGCATATCACATTGTTAACGCTTATTAGTAATACAGTTGCTAAATTAGCATTGTTTTGATAATACATGAACAAAAAAGAGAAAATCATTTACTTAATAATTAATTTTATGTTTAACTAAAGAAAGGATTACGTATGAAAAGAATTACTCTTGTAATTGTAGCTGCTTTCATTGCAGTATTTTCTTATGCCCAATCTCCTAAAGTTGTTTCTGGCAGAACCATCAGCAAGCAGCTTTTCAGCGGAGTTAAGGCTATGAACAAAGTAAAGGCTCCAAGAAAGGCAGAGTCTGACTTCCCTATTCTCTATGATGCACCAGGCGAAAAGAAGATTTACACTCGTGCTGGCGAAAGTGCTGTTCTCAATGGACAGTCTGTTAGCTTAGTTGAGCAGGAAGGTAAAATAGTTGTTTCTTTCGATGGCAACGATGTTTACTTCAAGGATCTTGTTTCTGGATATCAAGGTGCTATTTGGGTAAAAGGTACATTGAGCGAAGACGGAACAACTATCACTTTGCCACTTTTCCAGAACGTTTATTATCATTCAGAATATGATGCTTCTCTGATGATTGCTGTTGCAAAGACTGAAGGTCAGAGCTATGTTGTTAACAATGACATCACCGAAGTTACATTCACCGTAGACGAGAACACAATCACTCTCAACGGATGTGATTCTCAAGACAATCAGCTCGGATTGTTCTGGTCTGACGACAATACATGGCAGGGCTATGGCGACTGGAACTCAGTTTACACACTCACAGACGAAGTATATGAAGAGCCAACTTTGGTTGAAGTTCCTGAAGGACTCGAGACATCTACTTGGAATTTCAAAGGTGCAAGATACAATGCTGGCTCAGTAGCTTATAACGTTAAGGTTGGATTCGATGGCAACGATGTTTACGTACAGGGCATGGCTGGTGAATATCTCCCAGAAGCATGGATTAAGGGTGTTCGCAGCGGCAACAACGTAACATTCGAGAAAGGCCAGTTCCTTGGCAAAAACAATGGTGAGTTCTATTTTGGCGGAACTGACGGTTCGAACTTCACAGATGCTAATTTCACTATCAATGCTGAGGAAAACGAACTCACATTGGCAGCCAACACTTTCATACTCGTTAATGGTAAACCAGACGAAATGTACTTCTACGCAGCTTACAGTGATGTAGTAATCACTAAGGGTGCCCCAGACGCTCCTACTAATGTAGTAGTTACCGACATCACCACAAACTCTGCTAACGTAGCTTGGACTGCTGGAACTAACGACAACATGTGGAACCTCCGCTATCGTGAATATGTTGAAATGAACAGCAGGACTTGGGACTTCGAAGATGGCGCTGATGGCTGGATTACTATCGATGCTGACGGCGACGGCAAAACATGGATGACTGTTGAACGCGACGGCAACCACATGATGTTTTCTGCAAGCTACGACAACAACGAAGGTGCTCTCACTCCAGACAACTGGCTCATCTCTCCAGAGGTAACACTCGGTGGCGAACTCTCTTTCAATGCATGGGGACAAGATCCAAACTACGCTGCTGAACACTTTGCTGTTTATGTTTGCACAGGCGAAGACCCAGCTAACGTTGACGATTACGTTGAAGTAATGCCTGAAACAGTCGTTTCTGGCGATGTTCAGAATTACACTGTTGACCTCAGTGCTTATGATGGACAAAAAGGTTACATCGCTTTCCGTCACTTCAACATCACAGACCAGTTCATCCTCAACCTCGACGACATCGTTCTGAACATTCCTAACGAAGACGGAAAGACTCCTGGTGAATGGACTGTTGTTGAAAACGTAACTGAAAATCCTTATGCACTCACAGGTCTTGCTGCTGATACCGAATATGAAGTACAAGTACAGACTGTTGGCGATGGTCAGGAAAGCAAGTGGACTCCATCTACAATCTTCAAGACTCTCGTTGACCCAGCTTCAATCAATGGTGTTGAAGAAGTTGACAACGCAGCAGAAATGTGGTACAACGTTAACGGTATGAAGCTCGCTGGCAAACCAGTTCAGAAGGGCATGTATATCAAGAACGGCAAGAAAGTTGTTGTTGAATAAGACTTCAATCTAAATCCTTAGATAGATTTAAAAACTGACTCCTCATAAGGTCTCTTCCTTGTGAGGAGTTTTTTGTTTTTTATAGACGGAGGAAGCCCGCAATCAATGCTGTAGCCTATAGCCACTATCCTTCAGCTAAAGGCGACTTTCATTTTGAAAGCAGTTTTCCGTTTTATGTCTTTGTTGAGCGAAAAACGTGCAATTTTCAGAGCCGAGTTGGGTAAAAAATTGATTAACTAACCTCGCAAATAACTTAAAAATTCTGGACCGAGAAAAAAGAAGTTGCAAAATATGCGAGTATTTGGCGGCTTCTCGCTGTTTTTAGTAAATCGTTCAATATCAAGACATTATACGTTTCGTATCAGAACTCATAAGTGTTAAAAAAGTCAAAGGGCATCTTTCGCAGTGTGAAAGGGCACCTTTGGCACTGCAATATGCCACATATCGCACTGCGATATGCCACGTTTCGCATCGCGAAAGGACACCTTTCACTTTTTCATTCCTTAT
>JAGAGD010000051.1 GCA_017627765.1 Prevotella sp. | reverse complement strand
TTGCTTCGCCACTTTTCCTGTTTCAATTGTGATGGTTCTTCCATCTGCCAACTGAACACTTTTTCTAATTACGTTCATCTAAAAATTTTCTTACTGTTTCCTTTAAACATCTAAAAATACTAAATACATCTTTTTATAAAAATCCATCTCTTTTATAAAAAACGTGGCAAAGGTAACCATTTCAAGGGAAATGAACGAATAAATGATGATTATTTTTGATTGTTTTGGGAAGAAATGCTGATTTATAACATATTTTGTGAAGTCTTTAGAGTTGTCTTCTGCCGTTAAAGCATTGTGTTGCAGTTTGTTTTAGCCTTAACGATAGCAAGACATACTCATGTATTTCTGCATTCTCTTTCAATTTGTAAGCAAAATCAAGAATGTTCTTTTTGCAGAGAGAAAAACTTGCAATTTTCGGAGCGGAGTTGGGTAAAAAATTGATTAACTAACCCCGCCCATAACTTAAAATTTTGCGACCGAGAAAAATAAAGTTGCAAAATATGCGAGTATTTGGCGGCTTCTTGCTGTTTTTAGTAAATCGTTCAATATCAAGACATTATACGTTTCGCCTCAAAACTCACAAGTGTTAAAAAAGTCAAAGGGCACCTTTCGCAGTGTGAAAGGGCACCTTTGGCACTGCAATATGCCACATATCGCAGTGCGATATGCCACGTTTGACACCGCGAAAGGACACCTTTCACTTTTTCGTTCCTTATGTTCGTTTACATAGTTTAAGCCGATTGATTAACAATTAAATAGATTTTCACATTTCACCTCGTGCCAAACGGAAAATCGTTCTCTAGAATTAAAATTCCGTTTGTCAAGATTTTTTACTTTTTTCGTCAAAAAATCGGACTTTTTTTTGAAGTTACAGTTTGTAAGTATGTTTTTTAGTTATGTAAGTTTCTAGAATTGTGTTTTTTTCAGTTATTTTGTTCTGAATCCGAGACCCATCAGGCAAGTTTATACAGGTCTGCGCAAAAAACAGAAAAATCTTGTCAGAAAGATTGAGTCCAAAGTCTATGAGTGTGGATTTCTGAAAAAAGTGATTGACATTGCAAGTGCAATGTGAGCATGTAAGCAGGCAGCATAGATAATAGCGGAAGTATTATCAGATGCACAAAAAAAAGAATCTGCGAAAGTTTGCGGCATAATAGTGACACACAGAGAATGGGTTGTTCGTGCTATAGACAATGAATTGATGTTTGACACGACTTTTTGTTCAAATTGCTCAATCTGGTCAATGCCCTATGTCCTGCTTTTCCTATTGTTTGTTTTTATTTATAACTTTGCAGGCATAAACTAAGATAAATCTAACGGATTAGGATTTCATTCATAACAAAAAAAATACTGATTTATGAAAAAAATTACATCTTTTTTTATCTCTGCAGTGACGGTTTTTCTTGTCACTGTGCCTTCTGTTGCCAATGCGCAGCTGAAGGGTGCAACGACACGTATACAAAAGAAAGCCCCATGGGAGCGTTCTGTAGTGTGTGCCAGAGTTTCAAGCGACGATTTGCCGTTTTTCAGAAACAGAATGAGAGTACAGCCTTCCGTGACTCCATCTCACAGGCTTCCCACTCGTGTGATAGAGCCTTCGGCTAAGGTTCAGATAAAATCTTCAGGAAAGCACAATGCCCAAGTTGTTTCAGAGACACGTCTTTGGGGAAGTGTTGTAGCATACGAGTCAAAGATAAATCTTCCAGCATTTGTCTCTTTTAGTCCGTCGTCGCCCAATAGTCAGGAACTGATATGGAACTGTAATGTAGATTTTGCATATGGTCTTGCTTTTGACGGAAACTACCTCAGAGGTATTGCTAGTGAAAACGGCAGTCTTGTTGCTTACAAGTTGTCGGTTACAGACGATGGCTGGGAATTTGAAGACTATGATTATGTCTACGATTACTCAATATGCGCTCTTGAAACAGCAAGTGCTAAGGATGGAACCATTTTTGGACAGTTCCTCAATGCTGATGCAACAGGCTTAGAATATGGTATTGCCGACTATGACAACATGACCCATATAACAATAGGCGTCTCAGAGAATAATCTGCAGATGGTGGCAATGGGTGTCACATCAGATAAACGCCTCTTCGGTATTGATACAAAAGGAGTGCTATGGCAGATAAACACCTCTACAGGTAAGGAGACAAGGATAGGAGAGACTGGTGTCATGGTTTCACGCGACGGTAATTACGGACTCCGCTATTATACTCAGGGAGGAGAAATAGACTGGCGTGATGACACTTTCTATTGGGTTTGTACCGACCCTTACTCTCCAGCGATAGCAAATACCACACTCTATACCGTAGACCTGACAACGGGTAAGGCTACTGCTTTGCAGAGTATAGGAAGTGGTGAGGAAATAGCAAATCTGCTCGTACAGCCGCAGATGAGGGCTGATTCTGACCCTGCTGTTCCAACTGATTTACAGGCATATGTGAATGGAGCAGAGCCAACGGTACATGTAAGTTTCAAGACTCCTGTCTCTACATATTCAGGAGGAACTCTTACGGGTAAGCTTTTCTATGAGGTTCAGACATGTAATGAATACAGCACCTATGAAACCGTTGACGGTATAGCTGAGCCTGGAGAGAATGTCAGTATCGATATTGAAGGGGAAGAAGGCGAACTAAATATTGTAAAAGTATATGTTTGCAAATGTGATGACAGCGGAGAGCCTATAGCAGAAGAACTGAGTGAGCCTGCAAAAACTTATGTCTGGGTCGGCTATGACCGTCCTTATGGCGTGACAAATGTAAATGCCTCTATTGATGAATCTACAAGGAAAGTCACTGTAACTTGGCAAGCTCCTGCTGGTTGTGAACATAATGGATACCAGGCAGAAAGCTTCGACTATGAAGTGACAAGATACCTGAACGGAGAATATGCTGGTTCTTTCGGTGTAGAGACAAGCTCTTTTGAGGAGGTGCTTGAGTCGTCAGACGATGATATAACTACCGTGTATTATAATATCACGGCATATAATGGTTCTACGTCCAGTTGGAATGTTGCTTCAACGCCTCTGCTTGCCATAGCAAACCATCCGTTCAGTATTCCGTTCAGTCCAGACTTTAAGAATTTGTGGGCAGCAATGAAAACGTTTGACTTGAATGGAGATTCGCAGAAAGATGAATATGGACGTGTTACCGGTGGATGGAGTTATGGCAACTATGCCTGCTATACAGCTGACCCTACGGGGAAAAATGGAGCCAACGACTGGCTCATCCTGCCGGCTGTTGTTCTTGAAAAGGGTAAAACTTATGAGATTGAGGTTATGGCAAGTGGAAGCAACCAGTATGACCCTGTAGAAAGATTTGAAGTAAAAATGGGAACTGAAGCCAGCGTTGCCAGTATGTCTCAGGAACTTATTCCTGTCTCAGAGACAACGACGTCTTACGCTGGGGAGTCGTTTAAGAAGCAGGGTTTTACTGTTTCAGAAGATGGACAGTATTATATTGGTATTCATGCGATGAGTTCTCCGCAGCAGTATGACCCAGAGCGTGCCGGACTGAAGAGATTATACATTCGTTCACTCAGTGTGAGAGACTTTAATGCAGATGTTCCAAAAGCGGTTACAAACCTTACTGTTGTGCCAGAACCGACAGGAATGAAGACGGCAGTAATTACTTTCAATGCTCCTACGGAGACATTCGGCGGTAAGGCTTTGGATGATGACGAGATATCAAAGATTGTTGTACAGCGTGACGGATACTATAGCATTGCTACTCTTGAGAATGTGAAGCCAGGCGAGTCTGTTACAGTCAACGATGACAATGTCTTAGAGACTGGCTATAATCGTTATAGTGTCGTTGCATATAAAGGCGAAAATGCAGGAATAGTTGCAGAAGAAACTGCATTTATTGGAATGGACGTCCCAATGCCAGTATCTCAGATATTCACAATGGATAATGAGAAAGATGTGCTAGTCAGCTGGGATAAAGTTGGCGATGTCGGTATTCATGGTGCTTATGTAAATCCAGATAAGGTAAACTATCAAGCATGGATTATGACAGAATTTATAGGCGATCTTATGCCATATAAGTCACTTGGAGAACCTTCGGGAAAGACAGCTGCAGTCGCTGAGCTTGAAGAATGGGAACAGACAGGTCCGCAAGGATTCAAGTATTTTGGCGTGAAAAGCGAGAATGAAACAGGAACAGCAGGCTATGCATTTGCTCCGTTTATCACAGGAGAGTCTTACAAGCTTCCTTTAGTCTACAACTTCAATGATAATGACAGCCTGTGGTATTGGGATGTTGACGACCCACAGGCAAGGGTTGAATATGACAATATGGGAGGCTTCTTCTCAGATGGAACAGATGTGTATTTGTTCTCAGGAAAAATAAGTCTTGCGAATGCTAAACATCCTGTTATTGCAGTTGATGCAACTGGCAGCTCTACGGCAAACAAGGTTTATTTGACAATTACTATGGCTGATGGCAAGAGAGAGACGCTTGCAGAGTCAATGGCTCCTTCTGGTAGCCGTAATGTCAAGATTTTCGACCTGACTAAGTATGCAAGCCAGCGCTACATACAAGTTTGTCTTGCCATGGACTTCACGCAAATTGGCTCAATGCAGTTTAACCGTGTAATGATATATGATGAACTTGAAAGGAATCTGACTCTATCAGGCGATATTCCCGCAGAAGTTGTTGCAGGAGGAGAGGCTGTGATGCATTTCAATGTGACAAACTTAGGCAATGATTTGGCTTCAGACTATACAATTAATGTATATGCTGGTGACAGGCAGATTTATACTGTAACAATGGACGAAGGCCTGATGCCGGCAATGACAGAGTCTTTCGATGTCACTTATGAGCCTGACGTATTCACTAACGGTGATGTTTCAATAAGGGCTGAAGTATTATATGATGGTGATGTAGTAGAAGATGACAACGTCGTGAGTGGAGTAATAAAAGTGAATAAACCCGTAAATCAGACTCCTTCTGATGTAGAAGCTTCTGCTGAAGGAAATAAAATTATGGTTACATGGCAGGCACCAGATGAAGAACAGCTGAGTTTTGCCGTAACCGAAGATTTTGAGTCATACGACTCTTGGGCCACTGACAATATAGGATCATGGAAACTGTACATGGGTCTTGTCTCATACGATCCTGGCATTTTCTCTCAGTTTGGGTCTTATAATGGCGGAAAAGCCTATGCGTATGAGATTACCGATGCTATGAGCCTCTATGAGGATTCGCGTCATCAGTATGTTTTCCCAGGACATTCAGGAGTTAAGTATCTCTCAGCTTACTTTGGAGTAGACGAAACGCGTAGCTATTATGTTCCTTCAGACAACTGGGTTATAAGTCCAATACTTCCAGGAAAAGAGCAGACTATCACATTCTGGGTACGCAACATGAACTCTGCAGATGACAATAATCGTTTTGTAGATATGCCTAACCACTTCAATGTGCTTTATTCTTTAACAGACAATGAACGCAGGAGCTTTAAAAAGATTGGCGATACTCATGAGGCAGTTGTAGGTGTATGGCATGAAGTGTCTGTTGAACTGCCAGAAGGTGCACGCTACTTTGCCATTGAGAATACAGAGAATGCAGGCGATGGATTCTGGTTCTCAATAGATGACATTAGTTATATTGGCGGAACAGGCCTGCCGATTGGATACAAGATCTATGTAGATGGAGAATTAGTTGGCACTGTTGGTGGCTCTGTCTTTGATTTCGATATTGAGGGAATGAGCGATGGTACTCATACGGTTTCAGTTTCTGCACTATATGCTGACGGTATGGAATCGTTGCCTGTCGCAGCAGAACCTGTTGTGGTTGATCAAATTTTACGGCAGATTTTGTCAGATGACAAACCATTTGATGTTTATTCTGTTGATGGAAAACTCCTACGTTCGCAGACACATTCACTGTATGGTCTTAGCGGGGTATATATTATAAATGGCAAAAAAGTAACTATTAAATAACTGTTTGTAAGATTAGCAAGCAGCTAAAAAAGATTAGAGGTTTGGATTTACTCTTAACTTAATGTTGGGAAAATCCAAATCTCTTTTTTCTTTTTTCAGCTTTTTTATTCTGTATTAAAGGGAAACATTCCTTTTACAATATTCACAATTTTCGGAAAACATTAGCAAAGCCAGACTTATGCAGCACTTGGAAATGAAAATAAAAACAAGATTCCCCTTTTCATTTCTATAGTTTTCTATTGTTTTTTCGTAACTTTGCGCCAAATGAAGAGGATAGTTATCAAATTATTGACATTATTTTTAGTGCTTTTTGCCACAGTTGCCGAAGCATCTCACCAACCTGTTTATTATCACAGATGGTCAAAGTTGTCTACAGAGGAACTTCTCAAATTGGGCTATCGTTATCTGCAAGAGAATCACAGCGACAGTGCCCTTGCCTGCTTCAATATGGCAGACCAACGTTATAACGACAGTATGGACAAGAATGAAAAGATGGTATGTGCACGTTCTTATATGGCAACGTGGGGGGTCTTGTTGCTTTATAACTATGACTATTCCAAAGCCTATGTAGCTATTCAGAAAGCAAAGGATATTTGCGATGAAACTGGTGAGGAGTTGCCGAGTCTTTATATGAATATAGGACTTATGCATCATACTTATGCAGACCAGAGTGGTGATGCACAGTATAGCGTGAAAAGCTATAGGGCATTCCGCAGGTCTTTCTATAAAAGTATTGAATATAAAGACACGCTAACGTTGCACATGGCTTTTACAAATCTTGCCCATATAGCTTCAGAAGTGGTTTGTATGGACAGCATAGACAGAGAGTGGCGCATTTATAATTCTTTCAGATTCAAGTCTGATTTACATTTTGTCAAGTATAACAAGATGTTCTACAAAGGGCTCATGCTTATTAAGCTTAAGGAATATGCAAAAGCAGCACAATATCTTGATGAGGCTGTGCATGCCATGACAGACACGACCGCACTTGGCATGCGTTGGAAATCGTTGGCAATGGCTGAGGAGGCAGAGGTCTTTGCCCTTGATGGCAGATACGATAATGCGATAAAGCTTGTTAAGTCAATGCTATATCTGGCTCAGAAAGCAGGACTTCGTGAGGTGAAACTTGAAGCATATCGTACTCTGGCACGTTACTATAATGATTCGGGACAAAAGAATAAATCGGTTGAATACCATAGCCAATATTTGATGTTGAAAGACTCTCTTCTGAATTTTCAGCAGATGAATATTGTTGGCGAAGTTAAGCTGTTGGAGGAAATAAAACAGGCTGATGAACTTATTGCGCGTAGCGAGCAGAGAAGAAATACAGCATTAGCAGTGGCTTCTGTATTGTTTTTAATTATCTCAATAGTCGCGTTGTTTGCATATATGTTGCTAAAGAAAAATAAGAAACTAAAGGCTTCGAATGAGATGTTATATAGAAAGAGCGTAGAAACATTAAAGTCGGAACAGCATGAAAGGCAAATGGTTGCCGAGCATCGCCGTCTTGTTCGCAATTTGAGAATACAACTTGGCAAAAGTAATGAAACAATAAGACTGTTGAAATATGGAATCGATGAAAAGCAGGTTTATCCTGATAGAGAAATAGAGACTGTAGACATCAATGGAGACGGCTTGTCAAGTCGCAGGATTAAGGGAATCGCTAAAGCTTATTATGCTTCGCAGGAAACGGTGTCTAAGTATAGCAAAAGCAACCTGAACGAAGATAACAGCCGAATTCTGCTTGAAAGAATTGAGAACATAATGGAGCAGGCTGACATTATATGCTCTCCTGACTTCACCATAGGCAAACTGGCTGAACTGGTCAATTCTAATCACACATATGTGTCGCAGGTGATAAATGCTTCTACAGGCAATAATTTCAGCGTGTATATTGGTGAGCGCAGAATACGCGAAGCTTGTAGACGCATAAATAGTGATAGCCGTTTCCAACTGCTTACTATTGAGGCTATGGCTACGGAGTCTGGTTTCCGTTCCAGGACATCATTTATCAGTGCTTTCAAGCGTTTTGTCGGTCTTACTCCATCAGAATATATTAGGATGGCGCGAAAGCAAACGGATAATTTGTCATGACTAAATATTGTTTCTGTCTTTAGCCTTGCGTGCAAACTCGAAGAGGCGGCGAGGCAGATGGCAGTAGCCGTTAGGGTTCTTGTCAAGATAGTCCTGGTGGTAGTCTTCTGCTACAAAGAAGTTTGTCAGTCTCTCCATTTCAACCGCCATTGGCTGTGTGTATTTCTTTTGTTCTTCAGCGTATGCTGTATTGATTTCTTCGAGGTCGGCATCGTCGGTATAGTATATTCCCGTTCTGTATTGCGAGCCTCTGTCGAAGCCCTGCTGATTGTAGCTTAGCGGGTCGATAGACATGAAGTATAGGTTGAGAAGAAACCGCAGGCTCACTTTCTCAGGATTGTAGACCACATGCACAGTCTCTGCAAAGCCTGTAGAGTCTGAGCATACCATCTGATATGTAGGATTGTCGACCTTTCCGTTGGCATATCCCACTTCTGTTTCTACAACACCGTCAACCTGCTTGAAGTAGTGTTCCGTTCCCCAGAAGCATCCGCCAGCCAGATAAATCTCTTTTAGTTTTTCATTTTCCATGATTCCAATCATTAAGTTTGCAGATGCAAATATAATGATTTTTTGGTTTTTGTGTTGATGAGTAGGGCAGTTTTTATTTCTATGACTTGTTTAGTTATTGAGTTGGTGAGTCTTGAGTTCTTTGCTCTCTGATTTCTAACCATTTTGCATAGCCAACTTATAAACTCAAAAACGTCACCAACTCAAAAGCTAAACAGCTAACTGTCTCCTCCGATAGTCCAGTTTCTTGTCTTGTTGTAAGTGTTCCACATGTGTTCGTAGCTGCCTTTCTTTTCCAGCAGTTGGCTGTGAGTACCGCTCTCTGCAATTCTTCCTTCGTCAATATATAGAATCTGGTCGGCATTTACGATAGTGCTTAGGCGGTGGGCTATCACGATTACCGTTTTCCCTTTTATCAGGTGGGCAAACGCTTCGAGTATCTTTCCCTCGTTTTCGGGGTCGGCATAGGCAGTAGCCTCGTCTAATAAGAGGATTGGAGCATTCTTCAGAACGACACGGGCAAGTGCAATTCGCTGCTGCTCACCACCCGAAAGATAGGTGCCGCCTTCGCCTACGAGCGTACTGTAGCCGTCGGGCAGGGCAACTATGAAGTCGTGGCATTGAGCTACTTTTGCAGCTCTTACTATGTCGTCGTGGGTTGCCTTCTTGTTGCCCATGCGGATGTTTTCCTCTATTGTGTCGAAAAACAGCATGTTGTCTTGGAAAACGAATGAGACTTTCTCCATCAGTTTTTTAATCTTTATCTGTTTTATAGGTGCTCCGCCTATGCGAATTTCTCCGCCGCCAACATCCCAGAAGCGGGCTGCAAGCATGGCTATGGTCGTCTTTCCTGCCCCCGACGGACCGACGAGTGCTGTTATTGTTCCAGGCTTTGCAGTGAACGAGATGTTTTTGAGTATTGGAGTATTGTCGTAGCTGAAATCAACGTTGTCGAAGATGACAGACGTGTTCCTAAGTTGTTTGTTGTCTTTATAGTTGTCGAGTTCTTCTTTGTATAGTATGTCGTCAATCTGTTGCACTCCCATTGTGTTTTGAGTGAGCAGACTGCCAATCCACATTATTTTCATGACAGGGAAGAAGATTCCGAAACTGAAGATGAAAAACATAAGTGCCGTTGGCAGGAAGGCGGTGTACGACTCGGCATTAGTAATATAATAGGTGGCAACAGGGATGATTAGGAGCAGAGGGGAGAGCAACAGCATCTGAAACCAGACGTAGCCGCTGCGGTAGACCTTGTTGACCGAATAGACATAGTCGCGATAGTCTTTTATGTCGTCGTTGAGTTGCTTGTATGCGCTTGTCGATTTAGTGAAAGTCTTAACCACCTGTATGCCCCTGATGTATTCTATCAGGCTGCTGTTCATCTTTCCTATTGCTTGCAGGTATTTTTCGGTAAATGCTTTAATTCGGCTTTGTTTGTAGAACGTGCTGATTATCGAAAGTGCCGATGCTAAGAAAAGAATGAGTATGAGCGACAGCCGCCAGTCTACTATAAACATATAGCCTATGAGCAGCAACGGGAAGACCACAGCCGTGACGATGTCGGGAAAGTGGTGAGCCACGAAAAGTTCTATTCGCTCAACGTCTTCGCCCATTATCTTCTTCAGGTCGCCAGTGCTTCGCTTTGTGAAGAATCCCATAGGCAGGCGGACAAGCTTGCGTGCAAGTCGGATGCGGAACTCGTAGAGAATATTGAATGCTGCAAAGTGAGAGCAAAGTGTTGAGGCAAGGCTCAGTATGCCGAAGCAGACAAAGGCCCATATCATGATGTAGCCCCACGACCAGATGAGTTCTTCATCAATCATAGAGGTGTCGCTGGCGTTGACTGCCAACTCGTTGAGTATATTGTAGATTGCTACAAACGGTACAAACTGGGAGATGCTGGCTGCAACTGACAAAACGACTGATGCAAACAATAGCCATCGCTTTGTGCCAGCAATCTGAAGCAGACGCCTTAGTCCTGTCTTGCGCGGTCTGCCTGACTTTATTGTTGTTTCTTTCTTTTTCATTGTTATTAATATATGAACTATTCAAACTTCCATCCTCTTATGCGTTTTTGTTCTTCCCACATCTTCTGGTAGAGACCTTTCTTTTGTAACAGACTCGAGTGCTTGCCTTGTTGCACAACCTCACCTTTGTCAATCACTATAATGTTGTCGGCATTGACAACGGTGCCGAGACGATGGGCTATTATCACTACGGTCTTGTCTTTCACCAAGTCGTCGATGGCTTGCTGAATGTGTGACTCGTTCTCTGGGTCGAGTGCAGCCGTAGCCTCGTCGAGCAAGATGATAGGAGCGTTTTTCAGTATGGCACGCGCAATGGATATGCGTTGCTTCTCACCGCCCGACAGAGTGCTGCCGCCTTCGCCCACCATTGTGTCGTAGCCTTCTGGCATCAGTTCGATAAAGTCGTGGCAGCGAGCGGCTTTGGCAGCAGCAATCACTTCCTCGCGTGTGGCATTCTCACGCCCCATGCGTATGTTGTTGAATATAGTGTCGTGGAAAAGGTAGACATCTTGGAAGACAATAGAAATCTGAGACATAAGTGAGTCTACCTTGTAGTCTTTTATGTTCTTGTCGCCAAGCAGAATCTCTCCGCTGTCAACATCCCAAAAGCGGGCAATAAGTCGGGTAAGAGTGGTCTTGCCCGAACCCGAAGGACCTACAAAGGCTGTTAGCGACTTCTCTGGTATCTTCAGCGATATGTTCTTTATTATAGGGACAGTGTTGTAACTGAAACTTACGTTCTTGAACTCTATGTTAGTGTTCCTAATCTGTGTTTCATCTCCCTCGCTTTGAAGTGGTGTCTTGCATAGAGCATCAACGCGCTCTGCACCAAGATTGAGAAAACTTGTGAGGGCAATGAATTGCAACGCACTCAGTAGCGGAGAATAGATGCTGAGACCTGCTATGAGAAACATGATGTAGACAGGCAGCGACACCTGAACATTGAGTAGCAGGCTGAAGCCTACTAAGGCTATAAGAACTATTCCGCCATTGAGAATGATGGATGAAACAATCATTGCAACTCCAGGAACTGACTCAACGCGGAAACTCTCACGCTTCAGGTCGCGGAAGGCTTTTTCGAGTCTGGTGAAACTGGTGCCGCCTAAGTTGAATGACTTTATTATTTTTATTCCCTGAATATACTCTATCATTCGCGATTCTGCGTTTCTCTTTGTGCGTTGCAAAGCCTTTCCCATAGTCTTCGACAGATAGGTAGTCAGCATTACCATTGGATATGACAAGGGAATGACTGAGGCTGCTGTAAGTCCGAGTTTCCAGTTGAAGCCCGTAAGCACGGCAATGGCGATGATAGGCATTGATACTGCTCCGAAGAACTGAGGCAGGAAATGAGTGTTAAGCAACTCAATGTTGGCATAGTCGTTGACTATGTAAGCCCCAATGTCGCCTGGGTCGCGACTGTTGTAGAACCCCATAGGGAGGCGGCGTAGATGATTAGCCACAGACAGACGACCGTCGCAGCAGATGTCGTAGCCGTCTTGATATGCCGTTATGTACGACTTGCGGCTTATGAAGAAGAGAATAACCAGCGACACGAATAGTAGTACGCAGGCTAAGATTATGTTCAGAACATTCAGTTTGGCATCGGGATGTTCAAGCGGACGGAACAGTTCCCACACCACAAAAATCATTACACCGTAGGGCGCACCTTTGAAGAAATATTCTGCCATTGTCCAGTAAATCATCGGACGAAACCGCTTCGGTCTGCCCATTGAAGCGGAGTTTAGAACTTTGTTTAGGCTTATCATATTTGCATAAATTTATATTGTGGTTATTTGCTAAGACTATGTGCTGCAAATAATTATAGCACATAGCTCTGCAAATATACGCACAAGCCTAAACATCCGCAATCCCTACAAATCATGATTTTGGTTGTTGAAAGTGAATACATAAATAGGTATTACTCTCAACCTTGCTGCTGGCCATGCGCATTGCTTAACCTTAACGGAGGCTTTAACTTTAACGGGAACGGGAACCTTAACGTTAACGGGAACGGGAACCTTAACGTTAACGGGAACTTTAACTTTAACTGTCAACTAAAACAACTATGCACTATGCACTATGAACTATATTAAGCTTGTCAACGATAAACACAAAGTAACTTCGCTGTTCCTGTTCCTTTCCGCAAAGTTAGTAAAGATGAAGTAACAAAAAAGCATCGCAGATTTCTCTACGATGCTTTTATAGATAAAGAGATATTTCTCAGAAGAATTAGTCTGCCAGCTTAGCTTTGATAAACTCGCGGTTGAGGCGAGCGATGTTGGCAATGCTTTCGTTCTTTGGACAAACAGCTTCGCAGGCACGTGTGTTAGTACAGTTACCGAAACCAAGTTCTTCCATGCGCATAACCATAGCCTTTGCACGCTTTGCAGCCTCTGGGCGACCCTGAGGAAGGAGAGCAAGCTGTGAAACCTTTGAAGAAACGAACAGCATTGCTGAACCGTTCTTACAAGCAGCAACACAAGCACCGCAACCGATGCAGCTTGCGCAGTCCATAGCCTCGTCAGCATTCTGCTTAGGTATGAGGATAGCGTTAGCATCCTGAGCCTGTCCAGTACGAACTGTTGTATAGCCACCAGCCTGGATAATCTTGTCGAAAGCACTACGGTCTACCATGCAGTCCTTGATTACAGGGAATGCAGCAGAGCGCCAAGGCTCAACAGTGATAACGTCGCCATCGTTGAAGCGGCGCATGTAGAGCTGGCAGGTGGTAGCGCCGCGCTCTGTCTTCCCGTGTGGAGTACCGTTGATGTAGAGTGAACACATACCGCAGATACCCTCGCGGCAGTCATGGTCGAAAACGAATGGTTCTTTACCTTCGTTGATGAGTTCTTCGTTCAGAATGTCGAGCATTTCAAGGAATGAAGTGTCATCAGGGATGTTCTTCATCTCATGAGTATCGAAGTGACCTTTCTCTCTTGGTCCGTTCTGACGCCAAAACTTTATTGTAAATGAAATATTTTTAGCCATAATTGTTAAAGTTGACAAGTAAACGAGTTGACAAGTAAACAAGTTGTTACTCTATTGTCCTGATTAGTGATGCCAGCATACGTATGATTTCCTTATTCTGCCATACTTTCAAATCCTTATGACTTTTCATACAATTTGCTTATTGCTTTTGCTCGTCTACTTAATTTATTAATATTTTATCAACTTATTGACATTGTTAACTCGTCAACAAACAACTTGTCAACTTGTTAACTTGTCAATTCGTCAACTAATTCTTATAATTACGTGTTTGTACCTTTATTGCTTCATACTCAAGAGGTTCCTTGATGAGTTCAGGAGCTTTATCGTCGCTGCCTTGATATTCCCAGCAACCAACATAGAAGTAGTTCTCGTCGTCGCGTTTTGCTTCGCCTTCTTCTGTCTGATACTCTTCGCGGAAGTGACCACCGCAAGACTCGTTACGAGAGAGAGCATCGTAGGCAACAAGCATACCCATCTGGATGAAGTCGCGGAGGTGGATAGCCTTGTCAAGCTCTACGTTCAAACCTTCCTTCTTTCCTGGAATGAAGAGGTTTGTATCGAATTCTTTGCGCAGTTTCTTCATCAGCTCAAGACCTTCTTTCAGTCCTTCGGCTGTACGTCCCATTCCGACATGCTCCCACATGATGTGTCCGAGTTCCTTGTGGATTGAGTCTACAGAACGCTTACCCTTGATGTTCATCAGACGGTCGATTTCAGCCTGAACACCCTTCTCTGCCTCTTCAAACTCTGGAAGGTCAACAGAAACGTGTGGCCAGATAGACTGGTCTGCAAGATAGTTCTGGATGGTGTATGGCAGAACGAAGTATCCGTCAGCCAGACCCTGCATAAGAGCAGATGCACCCAGACGGTTAGCGCCGTGGTCAGAGAAGTTACACTCACCGATGGCGAAGAGTCCTGGGATAGAAGTCTGCAGTTCGTAGTCAACCCAGATACCACCCATTGTGTAGTGGATAGCTGGATAGATCATCATTGGCTTATAGTATTTAACACCGTTGATTTCGTTAGCAACATCGCCTGGGAATACGTCGGTGATTTCTTCGTACATCTCGAAGAGGTTGCCATAGCGTTGCATAATCTGGTCGAGGCCGAGACGGTTGATTGACTCAGAGAAGTCGAGGAATACAGCCAGACCTGTGTTGTTTACGCCGAAGCCATGGTCGCAACGCTCCTTAGCTGCACGAGATGCAACGTCGCGAGGAACGAGGTTACCGAATGCAGGATAGCGACGCTCGAGATAGTAGTCGCGGTCTTCTTCTGGTATTTCCCAGCCCTGCTTTGTTCCTGCCTGAAGTGCCTTAGCGTCTTCAATCTTCTTTGGCACCCAGATACGTCCGTCGTTGCGCAGTGACTCAGACATAAGTGTCAGCTTAGACTGCTTGTCGCCGTGAACAGGGATACAAGTTGGGTGAATCTGAACGTAAGATGGGTTTGCGAAGTATGCACCCTTGCGGTAGCACTGAACGGCAGCTGTACAGTTACATCCCATAGCGTTGGTAGAGAGGAAGTAAGTGTTTCCGTATCCACCAGTAGCGATTACCACTGCGTTTGCAGAGAAGCGCTCCAGCTTGCCTGTTACGAGGTTCTTAGCGATGATACCGCGTGCGCGTCCGTTTACGATTACTATGTCTTCCATCTCATAGCGAGCGTAGAGCTTAACCTTTCCTGCTTCTATCTGGCAAGAGAGTGAAGAGTAAGCACCGAGCAGGAGCTGCTGACCTGTCTGTCCTTTAGCATAGAATGTACGGCTAACCTGCGCTCCACCGAATGAACGGTTAGCGAGCATGCCGCCGTATTCGCGTGCGAATGGCACACCCTGAGCAACACACTGGTCGATGATGTTGTTTGAAACTTCTGCAAGACGATATACGTTAGCCTCGCGAGCACGGTAGTCACCACCCTTCACTGTGTCGTAGAACAAGCGATAGACAGAGTCACCGTCGTTCTGATAGCACTTGGCAGCGTTGATACCACCCTGTGCTGCGATAGAGTGAGCGCGGCGTGGAGAGTCCTGGATGCAGAGGTTGATTACGTTGAAGCCCATTTCGCCGAGTGAGGCTGCTGCTGAAGCTCCAGCCAGACCAGTACCAACAACGATTACGTCTAACTTAAGCTTGTTCTTTGGGTTTACAAGTCGTTGGTGAGCTTTATATTCTTTCCACTTATCGGCCACTGGGCCTGCAGGGATTTTTGAATCTATTACTTTTGTCATTTTTGTAAGTGTTTTTAGTTTGTGAGTTTTTACTCAATAACTTATTAGCAGCAAGCTCCACAGCAGAGGCTTGGTGCCACATTGAAGGCGAAAGCCAAAACTACAACGAGGAAGCCGAGCATGAGGATGGTTGTGTAAACAATACCAATCATCTTCCAGCGGCAATACCATGTTTTTCCGTTCCATCCGAGAGTGTGCATTGCACTCCAGAAACCATGAGAGAGGTGGAACCAGATTGCTACAATCCAGATGATGTAAAGAATAACATATACAGTGTTAGAGAAAGTCTGCTGGATGTATCCGAAACCGTCGGCTGGGTTGCCCAGAGGATCAGCAATGTGGAATAGTTCAGCAAACATCATGTTGTACCAGAAGTTGAACAAGTGGAGCAAGAGTCCAAGCAGAATGATGATGCCCAGTACAAGCATGTTTTGAGAAGCCCACTCAACCTTAGCAGGTTTGTCGGTTACGGCGTAGCGTTCGCTACCACGAGCACGACGGTTCTGCATTGTGAGCAGAAAAGCATAGACAATGTGAATCACGGCAAGAGCTGCCAGTCCGAGTGTTGCCACTACGGCATACCAGTTGGCTCCGAGCAATTCACAGATTGTGTTGTAAGCCTCTCCAGAGAAGAGCGCAACGACGTTCATACAGCAGTGGAACGTCAGGAAGAGAATAAGAGCTATGCCAGTTACTGACATCACTACTTTTCTTCCGATAGATGAATTACATAACCACATAAGTGTTCTTTTTAGATTTAATTATTATTTATTTGATTGATATTATTTTTGTTTCTTCTTTTCTGATTTTTCGGCTATCCACCGCAATATACATAATGTATAGAATGTCGGCAACGGCTATATTGACGACTGAAAAGCCATCGGATTACCAACATTTAGGTATGCGACAGCTGCTATTTGACTGCAAAAATAATATTTTTTAATGATTCTTCAAAAGATTTTATGCGAAAACAACAAAAAAAGGTGAGAAATGTCCTTCCTCCCCTTTCTTATTCTTTCGCTTATTGTGTTTTTCCTGCCTTTTTTTATATTGCAGAGAAGCCTTTTGTAGAGATGTTCTTGATGACTTCGCGAATGCCCATCTCCTCATATCCGCCCTTCTTCTGGTTGTCGAGGTAGGTCTGCATTGCCTTGTCTTCACACTCTGTGCTTACATAGCTGTCTGCCTTGGCCTTCAGCTCTGCTATAGCCCATCCTACGAGGGCAACAGCGAAAAACAATAAAAATCCTAATAATGCGTCCATATCGTTTATACCTTATTATTATTAATATCTTAACTGCTAATGGCGCAATGCCATCTCGTATCGGTTGCAAAAGTACTGTTTTTTTCTTAAACAACCATCAATAATCCATACTTTTTTAATTGGCAGTAATTACTTTCTCTCTTCCGACTGCGACTCTTGGTTGACAATTATTCGAATAGATTCCTGTCAGATTTATATTTCGAAAATGTATAAACCTGCAAAGTCACAAACCTCATAGCATGACTTACAAACTGAAAGCTCCAAAATCACTCCGATTTTTTGACGAAAAAAGTAAAAAATCTTGACAAACGGAATTTTAATTCTAGAGAAGGATTTTCCGTTTGGCACGAGGCGAAATGCTAAAAATGTGTTTAATTATTAATCAATCGGCTTAAACTATGTAAACGAACATAAGGAACGAAAAAGTGAAAGGTGTCCTTTCGCGATGCGAAACGTGGCATATCGCAGTGCGATATGTGGCATATTGCAGTGCCAAAGGTGCCCTTTCACACTGCGAAAGATGCCCTTTGACTTTTTTAACAGTTATGTTTTTTACGATGAAACGTATAATGTCTTGATTACTAACATTTTACTAAAAAGAGCGAGAAACCGCCAAATACTCGCATATTTTGCAGCTTCTTTTTTCTCGGTCGTAAATTTTTAAGTTATTTGCGGGGTTAGTTAATCAATTTTTTACCCAACTCGGCTCCGAAAAATGCACATTTTCCTCTCAACAAAGACAAGAAACGGAAAACTGCTTTCAGATTGTAAGAACGTGAACCTTAACTTTAACGTTAACGGAGACCTTAACCTTAACTTGAACAGGAACCTTAATCATTAATCATTATTCCTTAATCATTAATCCAGCCCAACTATGCACTATGCTAAGTTCGTCTACTTGTCAACTGAAAAACTATGAACTAAGCTTTTCCCATATCTTGTCTGAACAACGTTGATGATGTAGTCGCCGAGTTGTTCAAGTTCATTAACCATGTCGGCAAACGAAGAAGCCAGTTTGTAGTCATACTTCCTGTCGTTGACAGACTGGATGTTGATTTTTTTCAGTTCGTCTCTCTTTGCATTTATCTCATGCTCTATGCGTATGCTCTCTAGTGCGTCTTTTTGAGTGCGTTCCGAGTTCATCACTTGGTTCATCCTGCTTAGAGCATTGTTGCAGAGGCGCATCATTTCTTCAAGTTGGCTTTGCTGCTCTTCAGTATAATCTTTGCCCGCAGACTTCAGTCTTATCATTATTCTTGCCATGTTGTAGCAAGCATCGCCGATGCTCTCTATCTCGCTAATCTCGCGCAGCATTTGCCTTATGCCCGTCTTCGTATCGTCGCTCAGATGGTCGTTGCCCACTTGTCCGATGTAGCGTGCTATTTCTATTTCCGTCTTGTCGGCAATGTCCTCTTGTTTCTCAATAGTCCTGAACAAGTTGTCAGCCTTCTTGCGGTCGGTTTCCCTTAGCAGTAGTGTTGCTGTTTCGTACATCTTCTGAATGCTTTCGGCAAACGATGTTGTCTCCTTCTGCGCCTGCAAGACCGACAGTTCGGGAGTCTGCATCAGTTTTGCCTGAATATATTTCAGTTGCAGTCCTTCTTCCGCCTTCTCTTTCTTTTCAGGCATGAGCCAGCAAACAATCTTCTCCATCTGCGGTATGAGTCCAATCAGGAATAATGTATTCAGTAAGTTGAAGCAGGTGTGGAACATTGCCAATACCACAGGCAGGCGTTCAGTCTGTCCAGCCATGCTGCTGTCGTAGCCAACCATGTTGCAAACCAAGTCAACGAATGGGTAGAACACTATCAGAACCCAGATGACTCCAATCACATTGAAGATCAGATGAGCCAGTGCTGCTCGTCGTGCTTGCAGGTTTGTTCCAAGAGCAGCAAGGTTGGCTGTTGCTGTTGTTCCGATGTTCTCGCCCATTACGAGTGCTATGCCCAGATGAATCGGCAGCACGCCCGTAGAGCAGAGCATGATGGTTATAGCCATTACGGCAGCCGACGACTGAACGATGCAGGTTATTATAGTTCCGATAGCAAGGAAAGCGATTATTGTGAAATAACTCGATGTGTCGAAAGAGGCGAAGAAGTCAACCACCGCAGGATTGTTGGCAAGGTCTAATTGCTTGCCCGACGTGCTCAGCATGACAAGCGACAGAAACATGAAGGCTATTCCGAAGAGGAAGTCGCCCAAGAAGCGGTGGCGTTTCTTGTAGATTAGGAACATTCCCACGATGAAGGCAGGAAAAACAACTGTAGTCAGGTCTACGTTATATCCGAGCGACATAATCCATGCCGTCAGCGTGGTTCCAATGTTGGCTCCCATTATTATGCTTATGGCTTGTGCGAGAGTTAGCAGACCTGCACTTACAAACGACACGGTCATAACCGTAGTGGCAGACGATGATTGTACGGCACAAGTGACGAAAGTTCCCGTAAGCATACCAGTCAGCCGGTTGGTAGTCATGGCTCCGAGAATGTTTCTCAGTTTTGAGCCAGCCATTTTCTGCAAAGCCTCGCTCATCATGCGCATGCCGTAGATGAGCAGTCCGAGTGCACCGAGCAGATTCAGTGCGATAATCAGATAGTCTTGTGTAGCTTTCATAATCGTTTGATTTAATTTTATTTCTGCTGCAAATTTAATGTAGTTAAAACACAGTGCAAAAAAAATGCCGTTAAGATAAAGTTACATTGATGTTACGAAATTGTTACAACAGTTTTTGCTTTTTTGTTGTTTGGTAGATGTTTTTTTCTTTTTCGGCAATTTTGGAAAAATAGTCCAACATTTATGTAAGTGCCGACAGCAGGTCTCGTTGTAACTTTGCAACCGATAAACAAACTCGTAAATTTATTTAAAGTATTAGGGAAATGAAAAAAGTATTATTCACATTATTTACATTATTAATTACAACAATTATGAACGGACAAACATTTCTGACATTAAACAATGGCGTTCAGATGCCGCAGCTGGGACTCGGTGTCTATAGCATCCCCGCAGGTGAGACAACTTATAACTCTGTGCTGACTGCGCTGAAGTGCGGCTATCGCCACATTGATACTGCCCATGCTTATCAGAACGAACAAAGCGTAGGACAGGCAGTTAAGGACAGTGGCATCGACCGCGACTCAATCTGGATAACAAGTAAGTTGTGGCCTAACGAATATGGCGAGGGCAAAACCCTTAAAGCAATAGACCGGATGCTGGGCAGACTTGGCGTTGACTATATCGACTTGGTTTATTTCCATCAGTCTATAGGCGACTATGTGGGTGGATGGAAAGAAATGGAGAAAGCACTCGAAATGGGCAAGGTGCGTGCCATAGGCATATCAAACTTCGACGTTAACGACTCTATATTCAACTCACTCGTTGAGACTGCACGCATCAAGCCGCAGATAATCCAGATAGAATGTCATCCATACGCTCAGCGCAGACACTGGCATGAGATGTGCGCAAAGAATGGCATGAAGATAGAGTGCTGGTTCCCGCTTGGCGGAAGAGACTCTAAAGGCGAGATTCTGCGCGACCCCGTAATCAATGAGATAGCAAAGGCACACGGAAAATCTGCTGCACAGGTAATCATTCGCTGGCATCTGCAAGAGGGTTTCTCTGTCATTCCTGGCTCGTCGAACCCTGCACACATAAAGGAGAACTTTGAAGTGTTCGACTTTTCGCTTACCGATAATGAAATGCAGAAGATTCGCTCGCTTGACAAGGAGGCACGCTACTTCAATATGCCATACGAGGATCAGAAGAAGTGGTTCATGCAGTGGAACCCTGAAGATTGAGGCATGAGTTTATGAGTTTTTAGGTTTATGAGTTCATGAGTTCTTTAGTTAACTAATTCATAATGCAAACTAAAGTGCTTAAAAAACAACTCACTAACTTAACAACTCATAAACTTAAATACTTTTATAACATCCATAGGCTTGTTTTTCATGACAAATTTATAACTTTGTAGCCTATGGATATAATACAGAATATCATAATCGACGACACGCTTGAGCGAGTAGGCAATTCTCTTTACGCTGGCTATATATGCCATGCCTACTGCTATAAGGGCTATGCAACCTTCGAGTTTAATAACAATCACTATCGCTTCAATGCTGGCGACTGCATGATTATTCCGCGACGAGGCGACTTGACAAAAGAACTGTTCCAGAGCGATGATTTCAAAGTATGCGTAATCTACATCACTCAGGAGTTTATCGAAGTGAGTACGCCGCAGAGCAATTACGGAATGAAGGGACACCTCTCTTTGTTCAACAACCCGATAATGAATCTCACTCCAAGTCAGCAGCAAAGGTGTGTCCAGAACTTTGAGAACATTAAGCAGCGACTGAGAGAAACCAGTCATCACTTCCTGCGCGACATCTTGATAAATGCTGTGCAGTGCATGATACTCGACTTCTTCGATTTCCATGCCGAACTCTATGGCGAGGACAAGATAACGTCGCAGTATTATCAGCTGATGGAGCAGTTTCTTGATATGCTTGAGCGTGGCGACTATCGCAGAAATCGCGACATCGGATACTATGCCGACAAACTCTGTGTTACTTCAAAATACTTGTCTGAGGTGGCAAAGAAGGTTAGCGGACTGCCTGCCAACTATTGGATTACGCGGTATGCTTCGCTCGACATTAGCCGCTTGCTTCGCGACCGCAGCCTTACCTTTACGGAGATAAGCGACATGTTCGGCTTTTCTTCGCTCTCCCATTTCAGCCGCTATGTTCTGAACAATCTCGGAGCAAAGCCTACTGACTTTAGGGAGTAGCACTATATTAGTGCATAGTCCATAGTTCATAGTGCATAGTTTTTCAGTTGGCGAGTAGACAAGTAGACGAGTTGAAAAACAGAAGACATACAAATTAAAATGATTAAAGAATATATTACGCGAGAAACTGCTTTTCCTATTGAAGACGATTTAGCTTGGAACATTATAGGAAAACTTGAAGAAACAATAGGCAAGATTATTGAAACACTTGGCGACGACTATGTTATTGAAAATGGAGTTGCCATACACAAGACTGCAAAGATTGGGCATAACGTAACCATAAAGTCGCCTGCCATTATCTCCGAAAACTGCTTTGTAGGTTCCAACTCCTATTTGCGCAATGGAGTTTTTCTTGCGCCCGAAGCAAAGGTTGGAATAAGTTGCGAAGTGAAGACCACCGTAATGCTTGAAGGCAGTGCAGTAGCCCACTTCAATTTCATTGGCGATAGCATTATAGGACACAACGTAAATGTTGAGGCTGGCGCAATCTTTGCAAACCATTTCAATGAGCGTGCCGACAAAGAAATCTTTGTTCATCATGACGGAAACCGCATCTCCACAGGCAGACAAAAGTTTGGCTCACTCGTGGGCGACGACTGCCGTATTGGTGCTAATGCCGTACTCTCTCCTGGAACATTGCTTAAGCCTAATACCATTGTAGGCAGACTGGAACTAATAGAACAAGACCCGCAGCCATGAAAATAAATAAGGTGCATCATGTTGCAATAATCTGCTCCGACTATGAGCGCAGTCTTAACTTCTATACTGACATTCTCGGACTTCGTGTGCTTGCAGAACATTATAGAGAAGACCGCAAGTCGTATAAGACTGATTTAGGCGTTGGCGATAATTATGTTGTAGAGTTGTTTTCGTTCCCATCGCCTCCTCCTCGCCCTTCTCATCCTGAAGCAGCAGGTCTTCGCCATTTAGCCTTTGAAGTAGACGACATAGAAGCATCGGTAGCAGAGCTTGAGGCTAAAAACATTCCCCACGAGGAAATACGCATTGACGGATATACATCAAAGCGTTTCGTCTTCTTTCATGACCCCGACGGACTGCCAATAGAGTTTTATGAGTTGTGAGTTATGAGTTATGAGTTATGAGGACTTTGACTGGTCTTTAATCTTTATTCCTTAATCTTTAATCCAGAATAACTACGCTCTCTGCTCCCTTTCTTCGTTTTTTGAAAATTCCACCGACATTTGTGTAAGTTCTTTTCCGCCTTTTCGCCGTATCTTTGCAAACGAGAAATTAAAACAATAAAAACAAATAATTATGGATTTCAGAATGCAAGACCGCGCAGAGTTGAAGGCTTTAGTAGACTACTACGCAACGGAAAGTGACAAGAACAACCAAGACTGCTATGTTGAGATTTTCCGTCCCGACATAAAACTTGATGTGTATTTCGGTGACACACTCGGAATGCAGGCTCGCGACGTGCAAGACATGATTCGCCAGTATAAGGCATTCGGTGCAGCCAAAGTGTCGTTCCACATGAACGGACAGCAGAATGTTGAATTCATTGACGACACTCACGCTACAGGCACTTGCTATGCTCTTGCCTCTCTCGTTAACGAAGAAGACGGAAAAGACAAGTTGACGGTTCATGCTGTTCGCTACTATGATAAGTATGAGAAGATTGACGGTCGCTGGTGGATTACTGAACGTGAACAACACTTTGAGTGGACTGCACTGCCACATATGGGAGGGTAGTTTTATAGTTCATAGTGCATAGTTGTGCTGGATTAATGAATGTTGACGGGTAGACGAGTTGACAAGTATAAAATAATAATTCAAATAAAGACATGGGAAAAGTATTAATAGCGTATTACTCTCGTCGCGGAGAGAACTATGTGAACGGAAGCATACGTAGTCTGGAACTCGGAAACACTGAGGTGGTTGCAGCAAAGATTAAAGACTTGCTGCCCGATGCCGATATGTTCCATATTGACACAGTGCATAAGTATAGCGATTCGTACATGACTTGCATTGAGGAGGCTAAGCAGGAACTTCGCAATCAGGCTCGACCAGAGATGAAAGAGAAACTCGACAGCATCGACCAGTATGACACTGTCATTCTCGGTTATCCTAACTGGTGGGGAACAATGCCAATGGTTTGCTACACATTCCTTGAGTCTTTCGACTTCACAGGCAAGACAATCATTCCTTTCTGCACCAACGAAGGTAGCGGAATGGGCTCGTCAGAGCGTTTCATAAAGAAGCTTTGTCCGTCTGCCAATGTCCTTAGCGGTGTTTCCATTCATGGTGCCGAAGCTCAGAATGCTGACAGAGAGGCAAGGCAAATTGCCGAAATGGCTGGCGAGTAGACCGCTCGTCAACCTTCAAAAACAAATAAAATGAAAAAGATTGTAGTTTTAGTTGGTGCTGGCAGTATAGGGCAGGCTATTGCCCGTCGCATAGGAGCAGGCAAGCATATCGTCATAGCCGACTATAGCATTGACAATGCAGAGAAAGCAGCAGAGACACTTCAGAATGCAGGTTTCTGCTGCTCCGTAGTTCAGTGCGACTTAGGTTCAAAAGAATCTGTATTGTCACTCGCTGAGTATGCCAAGAGCAAAGGCGATGTCTATAATCTGGTAAATGCCGCAGGTGTTTCTCCCTCACAGGCATCTGTAGAGCGCATTCTGCAAGTAGACCTCTACGGCACGAGCCTTCTGATGGAAGTGTTCGGAAAGATTATAGCCGAAGGAGGCAGCGGAGTTGTCATTTCCTCTCAAAGCGGTCACCGACTGCCAGCCCTGCCACAAGACCAGAACGAAGCACTCGCCACAGCACCATGCGACGAGTTGTTGCAGTTGCCTTTCCTTCGAGAGATTACCGACACGCTGAAAGCCTATCAGTATTCTAAGCGATGCAACGTGCTGCGGGTAATGTTTGAGGCAGCACGCTGGGGCAAAAGAGGTGCAACAATCAACAGCATCTCGCCTGGCATCATCATCACACCACTGGCTAACGACGAACTGCATGGTCCGCGCAAAGACGGTTATCTGCGCATGATTGAGTCGTCGCCAGCCCGCCGCGCAGGCACACCCGATGAGGTTGGCGACCTTGCAGAATTTCTCATGTCGAGTAGAGGTCGTTTCATCAGCGGTACCGACATCCTCATCGACGGAGGCACTACAGCCTCCTACTGGTATGGCGACTTGCAATATCTCAAGCAAACCCATTGAACTTAAAAAATTCATTCCACTATAACGCAAATATTAACAGACCTGTTCAGACTTTTCTGGCAGGTCTGTTTTTTCTTTCTTTATCCCTACTTTCGGTCTGTTCCAATTCCTGTTGCTTTTCTTTCAATCTGAAAGCAGTTTTCCGTTTTTTGCCTTTGCCGAGCGAAAAACTTGCAATTTTCAGAGCCGAGTTGGGTAAAAAATTGATTAACTAACCCCGCAAATAACTTAAAAATTTACGACCGAGAAAAAAGAAGCTGCAAAATATGCGAGTATTTGGCGGTTTCTCGCTCTTTTTAGTAAAACGTTCAATATCAAGACATTATACGTTTCGCCTCATAAATCATAAGTGTTAAAAAAGTCAAAGGGCATCTTTCGCAGTGTGAAAGGGCACCTTTGGCACTGCAATATGCCACATATCGCAGTGCGATATGCCACGTTTCGCATCGCGAAAGGACACCTTTCACTTTTTCGTTCCTTATGTTCGTTCACATAGTTTAAGCCGATTGATTAACAATTAAACGCTTTTTAGCATTCAGCCTCGTGCCAATCGGAAAATCCTTCTCTAGAATGAAAATTCCGTTTGTCAAGATTTTTTACTTTTTTCGTCAAAAAATCG
>JAGAGD010000004.1 GCA_017627765.1 Prevotella sp. | reverse complement strand
GTGCCCTTTCACACTGCGAAAGATGCCCTTTGATTTTTTTAACACTTATGAGTCTTGAGACGAAGCGTATAATATCTTGATATTGAACGATTTACTAAAAACAGCAAAAAGCCGCCAAATACTCGCATATTTTGCAACTTTGTTTTTCTCGGTCGTAAAATTTTAAGTTATGGGCGGGGTTAGTTAATCAATTTTTTACCCAACTCGGCTCCGAAAATTGCAAGTTTTCCTCTCAGCAAAGGGTATTTTACTGAAAATGCTTTCAGATTGTTATAAGTTATGAGTGTTGAGTTATGAGTTATAAGTTATGGGTTATGAGTTATGGGAACGGGAACTTTAACATTAACTGTCAACTAAAACAACTATGCATTATGCACTATGAACTATGAACTAAATAAAGACTATGCACTAAAAAAGGGCGTAGGAACCTACTTACGTGAGTAAGTTCCTACGCCGATTGTTTATTTAGGATTATGCAAAAACAGACTACTTAATCATTACCTTTCGAGTAGTCTTTTTGCCATCGCTGCCGATAGACTGCATGATGTAGAGTCCCTGTTTAGCAGGACGCTCGCTATATGCCTTTCCGTCAATTCCGAAGTATCTAACTGCGGTATTGCCTTCTGCGGCAACACTGTCAATAGCAATAGCAATATCTTGCTCTGCTGTTACAAACCATCCCTTTGCTTCGGCTTCTGCAATGTTGGCATCGGTTGTTCCTGGCATGAAACTGATGTTTAGCTGGCGACCCCAAGCACGGTTGTAGTCGGTTATCTCAACATTGTTTACATCCTGCAACTGGTCAATTATCGTATTGATAACGTCAACCGACATGTTGTTGCCTTGCAGAGTGAGACCTTGCAGACCTGTGTTTACACTTACATCAAGTGTTGTCAGCAGGTTGTTTTCTGCTGCCAGCCACTGTAAGTAGGTGTTGTTGTGGAGGTCGAGTTCAGGAATCTTATTGTCGCCGCACTCAAGCCAGTAGAGGTAGTTGTTGTTAGTAACGTCGAGCGCACCGATGTTGTTTCCGTCAATCTTCAACCAACTGAGGTAAGGCTGATTGCTGACGTCAATCGCAGAAAGGTTGTTGTTAGCCAACTTAATCTGTGAAAGCGAAGGATTCTGAGCAAAGTCTACGCTGCTGATTTGGTTGTTATTGGCAATGACGAGCGACAACTGAGCGAATTTGCTTGTAGGCAACTCGCTGAGACTGTTGTTCTCTACATTGAGCCAACGCACTGATGCGATGTCGCCGAAGTTGATGCTCTGCAACTGGTTGTCGTAGAGATAAACACCTTCGAGCAGTGTGCAGTTGCTGAGGTCAATCTCCGTCAGGTTGTTGTTTGCTGCATTGATGTTCTTCAGCAGTGTGCAGTCAGTAACGTCTAACGAAGCAATCTGGTTGTCGTAGCACATCAGTTCATCGAGATTTACGAGTCCTGCAAGATTGAGTTCGGCAATGCTGTTGTTAGCACAGTCGAGGTCAATAAGTGTAGATGTAGAAGGAAGTTCGAGCGAAGTGATGTTGTTGTCGGCTACGTCAACTCTTGAAAGTTCTGTCATGGCAGAGAGGTTGATGTCGCCAGCAATGTTGTTTACATGAACATCGAGAACCTTCAGCGTTGAGCAGTTGGCGAGGTCAAGACCTGTGATGTTCTGCTCTGGAGCATAAAGACCTGTGATGTTACCCCAAACCTTAACTGTTCCGCCAGTGATGTCGCCAGTATAGTAGCTCAACTGAGTGTACTCCTTCAGTTCGCCATCGCCCCAGTCAATAAAGAACTTGTCGCCTGCACGACCGCCAACGCCGATGGTTGCCTGAGTGGTGCTTTCGTCGAAAGTGATGGTCAGCCTGTTGCTGCTGAGCGGTTCGCCTGCAAACTCGTATGCGCCAACGTCAATGCTGTTGCCTGCAACACGTGGATTGCCTGCTATGTCGGTTTCTTCTTCAATGCCTTCGGTCTGTGTACCAGCATCAATGAACTGAGAAACGGCAGAGAGTTGCCATGAAGCCTCAAGCAGGGCAGCACGCTCAACGTCGGTTGTAGGAATACCCTTGAATGTTGTTGGATTAACAAAGTCGGAAGCACTTGTAGCCTGATTGCCGATGGTGTTAAGAATCTGAGCCATCATCTGGTCGTGGTTCTTAATGCCTACGTTAGCTGTGTCGCTTTCCATACGGAGCATGTTGTTCTGCAATGTTGAGTTGATGATGCGTCCGTCAATGCAGTAAGCACCGCCACCCCAGAATGCCTGATTGTTGTAGACAACAGAACCAACAAGCTGACCTTCGGCAACAAGCGCACCGCCTCCGCGTCCGCCCATGCTCTCACCATATTCTGGTGCATCAGCATAGCATCCGCTTATCTCGAAATAGCGTGCATCGCCAAGATTGTATAGACCACCGCCTAAGAGTCCACGACTGTCGCGAATGGTTATGTTCTGTGCTGTTCCGTCGTTATAGATGGCACCACCCGAACCTGCATAGCAGCGCAAGAATGTTGTGTTTACTACGCTACCTTTATCATTATAGAGACCGCCACCTGCATCGTCGGCTACGCAGTCTTCGAAGAGACAGTCGCTGATGGCAGCATTGCGAGCATAGACTGCTCCACCAATACCGTTGCCATAACTTGAATGGCAGTAGTTCTCGGCAAAGCGGCAGCCTTCGATTGCGGCATCGCCTGCACCGTTGAGGAATACTGCTCCACCATAAGAGTTGTTGTCGCTTGAGCTCTCTGCCTTGAAGTAAGATGCGCAGTTAGTAACCTGAGAGTTCTTCAACTGAACGTTTCCGAGAGCATATAGACCGCCGCCATGTGCCTTAGCCTGCCAAACATTAGCGTTACCTGCTGTGAGGGTAAGACCTTCTATCACGGTCAGGTTGCTGATTACGTCTGCACAGTAGAGAACGTGAGAGGCATTGCCTGATGTGCCTGGAACTTCATTTCCATCGAGTTCCCAAGTCCAGCGATAAGAAGTTGTAGGGTCAATCTGTCGGTTCCATGTGTCGGGCTGATCATCGTCACCGCTAAGAACCGTAGCATTGGCGTATGCCCAAGCCTCATCACCGCTCTTTACTCGCTCGTCGCGAGAGTTCTCTGTACCAGCAAAACCACCATAGAGAGACACTCCGTCTTTCAGGATGAATGCTCTTGAAGTAGGTTTGTTGTTGCGAATCAGATTGACTGGCTTATATGTTCCTGCTGCAATCCAAATCTCATCGCCAGCATTTGCAGCATCGATGGCTGCCTGCAAGTCGCCCATAGCGTTGTCCCATGACGAGCCGTTACCAGTTCCGTCGGTCTTAACGCGAATCACTTTAGGTCCTTGTGGCTCTGGCTCTTCTTCTGAATAAGGAAGGTCGAAGTCAGTGGTTACATTAACTTGATAATACTCGCTGCCGCTAATGTCGCCGTCATCGCTTACGATAACGAAGTTATACACCTCGAAGTTGTTTTTGTCTGTCAGTTTTCCTCCAACAGGGTCGCTCAAGAAGTCATAATATTCCTCTGTCATTTCTGCAGGAATAGACTTTGCCTTATATGTCTTTGCGTTTTGGCGCTGACGAGTATAAGAAACGAAATCAGGATTTGCAGAGAGGCTATTGCTGTTCATGTTAAACTGCAAAGCACCCTGCAACTCATCGAAATTGTAAATGGTTAGCACTCCGTCATTTACTTCTGCATAGGCATTCTTAGTAACATCGCCCATGTCGTGCTTAATCCATCCCTTGAACTCCCATGTGTTCCAGTCGTAGTCACTCTCCCATGTGCCAAGCGAGACAGAAGCGTTTGTTGTGGCAATGATTGAAGTAACATCGTTAGGATAGAGGTTTCCGAGATTCTCACTGAATGAGCTTGAGGTCTTGATGGCATTCCATGCACTGAGCGTAATCTTGCCATTCTCGTACTTTCCTGTTACCCTTGAGGTGGAGACCTCCATCGGAGACTTGTCCTTGTCTTCGGCAGGCACGATGAGATAGTAGACTGTCTCATAGGTGTCTTCGTCAAAAGCAACGAGAGTCTGAGGCGACATTGTTACGTCTCCTGTCTCAGGATCAATAATAAGGCTTACCGTAGCATACTCAGATACTTCGCAGAAGCCTGTCGTGCTGAGAGTGATTTTTCCGTTGGAAGTTGACGCAGTGCAAGTCAACTTGCCGCCACTCTTAGTAGGAGACCCATTGATAAGGTCTATCTTACAGTTGAGGGCAGTAAGTTCCTCCTCTGTAATCGTGGCATTAACAGCCATTGTGCCAAATATGGCAGCAATCAATAGTAATAATTTTCTCATAGACATTTATAAATTAGTTAGTTGGTAGCAAAATTAATAAAAATATCTCAAATTGAATGTTTTTTACCTATTTATTCGCCAAAACAAACGAAAAGCATAGGCATGGAATAGTATTCTGAATGCTTATTCTGCTAAAAAACAAAGAAGGCAGACGACAGAAATTTATGAAAATAACCATCATCTACCTTCTCTACAAGAAACAGAATTGTTACGTCTATATTAAGATTAAGTGCTCAAGATTCAATACAATTTTCAACGTTTACAATGTTTCTTGCTCTAGCTTATCAGCGGAATGATTACCGCCATTCGTTCCATAATTAACTCATTGTAAGCCACCTCTACACGATTCTATCATCGTCAAGGAGTGTCACATAAAAAAGTTGCAGCCAGCACCTATTTAAAATATTTCCCATAATGTAAGAACAGCAACTTAAATTCAATTTTTAATAAAATTCACAGATAACTTTAATACTAAACACATTATTAAATCTACAACCAAAAACTATATATCTCAGCTGGCTTGCAAACTTTCTTGTGACTCAATAGCTAAAATCTACAACTAATCTACCTATTATATTTTAAACAAATTACAGAACGCTGCGCAGAACCTGTGACTACATATTTAATATTAATACAGGGCTACTTGTCAAAGAAATATTCTGATAAATAATTGCCGAACTACTTGTTTTGCAATGGAATATAACTTAAAGACATCGGCAAAGTTAAGGATTTTAACCTTAATAACATGCATTTAGTCTTAAGTTATTGCAAAAGTTGTTTGGCGAAAACAAAGAATTTTGGCGAGAACTGACAAAATGCCAATATAGATGCAATAACTTTTATAGCGTCGGTGCGCCTTTTTAACAAAAAAGATATAACTTTGCACATCAATTTTTGAGAACACACCTAATTGAGTTAAAGGAATAACGATAAGAAAATGAAGAAAGAAAATCTTAAGACACTGACCAAACTGGCTGATTTTTCCCCAAAAAATCTTACTATCGACCAGCTTGAAAGCGGACTACCACGATGGCTTATTGAAACAGGATTTGCCTTCATGCTGCTTGCTGCAATCTGCATACTGCACCCCATAGAGCAATACACATACAAACATTCTCCTGTAATCTACTCGCTTATCAACTGCATAGGAATTGTGATAATGTACTATGCGATGATGAAAGGCATGAAAAGGCAGATAAAACCAATGAGCAAGTTGTGGATAGCCATAATCGTTCTCAACATTGCAGGCAGCGTGGCGACGAGCATCCCCTCAATAACCTATACCGTCGGACTTGCCGTATCAATGTCGCTTTCGCTATTCTACCTTCCTTTAGGCGTTTCGATAATGTATATTTACAGGGGACTTTTGCAGAAAATAGGGTTTGTAATGGTTGTCAGAATAGTGCTATTGATGATTCTGCCTATTATCGCTTTTTGCATTTCAAAGATAACAAGCAACGAGAGCATCATGTCGTCAATGGTTATAATAATAGACGCAATAATCTTTGTAGTGGAACTTATCTACTCGTGGATGCTGCGTAAGATACTGATTAAGACTGACTAACCTCGTCCGTCTGCCCGCCTATTCCATGCTGCCATCTGTACTGTGATGGCGTTACTCCGAGTTTATTCTTAAATAAATCCTGAAAGTTTCGTCGGCTTGAGAATCCTGCCTCCTTGCATATTGCATCAATAGTCCAGTCGGGCTGCTCATGCAACAACTTGCAGACAAGCACCAGACGCTTTGCCGTAAGATAGTCGGCAAACCTTCCGTACTCTTTATTGCTTTTCAGAATCTGCGACAGCCGTCGCTGCGTCAGGCCGAGTGAAGAAGACATTTCCTTGAGAGTTAAGTCAGACTTTCTGAACATCTCCGTCTCGTCCATCTGCTGGTCGACCCATGCCATGAGTTCTTCGTCGTTCATTTTAGCCGTATCGGTAATGTGTTTCTTCAGTCCTCCAGTCTTTTGCTGCAACATCTGAATCTGGCTGTTGTTAAGAATACTTTCCTTTAGCTCCTCCAATGCTTTCTCCGAGTTTTTCTTTTCGTCGCGCAACACATTCAAAGCCTCCTGCTGGGCAATGGTCTGCTCGCGCTGTTCTTCATAGATATCTCTCAAACGGGAGTTGTCGCTTATTACTCTTTTTGTTATCATATAGCCATAAAACAAACTGATGGCAAACGCTAAAACTAACAGAAAAAGCACTCCAAAAACAACAAAATAGATATTAGGCAAAGTCATCTTCCTACTTATTTTTCGGCAAAATTAGTCCAAATCTGGCGAAAACGGACTTTATAGGCAAAAAACTTTCAAAGATTATTTGGCGAAAAACGACATTTATGGCGAAAACACGGCAACAGCGATGAATTATCTTCTATTTATCAAAAAAATCCGATTCCATCGGCAATTAAATACTTTTTCACTTATTTATCCCTTCAATTATTCTTTTTTATTGATAAAATCTCTATTTTCATATAATCTTTTTATATTTGCAATAATAAATACCCTAATTATGAAGTATTTAGCGAAGCAATCCAACCGCAATAAGACCTGAAAAAAAGAATAAACCAACAAAAAAAACATCAATATGAAGAAGTTTTTACTTGCCTCTATAATGCTCCTGACGACTATTGCAGCCAAGTCACAAATCATTAGCGGAAGAGTTTTAGACGAGAACTCCAAGCCGATGGAGTTCACTAACGTTGTGCTGCTTTCGGCTTCCGACAGTTCTTACGTTGACGGTGCGGTAACAAAAGCCGACGGAACATTTTCAATAACAGCCGACAAAACCGACAAGATGCTTAAGGTTTCATGCGTGGGATACGCAACCGTATATGTCAACAACCTGCGCGAAAATATAGACGACATCATATTGCGCCCCGAAGTTAACACCCTCGACGAGGTGGTTGTAAGCGGAAACCGACCAACATACAAACTTACGGGTGAAGGTATCTCTACAAATGTTGAGAACACAATGCTCAGCAAGATGGGCACAGCAGAAGATGTGCTGGCTCACATTCCTGGAATAATAAAGAGGGAAGGCGAGATTGAAGTGTTCGGAAAAGGCAGACCAGTAATCTACATCAACGGAAGAATGGTGCACGACTATTCCGAACTCGACCAGTTGAAGTCGGAAAACATCAAGAGCGTTGAACTCATCACCAGTCCTGGCGCAAGGTATGACGCATCGATAAAAGCTGTTGTGAAGATTCACACAAAGACTATTCAAGGCGAAGGCTTCGGCTTTGATGTCCGTTCATCTTACAATCAGTCAGAGAACACCGACCTTGTGGAGCAGGTGGACTGGAACTACCGCCACAGCAAACTCGACATTTTCGGAACTGTCTACTACGGACTCTACAACAATTATCATAAGAGCAGTATACACACATGGGTTGATGCCGACACACTTTGGCATCAGCATTTTTTCCAAGACAGTAAGTCTGAATCTCAAGAGTTACGCAACATACTTGGAACTAACTATTCTTTCGACCAGAACAACTCTATCGGATTCCGCTACACTCTGAAATGGAAACTAAGAGAATGCGACAATTCCAAAATAAACAGTGACATAACTGCCAACAACGAATATTTCGACAGACTCGAAAACAGCATAAATATGAAAAGAGATAATAAGCCATATTACCTGTTCAATGTCTACTATAAAGGAAAAATAGGCGAAACCGAAATAGACTTCAACACCGACGTGCTGTATAACAAGGTTAACGACTTTAGAACCTACGACGAGCACAGCAACAGCAAAGAAAGCAGAATTGTAACTACGGAAGGAATAGAGCGCAGCCGGCTGTATGCTTCTAAACTGACGGCAGAACATCCGCTGCTTGGAGGAAATCTGACGGCTGGTGCTGAATATACCTACACTAAGCGCAACGACGACTACATCAACCCAGAGCAATATGTGCCTACCTCCTACTCAACGCTTAGCGAGTCGCACATTGCTCCTTTCATTGAGTATTCTCACATTACGCCGTTTGGAATGCTTACAGCAGGTGTGCGCTATGAATGGATTAGCTTCGACTATTACGAGAACGGAAAGCATCTTGACGAGCAGAGCCGTTCTTTCAGCAACATATTTCCTAACATCTCTCTTGCAAACCAGATTGGAAATGTGATGATGCGTGTTGCCTATACAGCAAAGACCCGCCGCCCAAACTATCAGCAACTCACCAACAACGTTACTTATGGCAACCGCTTCCTGCTGGAAACGGGCAACCCCTACCTGAAACATGAGTATATACACAACGTGTCGGTGGCTGGAATATGGAAGTTCATGCAGGTGTCTGTTGAATACAGCGACCGCCGTGATGCCGTCATCAAGAGTTCTGAGCAGTTAGAAGGAAACAGCTCTGTCACGCGATTCTCCTACATCAACAACCCTTCGCTGAAAAAGATTTCCACAATCGTTGCACTTGCTCCTACCTTCGGCTTCTGGTCGCCACAACTGGCTGCGGGTTTCAACAAGCAGTGGCTGACCGTCGACATAGACAACAAGACGTATAGGTTTAACAAGCCATTTTATTTTCTCTATCTCACCAACATGTTCAACTTCGGTCATGGATGGACTGCTTCTACTACCACGTCTTTCTATTCTAAAGCCAATTACGATAATATATATAATGCAAGAAACGTTTGCACGGTTAACCTCAATGTAACCAAGTCGCTGCTCAACGACAGGCTTTCTGTCATGATTGGCGGCAAAGATTTATTCAAAAGCAGCAAGGGCAAAGTGTTTATGAATTATGGCAACATGCAACTGCAGCAGTCTTACAGGAACGACTCTCGCGAGTTTATGCTTACTCTGCGCTATAAGGTCAACACCACCCTCTCTAAGTATAGGGGAACAGGTGCAGGCAACTCGGAGAAAGAAAGACTGTAATTTAGTACATAGTCTTTATTTAGTGCATAGTTCATAGTGCATAATGCATAGTCTTTATTTAGTGCATAGTTCATAGTGCATAATGCATAGTCTTTATTTAGTGCATAGTTCATAGTGCATAATGCATAGTTGTTTTAGTTGACAGTTAACGTTAAAGTTAAGGTTAAAGTTAACGTTCCCGTTCCCGTTCCCATAACTCATAACCCATAACTTATAACTCATAACTCAACACTCATAACTTATAACAATCTGAAAGCAGTTTTCCGTTTCAAGCCTTTGCCAAGCGAAAAACCTGCAATTTTCGGAGCCGAGTTGGGTAAAAAATTGATTAACTAACCTCGCAAATAACTTAAAAATTTACGACTAAGAAAAAAGAAGTTGCAAAATATGCGAGTATTTGGCGCTTTCTTGCCGTTTTTGGTAAATCATTCAATATCAAGACATTATACGTTTCGCCTCATGACTCATAAGTGTTAAAAAAGTCAAAGGGCATCTTTCGCAGTGTGAAAGGGCACCTTTGGCACTGCAATATGCCACATATCGCACTGCGATATGCCACGTTTCGCATCGCGAAAGGACACCTTTCACTTTTTCATTCCTTAT
>JAGAGD010000050.1 GCA_017627765.1 Prevotella sp. | reverse complement strand
GCCACGTTTCGCATCGCGAAAGGACACCTTTCACTTTTTCATTCCTTATGTTCGTTTACATAGTTTAAGCCGATTGATTAACAATTAAACACATTTTTGCATTCAGCCTCGTGCCAAACGGAAAATCTTTCTCTAGAATTAGAATTTCATTTGTCAAGATTTTTTACTTTTTTCGTCAAAAAATCAGACTGATTTTTGGAAGTTACAGTTTGTAAGTTTACTTATGCGCAGAGGCTCCTCTCCCTTGTTGAGCAAAGCTTGCTTTAGCTCTGCCATGACAATGAGTAAATGCATTTAATAAGAATTTGCTGTTTATGTGCAAGGGCGTGTGAATTTAGAGCATAGTTCATAGATTTTCAGTTTACAAATAAACGAGTTGACGAGTTATTACGTTAATCATTAATCTTTAATCCTTTAATCCAATCATAAAATCTTTTCTAGAATCAGAATTCGGTTTGTAAAGATATTTTACTTTTTCCGTCAGAAAATTTTTGTGGTGATTTTGGGAGTTACAAACGGGGGAAGGCTGAAGGATTTGCTGGACAGAATGTGATTTTAGGAATAAAAGTATGTCAATTAAAAAAAAATGATTAATTTTGCAGCTTAAATACAATGTGAAAGCATACACATGTTTTTTAGGCTTAAGGCTTATAGAATCGTCAACTCGTCAAAAAAAACTTGCAAAAAACTAAGGATATGGAAATATTACAATCGGAATATACAAAAAGTAGTGAGCGGCTAAGCCAGTGCCCGACTGACTCAAGGCTGGAGTTTGCATTCATCGGCAGGTCGAATGTCGGCAAATCGAGTCTGATAAACATGCTGTGCAACCACAAGGGTCTGGCTAAGACCTCTTCTACTCCTGGAAAGACTCTGATGATAAACCATTTCATAATAAACAGGGACTGGTATCTTGTAGACCTTCCAGGATATGGTTTTGCAAAACGCTCCAAGACGATGAAGCAGAAGATTGAAAGGATGATTTCGTCTTACATTCTCCAGCGCAGGGAGCTTGCAAGCGTGTTTGTGCTGATTGACATACGCCACGAGCCTCAGGCTGTCGACATAGAGTTTATCGACTGGCTGGGGCGGAGCTGCATACCTTTCTCTCTTGTATTTACCAAGGCAGACAAGCTTTCTGCGGCAAAGGCGCAGGCTAATGTAAGGCTCTACATGGAGAAGCTTGAAGAGTCTTGGGAGGTGTTGCCTCCTTATTTCATAACGAGCAGCAATGACAAACGGGGAAGACAGGAGGTGCTTGACTATATAGAAGAGGTGATTGACGAAATTAAAAAACTGGACGGGAAATAATAAAGTTGTGTGCCGCACGATGGGTGTGTGGTGTGCAGAAAGAACAGGTTATTAAGAAAAAACAGGCATAGGCAAAGTGGTATCTCCGTTTCTCGACGTACAGGATCTTTCGAAATCATTCGGCGACGAATGGTTGTTTTCAGACATTTCGTTTTCTATCGCACAGGGTCAGCGCGTAGGACTGATAGCAAAAAACGGAACGGGAAAGTCTACGCTGCTGTCAATATTAAGTGGCAGGGAAAGCTACGACGGCGGCAAGATTGTTTTCCGTCGCGACCTTAAGGTGGGATATCTTGAGCAGACTCCACGCTTCAATGATGATGATACTGTTCTCGATGCTTGCTTCAGTCATAACGGAGAGGAGGAGAAGGTGCTCAGGGCAAAGCAGATTCTGACACAACTTAAAATCGGAAACCTTGACAGGAAGATTGGCACGCTGAGCGGCGGTCAGCAGAAAAGAGTTGCTCTGGCTAATGTCCTGATAAACGAGCCAGACATGCTGATACTCGACGAGCCTACCAACCATCTTGACCTTGAGATGATAGAGTGGTTGGAGAGGTATCTGTCGAGAGGCAGCAAGACCCTTCTGATGGTTACACACGACCGCTTTTTTCTTGACCGAGTTTGCAATGTTATATTAGAGTTAGACGGAAGACAGATATACCAGTATAGAGGTAATTATGCGTATTATCTTGAAAAGCGGCAGGAGAGAATAGAGGCTGCGAGGGCTGAGGCAGCAAGGGCTAATAATCTTTATCGGAAAGAGCTGGAATGGATGAGGCGTATGCCACAAGCGCGGGGGCATAAGGCTAAATACCGAGAGGATGCTTTCTACGAACTTGAGAAAAGGGCAAAACAGCGCATCGAGGGACGGCAGATGAGGCTTAAGTCGAGCAATGTGTATATCGGAAGCAAGATTTTTGAATGCCAATACGTTTCAAAGGCTTTTGACGATACTGTTATCCTGAAGGATTTCTACTATAATTTTGCCCGTTTTGAGAAGATGGGTATTGTTGGAAACAACGGTACTGGTAAGTCAACCTTCATAAAAATGCTGCTCGGTGTGGTTTCTCCAGATGAAGGTAAATTCGATATAGGCAAGACAGTCAGGTTTGGTTATTTCTCGCAAGAAGGACTCAAGTTTGACGAGCAGCAGAAAGTTATTGACGTAATAACCGACATTGCTGATTATATTGATATCGGGGCAGGACGTCATCTTTCCGCATCCCAATTCCTGCAGTATTTCCTTTTTACTCCAGAGCAGCAGCACAATTATGTATATAAGTTAAGTGGCGGAGAAAGGCGCAAGTTGTATCTTTGCTCTGTACTTATGAGAAATCCGAACTTCCTGGTGCTTGATGAGCCGACAAACGATTTAGACATTCAGACACTACAGGTGCTGGAAGAATATCTAAGCGATTTTCCTGGTTGTGTTATCATTGTCAGTCACGACCGTTATTTCATGGATAAGGTTGTAGACCACCTTCTTGTATTCAACGGGAATGGTCAGGTGCAGGATTTCCCAGGAAACTATACGCAATACCGCCAGTGGAAGGATGACTACGGTGATGATCAGAACAAGAGACAAGGCGAGGCTGGGACTAAGAATGGAACTAGCAATAAAAAAGAAGAAACACAGAATGATAATATAAATAAGGTAGAGGCAAGAAAACATAAACTCACTTACAAAGAAAAAACAGAATTTGAACAATTAGAGAAAGAAATAGAAAACTTAGAAAAAGAAAAATGCGAAATAGAGCAAGCTCTTTCGTCGGGAGCCATCAGTGTGGAAGAAATAACAAAACTCTCGAAGAGGCTGCCCGTAGTTACAGAACTGTTGGATGATAAGACTATGCGGTGGTTGGAGCTAAGTGAATATGTCTCTTGATAACCGTTAAAGAATTTAAAATGAAATAAATAATTTAAGATAACTTATCTTCTATTTCATTTTTTATATTTATCTTTGCACCGCATTTTTACGAAGAAAAGAGTTTTCATCCAGAAAATTCATTTAATTTCTCAATACTTTTTTATTTTCCTTTTATGTATTACAAAGACGATTTAATGTCTAAGGACATCAACCAGTTGATAGATATTGCCGAAGAATTGGGTGCAGAGCACAAGAAAGAAGATTCTGAGGAAACACTTATATATGCTATTCTTGAGAAGCAGGCAGAAGTGGAAGCAACCAAAAATGTTGCAGCTCCTAAGCGCAAGCGTTCACGCATTATCAAGAAAGACACTGACAAGGTATATACTGTCAACGGAAAAGAAGGTGAGAACTTAGACACAAAAAAGAATAAAAAACAATCAGCAACAGAAGCTGTGCCGCTTTTCAAAACCGATGGCGTTAGCGATGAAGTTAAGGAAGCACCAAAGAAACGCGCACGCAAGACGAAGAAAGACGCAGAAGAAACGATTGAAGTTGCAATGGCTGAGAGTGTTGCTACTGAAGCAATAGACAAGGGTGAAGTGGGTGAACCTGTTGCAAATTTGCATAATGAAATGCCAGTTGAAGAAGAACAAGCCATAGAGAATTCAGAAAAGACAGTCTCTGATTTTGTTGTCCCAGAAGAAGTTTACAACGCAAATACTGCAGACAGTTCTATAGACTCCCAGGAGATAATGGCTAAGTTGCAAGAAAAAGTTGAAGCGCACAATGCTTCTTTTGATGAGGAATCAGTAGAAAGCTCTTCTGATGAGCAGGCAGAAGTTAGCGGAGTTTGGGAAGGAGATCCAAACGACGGAACAGATTTTATAGTAGTAGTAGACTTACCTATTGAAGACCAAGGTGCACTTCCAACGTACGATATGTTTGACAATCCCACACAGGTAGCCAACATGAAGGCACCAATGGCGAATATCATGCCTCAGTCTGCTGTAAATAATGTTGACAGATATGATTTCACCGATATCGTAAGTGCTAATGGCGTTCTTGAAATAATGCCAGATGGATATGGCTTTCTTCGCTCAAGCGACTACAACTATCTTTCTTCACCTGACGATGTTTATGTTTCAGGAACGCAGATTAAGAAATATGGACTGAAGACTGGCGATGTGGTTGAATGTCATGTAAGACCACCACACGATGGAGAGAAGTATTTCCCGCTTACAAGCATTGACAAGATAAATGGAAGGGAGCCGAATGAAGTTCGTGACCGCATCCCTTTTGAGCATCTGACTCCACTCTTCCCAGAAGAGAAGTTCACGCTTTGCGGTGAACCTAAGACAACCAATCTTTCCACAAGAATTGTAGACTTGTTCTCGCCGATTGGTAAAGGTCAGCGCGCATTGATTGTGGCCCAGCCAAAAACGGGTAAGACAATCCTGATGAAGGATATTGCTAATGCCATAGCAGCAAATCACCCAGAGGCATATCTTATGATGCTATTGATTGATGAACGGCCTGAGGAAGTAACTGATATGGCTCGTACCGTAAATGCTGAAGTTATTGCTTCAACCTTTGATGAACCTGCCGAGAGACACGTGAAGATTGCAGGAATTGTTCTTGAAAAGGCTAAACGCATGGTTGAGTGTGGGCATGATGTTGTTATCTTCCTTGACTCAATAACCCGTTTGGCAAGAGCTTATAACACAGTTAGCCCTGCTTCAGGAAAAGTTTTGACTGGTGGTGTTGATGCAAATGCTTTGCAAAAGCCAAAGCGATTCTTCGGTGCGGCTCGCAATATAGAAGGTGGTGGATCGCTGACAATTATTGCTACTGCTTTGATTGACACAGGCAGTAAGATGGATGAAGTTATATTTGAAGAATTTAAGGGTACAGGTAACATGGAGTTGCAGCTTGATCGTTCTCTTTCTAACAAGCGAATATTCCCAGCTGTAAACTTGGTCGCTTCAAGTACGCGTAGAGATGAGTTGCTGCAAGATAGCACAACGCTGAACAGAATGTGGATTCTGCGTAACTATATCGCTGACATGAATCCGATAGAGGCAATGAATACAATTCACAATCAGATGCAGCGAACACAAGACAATGAGGAGTTCCTGCTCACAATGAATTCGTAAAAAGTATCTTCTTATAATAATTATGGCGTATAGACATAGTTGATAGTGTTATCATAGTCTATACGCCTTTTTTGTATTCAAGTGTTTGTTGAATGCTTATTCGTATATAATCTTTATAATGTGCTTTGTCTTGTCTGTTATGCGGATGCGATTGTCAATTCGCTCATCTACTAACCATACTATTTTTTCTTCATTATCAGTAACAACCAGTTGGGATTCTTTCTGGAAAAGATTTCTTTTTTTGTCTGTAAGGTAATCGCTTACCAGTTTACTCTGCTTCATTCCGAATGGAATAAATCTATCCCCTTGACAGGTTCTTCTTAGTGTAAGTGGAAATTTGATTACGTCAGCATCTGCAAAGCATATATTTGAGGATTTTGGTATACTTTTGTTTTTATCAAGATCTTCAAATGATATTGTAAGGGTTTTATTCTCAGCTATATTATATGTTCCCGTAGAATTAATAATTATTGGCTGCGTAATATAGTCCGTTTTTTTTCTAATAATTATCTGGTTTCTGTCTATAAGTAAGTCGTGAGAATAAGAGGAAAATACTTTTCCTGTTTGTGGTGATCTTATATATGAGTAGATATTTTCAATCTGAGCCGATGAAAAATCATATTCTTTAATTAGCAGATAGAGAAAATATTCATTAATAATGTCTGCTATGTTGAATGAAACAAATGAATCTTTTTGCCTTACTATTTTGTTGCGCTGTTCTTCAATATAGATATTTATTAGTTGTTCTGCGTCAACCATTCGCTTTGCAGTTCTCTGCATATTTAAGATAGACGCATTATTTATCTTCTCTAATTGTGGTATGACATTGATTCTAAGTCTGTTCCTGTTTATTTCATCATCAAAGTTTGTAAAGTCTTGCTTAAAATCCTGATGCTTCGAGATAAGAAAATCCTCAATCTCATTACGAGTAACGCATAGCAATGGTCTGATAATATTATCTCTATGTGGAAGTATGCCTTGAAGCCCTTTTATTCCACTTCCCCTAACAAGGTTTAAAAGCATTGTTTCTGCAACATCGTTAATATGGTGGGCAACGCAGATGCCTTCTGCATTTCTTTCTATTGCAAGTGTATTGAAATAGTTATAGCGCAACTCCCTCGCAGCCATTTCAATACTGATTTTGTGTGATGATGAGTACTCTTCTGTGTTAAAATGCTTTATATGCAGAGTAATATCCAGTCGTTCACATAATGTCTTGCAGAAATCTTCATCATCATTAGAGTCATTGCCGCGTAGATGGAAGTTGCAGTGTGCAGCTTCAATATTGTAACAAAGCTGATGAAGAATAAGAAGCAGGCTTACGCTATCTGCCCCTCCAGATAATGCAACGATATATCTTTTGCTATTATCTAAAAGGTTATTTTGTTTAATAAAAGATGCTACTTTGTTAATTAAGCAATTATTCGACATAAAGGACAAGTCCCTTTAGATATTCTCCTTCGGGATGATAGATGTTAATAGGGTGGTCGGCTGGCTGATGCAGCTGATGCAATATGCGTACTTTCCTGCCAGCTTGTGCTGCTGCCGTAAACACTGCGTTGCGGAAGTTGTCTTTCGTTACAACTTGACTGCAACTGAATGTAAAGAGTATACCTCCTTTGTCTATATGCTCAAAAGCTTTCATGTTCAGTCGCGTATATCCTTTTAAGGCATTGCGTAGTGCTGAACGGTGCTTAGCAAAAGCTGGAGGGTCTAAGATAATCAAATTATAATTTGTTGGGGTATTGTCTAAAAACTTGAATGCATCTTCGCAGAAAGCCTGATGGCGATTGTCGTCAGGAAAATTAAGTGACACATTCTTGTTTGTAAGTTCAATGGCTTTTTCACTACTGTCAACAGAATGTACAAGTTTTGCTTCGCCTCTCATAGCATAAAAAGAGAATCCTCCCGTATAGCAAAACATGTTCAGTACATTTCTGTCTTTTGCATATTGTTCAAGTAGACTCCTGTTCTCTCTCTGGTCGATAAAGAAACCTGTCTTTTGACCTTTTAGCCAGTCTACATGAAATTTTAGCCCGTTCTCTAAAGAATAGTTGTCGTTGCTTCCGCCAATAATAAAACCATTTTCCTGTCCCAAGTCTGCCTTAAATGGCAGAGTTGTCTCACTTTTGTAAAAGACATTCTCAATTCTGCCTTGCATAACGTCAATGAGTGTTTTGGCTATTGTTTTGCGTTGTAAATGCATTCCTACACTGTGAGCCTGCATTACCGCAGTCTTTCCATAACAGTCAATTACTAATCCAGGCAGGTTGTCGCCTTCTCCATGAACAAGACGGTATGTGGAATTATTTGGTTTGTCGGCAATTCCTATTGCTAAACGAGCTTTGAAAGCTTCAGTTAGTCGTGATTTCCAAAAGTCATCATCAATACTTATATTTTCAAAAGAAAGGACTCTGACAGCAATGGAACCAATCTGATAGTGACCTATGGCGATAAAGTCGCCATCTGCTTTTAAAACTTCCACTATGTCTCCTTCGTTGACGTTGTCAAGGTGGTGTATTGCACCAGAGAAAACCCATGGATGGTAGCGTTTTAAGCTTTCTTCTTTACCTCTCTTTAGATATACTTTCGGATAATTCATTATTGTCTGTTTCTTCTTTAATTAGTTGGTAATCACCAGTTTCTGATAATCGTTTAAATTCTTTGTATATATTTATGCAAGCCCAAGCATCTGTTGCTGCATATAGCTTTTGGCTTTCAGTCAAAATGTCTGCTTCCCAATTAGAAAGTTGTTGTCCCTTAGTGATGCGTTTATGAAATAGGTTTGCATAAAGTTTTTGCAAACTTTTGTCTTCAATTCCTATGTTGTTTATACAATTTTGTAAATCAATAAAACTTCCAGGTTCAAATTCCCCATTCTTGTGAAGTAATCTTAAATCGTCATTTAGCGAAACTCCAACCTTAACAACATCTTTATTTTCGAGCAGCCTGATAATGGAATCAGTCATTCCTATTATATTGAGTCTGAAAAGGAAACAAACCTCAGGTGTAGATACTTGTAGTAAGGCAACATTGTTTTGTTTTCCTTTTTTAAACGAAGGGCGAGTTTCTGTATCAATTCCAAGTAGAGGCTGTGATAAAAGGAAACTGACAGCCTTGTCAGCTTCTTGCGCATTTAAAACAACAACTATGCGTCCTGAAAACTTTACAATTGGATACTTGCTTATCCAATTCTTGTTGATGTGATTATATATTATTTTTGTCATTTATTTCTTACAAGTTGCAAAATTAGGAAAAAAGTTGCGAAAATATGTTCTTTTATGATTTTTTTCAGTTACTTTTGCAGTAAATTTGCAAAGAAACAGAATAATGGCTAAGAAGAAAATTCAAAATAGACGTAAAGCTAAGTCGTCAGCACCAAGTATGAAAGAAATTTTCCTGAGCGAGAAAACAAATTTTCTTGTAGGGCTTTTTGTAATGTTGCTTGCTGTGCTGATGTTGATATCGTTTGTTTCTTACCTGTCTACAGGAGAGGCTGACCAAAGTCTTTTGCTTGATTTAAGACCAGGTGAAGTGAGGAATGTTGATCGTAGTTTTCAAAATGTTTGTGGCTCGTTGGGAGCCTTGGTGTCATACTTTTTCATTACTAAGTGTTTTGGTTACTCGGCGTTTCTAATACCTGTTTTTATTTTCATTGCAGGATTGAAGCAAATGGAGGTTTGGACAAAGCTTAGATTGCTAAAATGGTTCTTATGTCTTTCTGTTGTAATGTTGTGGACTTCTGTGTTTTTTGCAAGATTTTTAGTCCCTGTTTTTCCAGATAAAGTCTTTAATCCTGGTGGCGGTCATGGCTTATATGTGTCGCAGTGTATTGAAAATGTTGTTGGTGTTCCTGGTCTGATAGTAATATTGTCTCTAATAGCAATAGTATTTCTGGTATATTTAAGTTCTGAGACAATTACGGTTATAAGGAATGTCCTTAACCCTACACGCTATTTGAAAAAAGTTAAGTTCACAATAAAGAATAATGCTAATCCTGTAAATGAGGCTGGGGCAGATGATGGTGCTGATAAAGGTATTGTTGCAGATAATTATGAAGAAGAAATAATAAGTAAGCCAGTTTCGCTGCATGGAGGTGTGGAAGATGTTTCTGCTGCGAATGACAATTCGGGTTCAAATGATTCTGATCCTGGCATGACGATTACTGTTGCTAAGGATGAAGAAGAAGCAAAAGGAGATAATGTTTCTCAGACCGGTGATAACAATTCACCGATAAACCCTAAAGAACCGTTCACAAGGTATAAATATCCTACACTTGATTTGCTAGAAAAATATGATGGCGGCAGTGCTCCTGTTGTTGATAAAGAGGATTTGATTAGGAAGAAAGATAGGATTATTGAAGTCCTGAAAAGTTTTAAGGTGGAAATCAGTAAGATTGATGCTACAGTTGGACCTACAATAACTCTTTATGAAATAACTCCTGCTGAAGGAATCAGAATCTCGCGCATACGAAGTCTAAGTGATGATCTGGCTCTTAATCTTGCTGCTAAAGGTGTGAGAATTATTGCTCCTATTCCAGGTAAAGGAACAATAGGCATAGAGGTCCCTAATGCAAAGGCAAATATTGTCTCAATGGAAAGTATTCTCAATTCAAGAAAATTCCAGGAATCAAAGATGGAGCTGCCTATAGCTTTGGGTAAAACAATTACAAATGAAGTGTATATGGTTGACCTTGCAAAGATTCCACATTTGCTTGTTGCAGGTGCAACTGGTCAGGGTAAATCTGTAGGACTTAATGCTATAATAACATCACTCTTGTATAAGAAGCATCCAAATGAACTTAAGTTTGTGCTTATAGACCCGAAAAAAGTGGAATTTAGTCCATATATGCCAATCGCTGATCACTTTATGGCCTCTGTTGATGACGATGATGAACCGATAATTACAGATGTTACTAAGGTTGTAAGAACTCTTAAGAGTCTTTGCACATTGATGGATCAGAGATATGACTTATTGAAGGCTGCTGGCGCAAAGAATATTAAAGAATATAACGACAAGTTTGTTAATCGTAGGCTGAAACTGACTGATGGACACGACTATATGCCGTATATTGTTGTTGTAATTGACGAGTTTGGAGATTTGATTATGACAGCAGGAAAGGAAATAGAATTGCCTATTGCCAGAATTGCGCAGCTGGCTAGAGCTGTAGGTATTCACATGGTAATTGCAACGCAGCGTCCTACAACAAATATTATTACAGGTACAATTAAGGCAAACTTCCCTGGACGTATGGCTTTCAGAGTTAGTGCAATGATTGATTCTCGAACAATACTTGACCGTCCTGGTGCTGACCAGCTTGTTGGACGTGGTGATATGCTTATTATAAACGGAAGCGAGCCTGTGCGTGTCCAATGTGCATTCATTGATACGCCAGAGGTTGAGGCAATCAACGAATATATTTGCAATCAGCCAGGACCAACTTCTCCTTATGAGTTGCCAGAACCTGCAGCTGACAATGCTGGTAACATCGGTGGAGGTTCTATGGATATGGGTTCATTAGATCCGCTCTTCATGGATGCTGCGCGTTCAGTAGTTTCTACCCAACAAGGTTCAACAAGTATGATTCAACGTCGCTTCTCTATAGGTTATAACCGAGCAGGAAGACTTATGGACCAGCTTGAAAAAGCAGGAATTGTCGGCGAAGCGCATGGAGGAAAACCACGTGAAGTGCTTATTCAGGATGAGAGCAGTCTTATGGCGTTACTAGAAAATGTAAAGTAGAGTAGTTTGCAATTCTCAATTCTCTTTAGGTTTATAAATTGTGTTTAATTGATGAATTTATATAATGACTAATAAATATAGAGTTTTATATCTTTAATTAATAGTAAGACATGAAGAAAAATATTTTAATATATTACATGGCGGTTTTTACTTTTTTGTTTTTGTCACTTGAAGTTAGTGCCCAGAATGCGTCAAAAGCCCGTCAGATTCTAGATAAGGTGGCGTCCAACCTACAGCGAAAAGGTGGTGCTACAGCAAACTTTACGATTACTTCTGGTAATGTTGGAGCAATTTCTGGCTCTATAGCAATGAAAGGTAATAAGTTCTATGCTCATACGCCAAAAGCAACAACATGGTTTAACGGTAAGACCCAATGGACCTATATGGTTTCTAGCAATGAAGTTAATGTGAGCAATCCATCGGTAGAGCAGCAGGCGCAGATGAATCCTTACAGATATATAACAATGTATAAGAAAGGGTATAAATTGTCTATGGTGCAGAAAGGCAATAGTTATCAGGTGTATCTGAAAGCTATTACTTCAGGTAAATCTATACAGGAAATGTATATTACAATAAGCAAAGCCAACTATCTTCCGACCCAGATAAAAATGAAACAAGGCGGGAAATGGTCTACTATTACGATTAAGAATTTTAAGTATGCTCAGTTGAGTGACTCTAAATTTGTTTTTAAGTCAAAAGATTTCCCTAAGGCAGAAGTAATTGATTTGAGATAAACAAAAATTAAACTAAACAATGACTTTATGGCAATTAAATCATTTCGACAATATATTAGTCTGTTAAAGACAATACGTTATCATCAGAAACTGTCAGAGAAACGTCATCCTGCATTTGCTCAAAATAGGGCAGCTAAGTTTTTCGCCTATTTCGGAGTAGTTCTTACGTTGCTTTATCTCATGTTTTTTGCTGTTACATTAGCAATGATAGCAAATTCTAGTGATTCGGTTACGCCATGTGAACTAATATATGGTTTCATGCCATTTATCTTGGTTATTGATTTTTTCTCACGCTTTATTGTTCAGCAAACTCCGTCGCAGTTGGTAAAGCCATATGTGCTAATGCCAATTCCGCGCTCATCATGTATTGATAGTTTCATAGCCACTTCATTGTTTTCATGGGGTAATCTAACATGGTTTGCGTTGTTCATTCCTTTCTCTATAATGTCAGTTGTGTTCTCTGAGGGCGTTGGGACAACATTGCTTTTCTTGCTAAGTCTATATCTGCTTATTTTGGCAAATAGCCAGTGGTATCTTATAATAAGGGCTTTGATCAATCGTCATATATTGTGGTGGATTGCCCCTGCCGTTGTTTATGCAATAATTTTCTCACCATGGTATATAGGAAAAGATAGTGGTTTTTCAGAACTTTGTGATCTTTATGCAGGTTTAGGATATTACCTGGTTATTCCGCGATTGCTGGCATGGGTTGTAATAATTGCTGTTTTTGTTGTTGTAGTCTATATAAATAGAATCATTCAAAACATTTCAGTATGGAGTGAACTGTCTCATGTTGAAGAAACAAAGTTAAAGCATGTTAGTCAGTTTACTTTCTTTAATCGTTTTGGAATAATAGGAGAATATATGAAACTTGAAGCAAAGAGTGCAATGAGAAATAAAATAGTACGTAAGAATCTGATATTCTCAAATACCTTTGTCTTGTTGTTCAGTCTTGCTATTGCATTTACTGATATATATGACAATAGATTTATGGAATATTTTCTGTTGGTATATTGTTTCTCTGTATATGGTTCTATGATACTTGTGAGAACTATGAGTGCAGAAGGAAACTATATTGATGGGCTGATGGTTCATCGCGAAAATATATTATCATTGCTTACAGCTAAGTATTATTTCTATACATCAATGCTGATAGTGCCATTTGTTCTGTTGATTCCTACAGTGATAATGGGTAAGTATACTATATTAATGTTGCTATCTGTAATGTTTTTCTCTGCGGGTGTTATCCATTTCTCTTATATGCAATTCTCTATCTACAATAAGCAGACGCTTCCTCTAAACTCAAAATTTTTAGGAAAAGGCAACATGGATAATAACTACGTTCAGGCAATTGCTTCATTAGCTGTATTCACTGTTCCTATTGTTTTGCTCTATTTGTTCTATTATCTTTTTTCAGATACTATAGCCTATATTATCTTTTTGGTTATAGGTCTGACATTTATTTCTCTTCATCGTTTATGGCTTAAGAATATTTATGTTCGCTTGATGAAGCACAGATATGTCAATATGGAAGGGTTTAGAGCATCAAGATAATTGGTTTTGGCACGCTTTTTGCTTTTATTATATTACCTATAATATTTATTATTATTAGGAATAAATATATTTTAAACTTAACACCCAAATAAACACAATGGCAAGTCAATTTTCACCAGCAGTATCTAAGATTCTTTCATTTAGCAGGGAAGAAGCAATTAGGCTTGCAAGTTCAAGTGTAGGGCCTGAGCATCTACTTATTGCTCTTCTCCGTGAGCGTGACGGAATTATTAACGATTTGTTTGAATATTGCAATATTAATAAACAAGCAATAAAGTATAGTCTAGAAGAAAAAGTACGTAATGACAATATTGAAATTGTTAATACTAATGAACTTGTTCTCAATACTCAGGCAAGTAACATTTTAAAACTAGCAGTGCTTGAGGCAAGGCTTCAGCATACTGATATTATTGATACGCAACATTTGTTGCTTGCAATCCTTCATGACCGTTCAGACAATGCAGCTAAACTGATTTTAAATGAAAACGAAATGACATACGAAGATACATTAGATTATTTAAAGCATCAAACGTCACTTCCAAAGGGTGGTGTTGACATTCCAGATGAAGATGAGGAAATGTTTGATTCAGATCAGAAAACAGAATCGAACAAGCAGACATCTTCAACGGCTACAGCTACAAAACAACGTAAACAAAGCGAACAAACACCAGTACTTGATAAGTTTTCTACAGATTTGACAAGTGCTGCTGCAGAAGGGAAACTTGACCCTATAGTCGGTAGAGAAAAGGAAATGCAGCGTGTTATGGAGATTCTTTGCCGTCGCAAGAAAAACAACCCTATACTTATAGGTGAACCTGGAGTTGGTAAGAGTGCCATAGTTGAAGGTTTGGCACAACTAATCGTTGCACATAAGACTTCGCCAATATTATATAATAAGCGCGTAGTAAGTCTTGATATGACTTCTATTGTTGCAGGAACTAAGTATAGAGGACAGTTTGAGGAAAGAATAAAGGCTCTCATTAATGAGATAGAGCAGCACCCCGAATTAATAGTATTCATAGATGAGATTCATACCATTATTGGTGCTGGCTCCGCTCCTGGTACAATGGATGCTGCTAATATTTTGAAGCCAGCTTTGGCCCGTGGCGTTATTCAATGCATTGGAGCAACAACTCTAGACGAATATCGCAATAGTATAGAAAAAGATGGAGCTCTTGAGCGTCGTTTCCAAAAGGTTGTTGTTGAACCTTCAACTGCTGAAGAAACGCTCAAGATTTTGCAGAATATAAAAGATAGATATGAGAACCATCATCATGTTTCATATTCGCCAGAGGCAATAAAAGCATGTGTTGACCTTACAGCACGATATGTTACTGATCGTGCTTTCCCTGATAAGGCAATTGATGCACTTGACGAGGCTGGAGCTCATATACACTTGCAGCATGCACATTTCCCACCCGAGATTGAGGAAAAAGAAAAGGAGATAGAAGAAACTAAGTTGAAGAAACAAAACGCTGTTAAAAATCAGAATTTTGAACTGGCTGCCAGCTATCGCGACCGTCAGCTTCAGCTTCAGCAAGAACTTGAACGCTTAAATGATGAGTGGGCAAGTGGAAATCATGAAAATAGAGAAGATGTAACTGATGTGGATATTGCAAATGTTGTTTCTATAATGACTGGTGTTCCTGTTCAGCGCATTGCTAGTGAAGAAAGCACGCGCTTGCGCACTATGGGCGCAGAACTGCGATCTTCTGTTGTTGCTCAAGACAATGCTATTGATAAAGTTGTAAAGGCTATACAACGTAATCGTTTAGGGCTTCGTGATCCGAATCATCCAGTAGGTGTTTTCCTTTTCTTAGGACCAACTGGTGTAGGTAAGACATATCTCGCAAAAAAACTTGCAGAGAAGATGTTCGGAAGCGAAAATGATTTGATTAGAATGGACATGAGTGAATACTCTGAGAGCTTCAATGTTTCTAGGTTGGTTGGTGCTCCTCCTGGATATGTGGGATATGAAGAGGGAGGACAACTTACAGAACGTGTTAGAAGGCGTCCTTATTCGATAGTTTTACTAGACGAAATAGAAAAAGCTCACCCTTCGGTATTTAACATGCTTCTGCAAGTATTAGACGATGGTAGATTGACAGATGGTAATGGTCGTTTAGTTGATTTCCGTAATACTATAATCATAATGACGTCTAATACAGGTACTCGCCAATTGAAGGAGTTTGGACGTGGCATCGGTTTTGGAGTTCAGAGAGATAGTAGCAGCGGAATTAATGAAGAAGATAAGGCTTATGCTCGTTCTGTTATTCAGAAGAGTCTGAGTAAACAGTTTGCCCCTGAATTTCTTAACCGTCTTGACGAGATTGTAACATTCGATCAGCTTGACAATGATGCTATCAGAAAAATTGTTGATATAGAACTTAATAATATTATTAAGCGTATAAATTCTATTGGATACGAGGTTAATGTTTCCGATAAAGCAAAAGATTATGTTGCAACGAAAGGCTATGACGTTCAATTTGGTGCCCGCCCTCTGAAACGAGCATTGCAGCAGTATATTGAAGACGGAATATGCGAGCGCATATTGAGTGGAGAAATCAATGTGGGAGATTCTATCTTTGTTGATTTCGATGGTGAGAAGTCTGTGCTTACATTTTCTTAATATGATATTTATTTACCAGATAACTCCTCAGCAGTAAGTATTGTTTCATACAACTTCTGCTGAGGTTTTTTTTCAGAGTGATAGGTTAGTTTAAAGTTAATACCTGCATCTATATACATTTTTAAGTTAGTTGAAGCTCTAAAAGAACTTATGAGTATATTTTTCAGCTCTTCATGTCGTCCGGTAAAGGCTGTTTTATTATCGGCAGGCCCTACAAGTGTGTAATAATAATGCAAAGTCCTGGTATTTGCCTCAAAGACAAGGCTGTCTGTTCTTGTATTGTCAATTATGGGAGTAGGGCAGTTCTTTCTTGTAAACTCTTTTGCTTCACGTTCTGCACGTGAATCTATGTTTTCTTGGCATGAAGAAAAAATAGCAGCATTTATTGCTGTTATTACTATAATATTTTTCCAGAAATTCATGTCTTATTTTTTTCTTTCTTATTAAATAATAGGTTTTGTTTTATTGCATTCAGTATAAATAACACATGCAAAGTTATGAAAAATAAGCAGAATTGAAGAAAAGTTAGTTTAAAATTTGCAATTTACGTAATAAAACTGTAAATTTGTTGCAGATAACAAAACCTTAAAATGTTTAAGTTAAGATTCTAAGCATGAAGAACTATTATTCAGAAAACACACGATTTTATGTCGTTGTCGATTGTATTGTTTTTGGTTTTGATAACGGCAAACTAAAACTACTTATAAGAAAGCGGGCGATTGAACCTGGGATGGGTGAATGGACTCTTTGTGGTGCTTTTGTCCGTGAAAATGAAGATCTTCAAGATTCTGCAAATCGTGCGATAACATCTATGACAGGTATTAAGCAGGTTTTCTCACAACAAGTAAAAACTTATGGTAATGTCAAGGAGGATGCGAGTGAGAGGGTAATTTCTGTTGCTTATTATTCTCTTATAAATGTTAAAGACTACGATGTGGAGCTTATGGACAAATACGGATTACGTTGGGTTGATATTACTGATGTTCCTCGTCTATGGGGAAATTTAAATCAGGTTGTTGACGATGCTCTTGATTTATTACGGAAACGAATTAAAATTGAGCCAATTGGATTTAATCTATTGCCAGAGCTATTCACTCTTACACAGTTGCAACATGTCTATGAGGCAGTATTAGGCGGTGAGATTGATAAACGTAATTTCCGTAAGCGAATAAAGAATCTGGATTTTATAGAGAAGACCGACAAGATAGATAAGTTGTCTTCTAAGCGTGGAGCGGCATTGTTTAGGTTTAATGAAAAAGCGTATTCCGAACATCCTTTTTTTAGATTGTAAAAAGTTATTTTTTGCATATTTATAATATGGAAATGATATTTTTCTGAAAAATAACACTTAGTTATGGCTGGAATGCCGATGAAAATTATTATATTTGCACATTCAAACAGAAAAACATAAAGAAAATAAAATATTGAAATGGTAAAGAACGGGTTAAAAGAAATGAATAGAGCAGCTGATAACATAAGAATATTGGCTGCTTCTATGGTAGAGAAAGCTAATTCGGGGCATCCTGGTGGAGCTATGGGAGGTGCCGATTTTATTAATGTTCTCTTTTCTGAATATTTGGTTTATGATGTAAATGATCCTACATGGACTGGTCGTGACCGTTTCTTCTTGGATCCAGGTCATATGTCTCCAATGCTATATTCAGCATTAGCATTGCAGGGACGTTTTACTATAGATGAATTGAAACAGTTCCGCCAGTGGGGGTCTCCAACTCCAGGACATCCAGAGCGTGATGTGATGAGGGGCATTGAAAATACAAGTGGACCTTTAGGACAGGGACATACATTTGCAGCAGGTGCAGCTGTTGCAGAAAAATTCCTTGAAGCTCGCCTTGGAAAAGAGATGATGCAGCATAAGATTTATGCATATATCTCTGATGGAGGTGTGCAGGAAGAAATCTCTCAGGGAGCAGGAAGAATGGCAGGATTGCTTGGATTGTCAAACCTTATAATGTTTTACGATTCTAATGATATCCAGTTGTCAACTGAATGTTCTTCTGTTTCAAGCGAAGATACTGGTGCAAAGTATAAAGCTTGGGGATGGAATGTTCTTACATGCAAAGGTAATGATGTGGAGGATATTCGTCGTGCACTTGATGAGGCTTTGACTGAGAAAAACCGTCCTACTCTTATCATCGGTAAAACCATCATGGCAAAAGGTGCTATTAAGGCTGACGGAACAAGCTATGAAAATAGTATAAAGACACATGGTGCTCCTCTTGGTGGCGATGCATATATAAATACAATCAAGAATTTGGGGGGCAATCTTGAAAATCCGTTTGAAATATTCCCAGAAACAAAAGAGATTTATGCAAAGCGCAAAGAAGAATTAAAAGAAATTGTTGCAAATCGCAAGGCACAAGAAAAAGCATGGGCAGAAGCTAATCCAGGTAAAGCTGCTCAAATGAAGGAGTGGTTTTCTGGAAATGCACCAAAGGTAGATTGGAGTGTACTTACGCAAAAACCTGACCAAGCAACACGTGCAGGATCTTCTGCTTGTTTAGGAGTGCTTGCAGAACAAGTTCCTAATATGATTTGTTCTTCTGCTGACCTTTCTAATTCTGATAAGACAGATGGATTCTTAAAGAAAACTCATGATATTAAACCAAATGATTTCACTGGCGCATTCTTCCAAGCAGGAGTCTCTGAATTAACTATGGCATGTATGTGTATAGGTATGTATTTGCATGGTGGTGTTATTCCAGCTTGTGGTACATTCTTTGTGTTCTCTGACTATATGAAGCCTGCTGTCAGAATGGCAGCTCTTATGCAAGTGCCAATTAAATTTATTTGGACTCATGATGCTTTCCGTGTTGGAGAGGATGGACCTACCCATGAACCAGTTGAGCAAGAGGCACAAATACGTCTGATGGAGAAACTGAAAAACCATAGTGGTAAAGACAGTGTTCGTGTTTTCCGTCCTGCTGATGTAAATGAAACAACAATATGTTGGCAGATGGCTGTTGAGAATATGGAAACCCCAACAGCATTGATTCTTTCTCGTCAGAATGTAAATAATTTACCAGAAGGAAATGATTATGAGCAGGTTAGACGTGGTGCTTATGTTGTTGCAGGTAGTGATGCGAATTATGATGTAATACTTTTAGCAAGTGGTTCAGAAGTTTCAACACTTGTTGCTGGAGCAGATCTTCTGCGTAAAGATGGAATTAAGATTAGAATTGTAAGTGTACCTTCTGAAGGATTGTTCCGTTGCCAGACTAAGGAATATCAAGATTCTATACTTCCAAAAGGAAAGAAGATTTTCGGACTCACTGCTGGTCTTCCTGTAACATTAGAAGGACTTGTTGGTGCAGAAGGAAAGGTATTTGGATTGAACAGTTTTGGCTTCTCAGCTCCTTACAAGGTGTTGGATGAGAAGTTAGGTTTCAATGCCCAGAATGTTTACAATCAGGTTAAAGATTTCTTGAAATAAATATTTTAATCATAGAGTCTTTTGATATACTGAGATAAAAAAGAATATTCACTCACATTAAAAATATATTTAATATGGAAGTAAAGACAGTAGGATTAGCATGTGATCATGCAGGTTATCCATTAAAGAAATTCGTAATTGAGTATCTTGAGAAAAAAGGATATGAGTATAAGGACTATGGTACTTGGAGCGATCAGAGCGTAGACTATCCTGATTTTGCCCACGAGTTGGCTAATGGTATAGAGGCTGGTGATGTATATCCTGGTATTGCTATCTGTGGTAGTGGAGAAGGTATGGCTATCTGCCTTAACAAGCATAAAGGTATAAGAGCTGGTCTTGCATGGTGTACCGAAATTGCTCACATGATTCGTCAGCACAATGATGCTAATGTTTTGGTTATGCCAGGTCGTTTTATTGATAATAAGATGGCAGAAGCTATCATGGATGAATACTTCAAGACTACTTTCGAAGGTGGACGCCACCAGCGTAGAATTGAGAAGATTCCAGTACAGGAATAATTAGTATTTGATGTTTTTATAGCAAGTCTGTACATAAGTGGACAGACTTGCTATATTTTAATTTAATTGAGTAAATTTACACGAGTTCTTGTGTTAAATGTAAGTATTCATAATATATGTGTATATAACAATTTTGTAGTGTAGATTGTTATATACGCTTTTTTATTAAAAGTCATTATGCGCTATTTTCTTTGGTTTTCATACGACGGCACTGCATATCATGGTTGGCAAGTACAACCTTATGCTAATAGTGTTCAGGCAGAGATTCAAACAGCACTTTCTACTATTTTGCGTAATAATGTTGAAGTAGTTGGTGCTGGACGAACAGACGCAGGTGTTCATGCCCGTAGAATGTCTGCGCATTTTGATTTTGATGGTGACATTGATTGTAAGCAGTTGACATATAAACTAAATCGATTATTGCCAAATGACATCTCAATCGAACGTGTTGAAATAGTTTCTTCTGAGATGCATGCTCGTTTCAGCGCAACAGCTAGGACGTATCATTACTATATTCACTTATACAAGAATCCATTTCTACGTGCTTATTCTTATGAAACTCATTTTAATCTTAATTTTGATTTGATGAATATAGCTGCGGAAATGTTGCTTAAATATAATGATTTTGCTTCATTTTGTAAAAGCCATACCGATGTTAAGACAACTATATGCAATGTTACAGAAGCAAAATGGATAAGAATAGATGAGAATTCTTATTATTTTCGTATAACAGCTAACCGTTTTCTGCGTAATATGGTTAGGGCTGTCGTTGGAACTTTAGTTGAGGTTGGTCGTGGTCGTATTTCACTTGAGGAGTTTCAGCGCATAGTTGAGGGGAAGGATAGATGCAAGGCTGGTGAAAGTATGCCAGGACATGCTCTCTTTTTGGAAGATGTTAGGTATTAAGCTTTGAAATCTTTCCAAAGTACATCGTTTTTCTTGAATATTTTCTATATATAATCCTAATATTATTTATGGTGTTTTGTTTTTGTGCTAAAAAACAAGCAAATGTTTTGATATGTCAGAGAAAAATCCTAATTTTGCAAGGATAAAGTAATTGGGCAAATGACGCTATATTCTGATTTAAGGAGAATCGTATATTGCTCTGCTAATGGCATAATTTAATCATGGCACTGGATTCAAAACATACAATTAAGACGGCGAAGCTTTTTAGAGGGCTTGGCATTGCATTGGTAACGCCTTTTAAAGAGGATTTCTCTGTTGATTACAAGTCGTTAGAGTCTCTCATAAACTTTCAAATTGCCAATGGTGCAGATTTTCTCTGTATTCTTGCTACAACAGGTGAAACACCATGTCTTACAACAGAAGAAAAGCAAAATATCAAAACTTTAGTTGTTAATACCGTTAACAATAGAGTACCTATTTTGATGGGATGTGGAGGAAACTGTACTGCTAATATTGTTAATGAACTAAAGGCAACTGATTTTACGGGTATTAGTGGAGTGCTTAGCGTTTGTCCTTTCTATAACAAACCGTCACAAGAAGGTCTTTATCAGCATTTTAGTGCAATTGCAAATGCTACTGAATTGCCTGTTGTTTTATATAATGTTCCAGGTCGTACTGGCGTCAATCTTAAGCCGGAGACAACGGTCAGATTAGCTAATGACTTCGAAAATATTGTCGCAATAAAAGAGGCAAGTGGGAGCCTTGAGCAAATAGATGAAATCATAAAACATAAACCAGACGATTTTGATGTACTCAGTGGCGACGACGCATTGACATATCCGATGATTGCAAATGGTGCCGTCGGTGCAATATCTGTTATTGGTAATGCTTTGCCAAAGGAGTTCTCGCGTATGATTAAGCTTGAGCTTAATGGTGATTATGCTGCTGCCAGAAAGATACATCATCGTTTTACTGATTTATACAGCCTTCTTTTTGTTGACGGTAATCCTGCCGGCGTTAAGGCTTTGCTTCATGAACTTGGACTGATTAGCAACGTTCTTCGCCTTCCTTTAGTTCCCACAAGACTTACTACACTTCAAAGTATTCGAAACTTAATTCACAGTCTGAAGATTAGTGAATAGTTTGGTATTGTATATTTTTTAATAATTAATGAAAACTAAATCCAAGAAATACTATGAGACTATATTGCAAGCCAATTCTACTATTTATTACATTGTTTTTTACAATTACATCGCTTTACGCACAAAGCGCTGATGATGCTCCATTCGTGTTGGTTACAGATTACTCAACGCTAGAAGACGGAGATGAAATCTTGTTGGTTAATGAGAAAGATTCTAGAACATTAGGAGCACAATCTACAAATAATAGACTAGTTGCAAATATTGTTATCGAAGGATGTCAAATAAACGAAATATCTTCTGAAGTTGAAGTTGTTACTTTGAAGTCTATTTCTGATAAATGGTATTTAAAAGTTAAAGATGGTTTTCTTGTTGCAGTAGCAGATAAGAATGATAAAAATAAATTCTATTTACGAACCCAGAATCAAGAAAACACATCAGATGCTTATAGTAATACAATGGCTTCATTGACAATGAATAACAATAATGAGGCTGAATTTGCTTTTTCAGTTAAAGATGCTAAGAATAATAAAATAATTTTATATCTTCAATATAAAAGACTGAATAATCAATTTGGTACTGGTGTTATACCAAATGTTTTTATCAAGATCTACCGTAAACTTAAAAACATTGTTACAGTTGATTATGATGAGAATGATGAGGGAATAAAAGCCAAACTCTCTGAAAATCTGAATAAAGAGAATGTTACAGTAAATCTTAAAAGAAATTTTAAGGCTGATGGAGGATGGTACAGTTTATGTCTGCCTTTTGACGTTTCAGCTGATAATATGAAAAAAATATTTGGAGAGTCTGTTAGTGTTCAAGAGTTTGCGAGCGCTTCTGGTGATGAAGGTGTGCTTATGGTGAATTTCACAAGTACAGAAAATGGTATTAAGGCGGGCAAGCCATATTTAATTAAACCTTCAAAAGATGCAGAAAATCCTGTATTTAAAAGAATTGTTATTACAAAAGATGAACCAGAAATAGTCGAGCAGGCTGGATATAAATTTATTGGGATATTTGCTCCATTTGAGTTAAAAGCAGGTGATAAAACGTGCCGTTTCCTTAACGGCGCAGATGGAACTAAATTAGATTATCCTTCAGTAACAGAAAATCTTAAAGGAACAAGAGCTTATTTTAAATTTCCATCTTCATCTGCTCAGAGTGCAGCAAGTGCTGTTACAGATGATGTAGCAAGTGTTAAATTTGTTGTAAATGGCAATAAGAGCAATAAAACTAAGATATATAAACTTGACGGAACCGAACTGAATGAAAATCAGTTAGTCAAAGGTATATACATTGTGGGAGATAAAAAAGTATTGATAAAATAAAAAGCTTAGATAACTTATAAAATTTAGGAGAAAAAGAATTAATGGAGACTAAAAAGGAACGTATATATCTATGCCTTGCCCACATGAGCGGAAAGGAGATGGACTATATAAAAGAAGCCTTTGACACAAATTGGGTTGTGCCACTTGGACCTAATGTTAATGGTTTTGAAAAGGACCTAGAAGAGTTTGTTGGGCAAGGAAAACGTGTTGTTGCTCTTTCTTCAGGAACGGCTGCAGTACATCTTGGATTGATAGCTGCAGGGGTTAGAGCTGGTGACGAAGTAATAGTTCAGAGCTTTACCTTCTGTGCATCTACTCATCCTATTACGTATTTAGGTGCAACCCCTGTTCTTGTTGATTCAGAGCCATATACATGGAATATTGATCCAGTATTGATGGAGGAAGCCATAAAGGACAGAATCGCAAAGACAGGAAAAAAGCCTGCAGCAATTGTTCCAGTATACCTTTACGGAATGCCTGCAAAGATTGATGAAATAATGTCCGTAGCTAACAAATATGATATTCCTGTAGTAGAAGATGCTGCTGAAGGCATGGGGTCTATTTATAAAAATCGTGTATGTGGAACTTTTGGAGATTATGGGGTATTGTCATTCAATGGGAATAAGATGATAACCACCTCTGGCGGTGGTGCATTGATTTGTCCAAATGAAGAAATGTGGCGTCGTGTTATGTTTTTTGCAACACAAGCTCGTGAAGCATATCCATACTATCAGCATGAGGAGATAGGTTATAACTATCGCATGAGTAATATATGTGCTGGTATAGGTCGTGGACAAATGACAGTGTTGGAAGATCATATAGCACACCATCGCCGTATTGCAGATATATATCGTGAATTGTTCAAGGATGTGGAAGGCATTACATTCCATGATGAGCAGGAAGGCATGAAATCTAATTTCTGGCTGAATACCATTGTGTTAGATGAAAATCTTAGATTAAAGAATGAAGATCATGCTTATGCTGAAACTATAAAAGGCGCAGTGGGTGGTGCTGCGGGTGTCGTACATAATTCAGATTCTGCACATACCGATTGTGAACCAAATGTGAATGTTGAAGCAATGCGACTGGCTCTTGATGCTGTCGGTATTGAAGCTCGTCCGTTATGGAAACCTATGCATAAGCAGCCTGTATATAGAAATGTACCAGCATACGTTAATGGCATTTCTGAAGAATTATTCCATAAAGGGTTGTGTTTGCCAAGTGGTCCGTGTGTTAGCGAAGATGATGCTTTATGGATTGTAGACACAATAAAGGAAAATATACGATAATGAATATTTAGCACCAAATTGATAACTTAAATTTAAGAAGAATGTTAAACAAAATAAAGCATTGGTATTTTACGAAAAATGCGCTGTCTTATTGGATGGTGTTGGCTGTAGATTGTGCCATTTGTTTTGCCTCGGGGCTATTTGTGTTTTGGACTTTCTTTCGTGGAGTGCAGACTCTTGGCAATATCGTTCCTGTAAGCAAAACTTTGATGGTTTTTATGGTTTTCAATCTTATTTCGTTTAAGATGTTCCATACTTATGCTGGCATTGTTCGTTATTCATCGTTTGTTGACCTTGTAAAAGTAGCAAAAGCCATGACATTTGCCTGTGCTTGTGCAACACTTTTCCAGCTTTTTGTTGTTTTGCCTAATCGCCAACTCTTTGAAATCCATTTAGTTCCGCTTCATTTCCGTCATATAGTTTCTATATATATAGTTTCAACTATAGGAATGTGGGCCATCCGTGTAATGGTAAAGACATTCTACGATATCGCTTTCAGTTCAGATAAGGGTATGCGTACTTTTGTCTATGGTGTAAAAGATGGAGGAGTAGGTCTGGCAAAGAGTATTCGAAATGTTCAGCCTTCACGTTTTCAGTTGAAAGGATTTATTGCTCACGAGGCAAATTTTCAGAATAAGGTGTTGATGGGTGTGAAAGTTTATGAAGTAAATCCAGAACTCTCTGAAATAATTAAGTCTATGAATATTGAGGCTGTTCTGATTTCTCCATTGCAAAATGAGCGTTTCCGTAATGATCAGCTTTTGCAAGACATATTGCAGAAGACGAATATGAAGGTCTATATGTTGCATCAACAGGAACTGAATGGTCAAAAGGATTACTCAACCTCTCATTTGAAAGAAATAAAGATTGAAGACTTATTGCCAAGAGATGAGATTGAAGTAGATATGGTAAAAATTGGGGAGATGCTGAGAGGAAAGAAGATTCTACTTACAGGCTCTGCAGGTTCTATTGGCAGTGAGATTCTCCGTCAGGTATGCACTTATAGTCCTTCTGAGTTATACCTTATTGATATTGCAGAGACTCCACAGCATGATATAAGTCTAATGATGGCCAAAGATTTTCCTAATATAAAGGCTCATACTATTGTTGGCAGTATAACTAACAAGAAACGAATGGAGGAAATCTTTAGTAATTTCCGGCCCGATTATGTTTTTCATGCTGCCGCCTATAAACATGTTCCAATGATGGAAAGTAATCCGAGTGAAAGTATAGAGAATAATGTTTTTGGAACTAAGGTTATAGCCGATCTTAGCGATAAGTATGGTGTAAAGAAGTTTGTTATGCTTTCAACGGATAAGGCTGTTAATCCAACTAATGTCATGGGGTGTTCTAAACGTATTTGTGAGATTTATGTGCAGAGCCTAAATGCAATATCAAATACGCAGTTTGTTACAACGCGCTTTGGCAATGTCTTGGGAAGCAATGGAAGCGTAATTCCTCTTTTTGAACAGCAGATAAGAAATGGAGGTCCTGTAACGGTGACAGATCCAAACATAATACGTTACTTCATGCTTATTCCTGAAGCCTGTAAACTTGTATTAGAAGCAGGAACTCATGGAAAAGGTGGAGAGATATTTGTTTTTGACATGGGAAAACCTGTGCGTATCGCTGAACTTGCGAAGCGCATGATTTGGCTATCTGGTGCAACCGATGTCGAAATAGTGTATACAGGCTTGCGGCCTGGAGAAAAACTTTATGAAGAAGTGTTGCTGAACGAAGAAGATACTATTCCGAGTTTCCATCAGAAGATAAGGATAGCTAAAGTGCTTGAGTATGATTTTAATTCAGTTTCTGTCCAGATAGAGCAACTAATCGAGCTCGCTCAAACATTTGACTCTATGGCTATTGTCAAGAAGATGAAAGAAATAGTGCCAGAGTTTATAAGCAACAACTCTGTATATTCTGTTTTAGATAAAAAGGATTAGTATATATTTTGACACATGCAATTTAAGCTATATCATATTAGCTAAACTCAAATTTGCCCTATTATGGACTCGAAAAAAAGAAATAAAAGCAGACAATTACTCATTGAGACTTTATTTGTTTGGATCAGGGCTGCCTTATGGAACCAACAGGTTGAAAATCCAGTTCTAACCCCAGAAGTTTGTCTGCGTCTTTTTCATTTGTCAAAGTTCCAGACGGTGCATTCGCTTATTGCATCTGCTTGGCTTAAATATGAAGACAGAATGTCTCGAAATGATAAACTTCGAGCATATTTTGTATATAAGACGATAAAGGAGGAAAATGAAGCTCTAAATAATTCCATCGAAAAGATTGCAGTGGCGATGGAGAAACATAATGTCGAGTATGTCATAGTGAAGGGACAGACAGTTGGTGTATATTATCCTGCACCTGAAGCTCGTATTCCTGGCGACATTGACATATTTATATCCTCTCGCGACCTTACAAGAATTGCCAATGTGTTGAAGGAAGAATTTGGTGCGGACCTATCACCGCTAAATACTCATAGACATCAGAGTACGGAGATTTTAGGTTCTGTAGTAGAAGTTCACAATCGCCTTGTCGATTTAAATTCTTCAAAACATCGCCGCTACTGGGACAAAATATACAGTAATTGTTTTCAGCAATTTGAGACGGTAGAAATAAATGGAATGCCTGTAAGAACCCTTGATGCAACTCTCAATGTTCTATATGTATTCCAGCATCTCTACTTTCATCTGCTTGTTATGGGAATAGGGTTGCGGCAATTAGCTGATTTGGCTATCCTTATAAATTCCTTAAAAGACCAAATAGATAAACAAGGACTGGGAAAGCATCTTCAGGCGCTTGGACTTTACGAAGCCTTTTGTGCAATAGGGTGGGTGCTAATTAACAAAATGGGACTAGATGAAGATGTTTTTCCTTTTATAATTGAAGAAAGGCACAAGAAATACGAAAAAAATATAATAAAAGAAATCTTCAAACATGGAAATTTTGGAAAGTATAATAGAAAGATAAATCGTATAGGTAAACTGCATACGCTAGAAACGGCATCTATCTTCATTTATCATTCTTTTCTTTTCTTTAGGCTCTCTCCAAGGGAAATTTTGATGATGATACCACGTCGTTTGTCTATATGCTGTAATGTACTAATAAAAAAACTGTTTTCATGCTTTAAGCATAGCTAATTATATTTTTATATTTCATATTTATATAAGTTTTGTTACCATAAATCTTTGGCAAAGGCTAAGAAAACTAGTCCCGTTTTCAAAAAGAGCTATTGAGCATTTTCAACTGTAGAATTGTACTCTGAAACGTTTGAATCGCTCTAAATACCATTAGGAATCGACCTTTGAGGACTATACCATCCTGCTAATTGAGCTATAGGTAAAAAATCATTTATTAATGACTTTTCATCATTGTATTTAATTATCTTGTAATTTATTAGATTTAGTTTTTTAAGATTATCTATTTTTATGAAAGTAGATTGTAAAAAATATAAGATCACATATACTATAAGAAAAAACATTGGTGGCAACTTAATGTTGCCACCAATGTTTTTTCTTAGGAGCTTGAGTGCTATCAATGCTCATAGTCAAAGTTTCTTTTATTACATCTCTTAGTGAGCGATTTTCCTTTAACATTCTGTAGATAGTACCCCAGTCAGGTAGTCCGCCAATATTTCGGTCATCTATGAATATATCAGCTTTGATTTTCCTGGAGAAGTGGTTGTTGAATTCCACTTTCTCCTCAGGATAATCTTTATTTACTGCATAGAATTCTATACCCCTTTCTTTGCACCATTGTACAGCTTCGTCTAAACATTCACCTTCTCTTACAGACCAGAGAATTATTTTGTGACGTTCTTGTATTAGCATGCGCAGTGTTTCAGTTGCAAAAGGCTTTTCAGAACCTATCTCGGGATAGCGGTCTTCTACAATTGTTCCGTCAAAGTCTACGGCTATAGTCATAATGTTTTGTTCTTTTTATGATACTGATAACCAGTGATTTGATATTTATCGTTTTACAGAGGTATCATTCTTGTTGCCATAATTAGAATTAGAATAGTTGCCATAGAGTCCGTAGCTGCCATAGCTTCCATATCCGTATCCACTGCCATACTTACCATATTTTCCGCCATAGCGTCCATATCTGCCATATTTGCCATAGCGTCCGTATCCATAATAGTATCCATACTTCTTCTTTGACATATCGATACCATTGAGTACGATTGACATATTAGGAAGTTTCTTCTCGGCAGCTAAGCTATTGATGAGCTCAAAGCTTGACTTTGGAGTATAGTCGGCACGACACATATATACGGTTACGTCTGCAACACGGCCAATTTGCAGTGTATCTGTAACAAGTCCTACTGGGGCTGTATCTATTATTATATAGTCATACTTTTCTCGCAGAACATCGAATATTATTTCAAGACTATTGCGTGCAATGAGCTCAGTAGGATTTGGAGGAGTAGGTCCAGCCAAAAGCAGGTCAAGGTTGTCATTTACACCAGAAGGAAGAACCTGTGCCATGACATCACTCTCAGTTGGATTGTCCATTGTGAGCAGTGGAGTGATTCCGTGATGATGGTCGTTTATTTCGAAGAGTTCTGCTAGTCGAGGTTTACGAATATCAAGACCTACAAGTATAGCTTTTTTGCCAAGCAGCGCAAAGCTGACAGAAATATTTGCAGCATTGAAAGTCTTTCCTTCACCAGACGTTGATGATGTGAACATGATGACTTTCTGATGTTCTTTCAACATAAACTGCAGGTTGGTACGCATAGAACGGAAGATTTCCTCCATCTGGTTGTTTTGGTTCTCATGTACAACAATACCAGCTTTTGTCTTAGCAGTTTCATTTGCAATTGCTACGTCTGCTAATATTGGCAGGCGAGTTAGTCTTGCCACGTCATCGTGTCCTTCAATCTTGTAACGGAAGAAGTTTACTAAGAAGATTATGAGAGAAGGAATACCCAATGCAAGTAGCAGTGCAATAAGCATAATCATTGATGACTTTGGACTTACCTTTCCACCAGCAACAGGTTGGTCAAGCAAACGTCCTTTATCTGCAGTCGCAGCAAGTGATATAGAGTTTTCCTCACGTTTTTGAAGAAGCATGATGTAAAGACTTGATTTTACCTCCTGTTGGCGACCAATTTGGTTAAGCATACGCTCTTGTTCTGGGGTCTGAGAAACTTGTCCGCTGTATTTTCCGTATTGTGACTGGATAGAATTGCGCTGAATCTCCATGTTTCTTCGGTTCTGATTCATTGCGCGGCGAATACTTGTTGCGAGGTTATCTAGTTGTGAAGTGAGTTTCTGAACATTAGGGTTCTCTTCACTTGCACTTCTCAGCATGCGGTTTCTCTCTAAAACAAGTTCATTATACTTGTTAATAAGTGAAGAAGATGATGGATCGCTCAAACCTACGTTCGATGGTATGGTCTGATGCTGATTCTCTGGAGAATTCATGTATGCCTGTATTTCGCTAAGTATTGCGAGCTGCATATTTGCTTCAGCAAGTCTTTGCTCGTATTCCATTTGGCTTCCAACAGCTTGGCTTGCGTTCATCTTTAATTCTACCATTCCATGCTGACGCTTATAGCTTTCGAGTGCACCTTCAGTATTGCCAAGTTCTGCGTTGATTTTCTGAAGACGGCTATTGATGAATTCTTCTGTTCTGATTGCAACTTCGTTCTTGTCTTCATTAGCCTGACGGTTATAGCAAATGGCAAGTTGACTTAAGTAGTCAATTGCTCGTTGTGGGATCTCATCAACAATAGTTAGTTGAGCGATGGTGGTTGTCTTTGATGTCTGTGAAACAGCTAAAGCCGATGCATAGCGAGCAGCCATCATATTAGGCGACATAATATCAACCTTCATGGTCGAACCGTTAACAAGTGAACCTCCGTTTGCATTAAAAGTCAAGATACCAGCACGTGTACCTATTGACATTGGAAGGCTTGCAAATGTTTTGTCAATAGTGTAAGGGCCTGTAGAGCTTTTGTCGCTTGTTGGAACATAGTATGTACCTTTTACTCTATACTGGTTGTTTTCACGGGTAATAGTAAGTCGTATAGGACGGTTAAGCAACTCAAGATGAGCAGAGTCGATGTCAACAGAGATTGGTTGATTGCCGTACATCAAAACATCCTTTACTTTACCCTCAGAACGATAAGTGGTGTAAAGTTTCAAGTCGCGTACTGCACTTGAAGCTAAACTACGAGATCGCAGGATTTCCATCTCATTATCGATACCAGCAGAATTTGACATTATACCTAAGTTTGCCATATTCTGCAGGTTGTTTCTACGATTGCTATTGTCCTCATCCTTAATGAGGAACTTTGCGTGTGCCTGATAATATGGCGTTGTATAACGCAGATAGATTAAAGCTGCACCAAAGCAGATAATTAAAGAGAGAATAAACCATTTCCAATTTAAAAGCAATGCTCTGAAGATGGCCTGAAAATCAATAGTAGATCTTTTCTCTTCTTCTTGGATGTTCTCCAAATCTAAATTCTTGATTTCTTCCATTTCTTAATATTTTATTTAATTATTTTTCTGCTTATGTTAGTCTGCAATACTCATAAGGTATTGTCCATATTGATTCTTTATCATCGGCTGTGCAAGTCGTTTAACTTGTTCCTTGTCTATCCATCCGTTTTCCAATGCAATTTCCTCAAGGCATGCAACTTTTAGTCCTTGACGTTTTTCTATCACTTCAATAAAATTGCTTGCTTCAGATAGACTGTCATGTGTTCCTGTATCTAACCATGCGAAACCACGTTGTAGAGTTTGCACCTTTAATGACTGTTGTTTAAGGTATTCTTGGTTTACAGTTGTAATTTCTAGTTCACCTCTTGCACTTGGTTTTATGTGCTTAGCTATTTCAACAACGCTATTAGGATAGAAATAGAGTCCAATTACAGCATAGTTGCTCTTAGGAAGCTTTGGTTTTTCTTCTATGCTAAGGCAGTTTCCGTCATTATCGAATTCTGCGACTCCATATCTTTCAGGGTCATTGACATAATAACCAAAAACAGTAGCCATATTTTGCTCGGCATTCTTAACACTTTGACGCAATAGACCAGTGAATCCTGCACCATAGAAAATATTGTCGCCTAAAACAAGACAGACATTATCATTTCCAATAAACTTTTCACCTATAATGAATGCTTGGGCAAGCCCATCTGGACTTGGTTGTTCAGCATATTCAAATGATACTCCATAGTCGCTGCCATCACCTAAGAGTCTGCGGAAACTATCTAAATCATGTGGCGTAGATATGATAAGTATTTCTTTAATTCCTGCTAACATTAGTGCTGAAATAGGATAATAAATCATAGGCTTATCATAGATTGGAATAAGCTGCTTGCTAATTCCTTTTGTTATGGGGTAGAGGCGTGTGCCTGAACCTCCGGCTAAAACGATACCTTTCATATTTCTCTTTTAATTTTAGTAATATATCTGAAATTTTATGTCATAAAAACTAATATGCTTTCTTATCAGGGATAAATAAACTTGTAAATGTCAAAAATATTATTTTAATATCAAGCCAAAATGTCCAGTTCTCAATATACCAGATGTCACGTCGAATACGTTCTTCCATTTGCCATAGTTCTTTTGTCTCACCTCTATAACCGGTAACTTGAGCATAGCCTGTGATTCCTGGTTTAGAAAAATGACGAACCATATATTTGTCAATAAGTGAAGAATAAACCTCTGTATGATGTAGCATGTGAGGACGTGGACCTACAATACTCATATCGCCTATTAGTACGTTATAGAATTGTGGAAACTCGTCTATGTTACATTTTCGCATAAAGTTGCCAAATGGAAACTTTCTTGGGTCGTCTAAAGTTGCTTGCTGCATGTCGGCATTGTCATTCACATGCATTGAACGAAACTTGTAACAAGTAAATGTTTTCCCATTTAAACCTGTTCGTGCCTGTTTAAATAGAATTGGCCCTGGACTCTGTTTCTTGATAATTAATGCAATAATAGGTATAAATGGCAACAAAACAATGCAGACGATAAGGCTGAAAATAATATCAAACGATCTTTTTATAAATCTGTTGCCTGGACTTGCAAGTGGCTCTTGGTGATTCGTGAAAATTGTTTGATCTCCAAATTGTTGAGGCTTAAGGTTTAATCTGAAATTTCCAAATTGTCTTGGCACATAGAAGAAATGAGTTATATGCTTATCACAATATTGCATTATTTTCACTATAGTCTCTGACTCATCTTGTGAAAGGCTACAGAAAATCTCATCTATGTGTATGTTATTGCCTTCTTCTGCATTCTTTATGAAATCCTTGAGATCTGAAATATTTCCAAGATATCGCAAAGATTCAGGACAGTCTTCCATCTGCTTTTCCGCATAATAGCCTCGAACCTTGTATCCTGTTGATGGGTCTGAAGCCATTTCCCGAAAAACAAGTATATTTGCGGGGTCATCACCTACGAATAAAATAGAACGAGTATTGATTCCTAGTTGACGGGCACGCTTCAAGATAAACCATTCTATGCCTCGTAATAAGAAGATCGCAAGGAATAATGTTGGTACATAAAATAAAAGGAAATGAAAAAATCCACCTGCTTCAGTTATTAGTTTTGTAAAGAAAAATAATGTTGCAGATTGTATAATAGTCAGCTTAAAAACACGAGTAAATATTTTCTCAAAAGTAGTTATTCGTTGATGTATTATTGGAGTAATAAAATTCTGTGCAAGAAACATCGAAAAGTTTGCTATCAAAATAATCATCTTGATATTGTTATGAAAAAAAACAGGAACAATGTCGGATTTTAGATTATAAAAAAATAGCAGTACGATATTTAATAAAACAAAATCGCCTAATCTGACTATAAGTTTTATTATTTCATTGCCGTTTGAATAATATTTCATTTGATAACTTTGAAGTTAATTATGCTTTTCCTGTGTTTTTTATTCTGCGGAAATTACAATTCCAATAATTAAATATAATGCAATTTTTCAAGTATATTTTGATGTTATTACATTACTATATATTAAATCGCGACAAAGGTACAAAAAATATTAATAAGATTTTAGCAAAACCATTATTTTTTAGATAAATATACATATTTATTTTGCTGTTTTGCCTTTTTGTTGTACTTTTGCATTTGAAAAAATATAAAAAATGACTTTTTTATTATAAAAAACTATGGGATTTTTAGCTAAAATATTTGGTAAAAATAATTCAGAATCATCGCAGAAGAGCATGGAGGACTATATGTCTCTTATACGAGTTTATTTTCAAGCATCAATAGCTTCAAATCTGGGTATTTCAAATTTAGCGATGTTTCCAGATTTAAGAATGTTTAAAAATACTTTGCATGTTCAGACTGTAAATAATCGTCTTGGAGTTGGCGAAAAGAATGCCTGTAAGAAAATGTTAAATGAATTTTATGGTACCGACGATTCTTTCTTCAAAGAGATTGATGCAAGTATAAAGAAAAACTGCAGAAAAATGCAAGATGTGCAAGTGTATATGTATCAATTTCAAGGATTCACCCAAGAGTTAATGATGCTTATGGGTAATCTTATGAAGTTTAAACTCCGTATGCCTTCGTTTTTTAAGAAAGCTCTTTATGCTATGACAGAAAAGACTGTAAACGACATTTTTAATAAAAATGATTATAAAGACGCTGGCGTGATTAAGGCAGTATTAAGTACTCGACAATATAATAATCGACTTGGATTTTCACAGCAATGGATAACACAGTTTGTATATCAGGTTGTTATGCTTGCAAAGAAGGAAAATAGAAAATCTAATGATAATTCATAATAAATTATCTCTCAAACGATTATAATTTGCAGTAATTATTACTGAAAATGCTGAAAAATATCAAAAAAACTTTTGCGGAATAAATAAAAACAAGTACTTTTGTACCCAAATTGTTTAATGTATGACAGCTGACGAGAAAATCATAAACCTATTTACTACAAGGGTTAGGCAGATGATTCTTCAATTCAATCAATTAAAAAAAGAAAATGAAGAATTATATGTAATGGTTGATGATTTGGAAAAAGAGAAGAAAAATCTCAATGACCAATTGGCTCAGATGCAGAATGATTACAATTCACTCAAGATGGCAAAAATGCTTGAGGTTACGGATGGTGACCTCGAAACAGCAAAGGCAAAAGTTGCTAAATTGATAAGAGATGTCAACAAGTGTATCACGCTACTAAGCGAAAAATAACGTGAAACAATGGCTGAAGGAAAAACAGAGAATATTGATAAAATCCATATAAGATTGCATCTATATGACACAAACATTGCGGTTAATATCAATCGTGATGATGAGGAAAAGTGTCGTAATGCGGAAAAACTTATAACAAAGACTATCAATGATTATGCCAGCATGTATAAAGGACGTCGTAGTGATAAAGATGTTCTTTATATGGCTATGCTGGAGATTGCATTGCGATATGAGACAGAAGCTCAGCGTAATGCAACTGCTCCTATAACAAATGTTCTCTCTAAAATAACTTCGGAAATTGAAGAAGCGCTGAAGTAGTTTATGATGCAGATAGAAGAGAATATTTAATAACAAATAAAATTATATTAATCAATGATAACAACAATTATTGTAGGTGCTATTTGCCTATTATTAGGCATATTGGCAGGCTATTTTATTTACCGTTATGTTTTGACTGGTAAGTATAAACAAATGCTGGAGTCAGCGAATAAAGAAGCTGAAGTCTTAAAAGAGAAAAAGTTGCTTGAAGTTAAAGAAAAGTTTCTTAACAAGAAAGCAGAACTAGAAAAAGAAGTTCAAAGCAGAAATCAAAAAATCCAGCAGAATGAGAATCGCTTGAAACAGCGAGAAATATCACTTAATCAGCGACAAGAAGATATTGCTAGACGCAAGCAGGAAGTTGAACAAAGTCAGCAACGTATAGAAAATGAGAAAAAACATCTTGTTTTGAAACAGGATGAAGTGGAGAAGATGCTGATTAAAGAGCGTGAGAAACTTGAAGAACTTTCTGGGCTTAGTGCAGAGGAAGCAAAAAACAGATTAATTGAGAATCTGAAAGATGAGGCACGCACCGATGCTGCAAGCTATGTGAATGAAATAATGGATGAGGCAAAGCTAAATGCAACAGCACAAGCTAAGAAAATCGTAATTCAGACTATTCAGCGTGTAGCTACAGAAACGGCTATAGAGAATTCTGTAAGCGTATTCCATATTGATAACGATGAGGTTAAAGGTCGAATCATTGGTCGTGAAGGTAGAAATATTAGAGCATTAGAAGCTGCAACTGGAGTTGAAATCGTCGTAGATGATACCCCTGAGGCTATCGTTATTTCTGCTTTTGACCCTATACGTAGAGAGGTCTGTAGACTGGCCTTACATCAACTCGTTGCTGATGGAAGAATTCACCCTGCCCGTATTGAAGAAGTTGTTGCTAAGGTTAAGAAGCAGCTTGAAAATGAAGTTATTGAGACAGGTAAGCGTACTGCTATAGATTTAGGTATTCACGGGCTACATCCAGAGCTGATTCGCATAATTGGTAAGATGAAATACCGTTCTTCTTATGGTCAGAATCTATTGCAACATGCTCGTGAAACAGCAAATCTTTGTGGTGTTATGGCTTCCGAGCTTGGACTTAATCCAAAGAAGGCAAAGCGAGCAGGATTGCTTCATGATATAGGTAAGGTGCCAGATGAAGAAAATGAGATGCCACATGCTATTTATGGTGCTAAGATAGCTGAGAAATATAAGGAAAAACCAGATATTTGTAATGCTATTGGAGCTCACCATGACGAGATGGAGATGAACACACTTTTAGCACCAATTGTTCAGGTTTGTGATGCTATCTCAGGCGCTCGTCCTGGTGCACGTCGTGAAATAGTTGAGGCATATATTAAACGACTCAATGACTTAGAAGCTATTGCAATGAGCTATCCAGGAGTTACAAAGACTTATGCAATTCAAGCTGGACGTGAGCTTCGAGTTATAGTCGGTGCCGATAAGATGGACGATAAAGAGACAGAGGCATTATCAAGCGAAATTGCTAACAAGATTCAAACAGAGATGACATATCCTGGACAAGTCAAAATTACGGTAATCCGTGAGACGCGTTCAGTTGCTTATGCAAAATAATATTTCAATGAGGGGGCTAGGCGCTCCCTCATTGTGCTTATGTTAAAATATATAAAATAAGATGTATAGAACAAATACTTGTGGAGAACTTCGCCTTTCTAATGTTGGTAGCGAAGTGACATTGTCTGGATGGGTTCAGCGTACCCGCAAGATGGGTGGCATGACCTTTGTTGATGTTAGAGACAGATATGGTATAACACAGATAGTCTTTAATGAAGCTGTAGATAAAGAGTTGTGCGACAAAGCTAATAAATTAGGGCGCGAATACTGCATTCAGATTAAAGGTGTAGTAAATGAGAGAGAAAGTAAGAACAAGAATCTGCCTACTGGTGAGATTGAGATAATAGCTAACGAACTTAATGTTTTGAGTGAGAGTCTTACTCCTCCTTTTACTATTGAAGACCAGACTGATGGCGGTGATGATATTCGTATGCGTTATCGTTATTTAGATTTGCGTCGTCCTTCAGTTCGTAGTAATCTTGAATTGCGACACAGAATGACGATTCTGATTAGAAACTTCTTAGATTCTCGCCAGTTTATTGAGGTAGAGACTCCTATACTTATAGGTTCAACTCCAGAAGGTGCTCGCGATTTTGTTGTGCCATCTCGTATGAATCCAGGACAGTTCTATGCACTTCCACAGAGTCCACAAACCCTTAAGCAATTGCTTATGGTAAGTGGTTTTGACCGTTATTTCCAGATTGCAAAATGTTTCCGCGACGAAGATTTACGAGCAGATCGCCAGCCAGAGTTTACTCAGATTGACTGCGAAATGTCGTTTGTAGATCAAGAAGATGTAATAAATCTTTTTGAGGATATGTGTCGTCATTTGTTCCGTGAAGTAAGAGGTGTTGAACTTCCTTCAAAACTTCAGCAAATGACGTGGCACGAAGCAATGCGTCGTTTCGGCTCAGATAAACCAGACCTACGTTTTGGTATGGAATTTGTCGAACTTATGGATGTGTTAAAAGGTACAGGAACATTCCCTGTGTTCGATTCTGCTGAGTATATTGGCGGTATATGTGTACCAGGATGTGCAAATTATACCCGAAAGCAATTAGATCAGCTTACAGAGTTTGTAAAGCGTCCTCAAGTAGGGGCGAAAGGACTTGTTTATGTTAAGTTCAATGAAGATGGAACTGTTAAGTCAAGCATTGACAAGTTCTATCAGCCAGAAATTTTTGCTAAGTTAAAAGCAGAAATGAATGCTAAAGATGGAGATTTGGTACTCATTCTTTCAGGCGATAATGCGAATAAGACCCGTGTCCAGTTGTGTAGTTTGCGCCTAGAAATGGGTGACCGTTTGGGACTTCGCGACAAAGATAAGTTTGAATGTTTGTGGATTGTTGATTTCCCATTGTTTGAGTGGAGTGATGAAGAACAGCGACTCATGGCAGTTCATCATCCGTTTACAATGCCAAATCCTGATGATATACCTCTGCTCGAAAGCCATCCAGAGAAGGTTCGTGCCCTTGCTTATGACTTTGTTTGCAATGGTATTGAATTAGGAGGTGGTTCTATCCGTATTCACGATGGACAGCTTCAGTCAAAGATGTTTAATATCTTGGGATTCACTCCAGAGCAGGCTATGGCTCAGTTCGGATTTTTGATTAATGCTTTCAAATATGGTGCTCCGCCTCATGGAGGACTTGCTTTTGGTCTTGACCGTTTTGTTTCGGTAATGGCTGGCCTTGACTCTATTCGTGATTGCATTGCGTTCCCTAAGAACAATTCCGGACGTGACGTCATGTTGGATGCCCCTTCTGCCCTTGACCAAAAACAGCTTGATGAATTGCAATTAGTTGTCGACATAAAAGAAGATAACTAATGTAATATATATCAGTTTTATATTTCTAACAAATGGTAAAAAAAGAAGAATCTAAAGAGAAATTAGAAGCGACAAGGTCAAAAAGCATTAAGCCAAAGACTGCGTCAAAGTCAGTTAAGAAATCACCATTAAATCTTTCAGTAGAGAATGTTGGTTTCAAGGCTGGCGATGTTTATCAAGCTTTAGCCACTCAGCAGAAAGCTCTGTCAGTAGCTGAGATTGCAAAGGTTGCAGGAATCAGCAAGGATGAGGCTCTGTTGGGTTTAGGCTGGCTTTTTAAAGAAGGAAAAGTAAGAAATGAGGATGCCAAGATAGTTCTTGCATAAATTATTTCTATCAGCAGAATGAAAAGAGCTGGGTTTGCACTATGATGCTTCTGGCTCTTTTCATTGTAATCAAAATGTTAGTGATTTAGGTTATTTCTTTTAGTACGTATTAAAAACGCATAATTGTTGAATTACGACCAAGAGATACTCAAGGTTTTAGCCTTTGCTGGTGCAGATGGTTTGCACGTGTCAAAGATTTCGAAGCATGTCTTTAATGCTTCGAATAGTTTTTTCTTTCCTCTAAACTTTGAAGAAGTTCATTCTTATGTTTCTGCGTTTCTTCTTCGTCATTCAAAAAATCCCGTTTCAGTCATAGAGAAAGTAAGCAGGGGAGTATATCGGCTAAATCCCTCTTCAGTAGAGACAAATCAACTGATGCTGAAGTTTGTGAATGTTGAAGAAAATGAAGTAGAGCAGCCTATTCATAGGGATGAGTCTTTGTCGTTGTTTCAGGAATGATATCTTTCCAATTGTATGTTTTGAATTTTTATTTTTTGTTTCTGTTTTTCTTTTAGTATTGCTATAATTATAAAAAAAAGTAGTAATTGAAAGCTCAATATTTATTACCGAGATATTTAAGAAACTTAATTCAAAACTGATAATTCAGAATCTTGTTTTGTCAAAATTTTTCATATTTGAGAGACCTAAAATTTTTGTCATCTGAAACTTCAATTCTAGAGAAAGATTTTCTGCTTGGCACGAGGCAAAGTGCAAAAAACTGTTTATTAGTTAATCAATATGTATAAACTTTGTGAACGAGCATGATGAACGATTTTGCAAAAGGTGCCCTTTCGCGATGTCAAACGTGGCATATTGTGGTGCAATATGTGGCATATCGCAGTGTCAAAGGTGCCCTTTCGCAGTGCGAAAGGGCACCTTTCACTTTTTCAGAAATTATGAGTTTTTTGCTAAAAGGTATAAAGTCTTGATTTATAACGAGTTGTCTAAAACTGTAAGAAACAGCCAAATACTCGCATATTTTGCAACTTCGTTTTTCTCGGTCGAAAATTTTTAAATTATAGAGGGGTGTTTTTAATCAATTCGTCAAAATCTTGTCAAGATTTTTCATACTTTCTCTTTATTTCTTTTCACTGCTTTTTTTCAAATTATTCTTATCTGACATATCAATCATATTCAATTAACAAACCACTTTAAATAGCCTTATAAACTAAAAAGATCATAAACTTGGATTTTTTGTTAAAAAGTGGTGCAAATGAAGAAAAAAACAAAAAAACAAGTAATCAATTTAGTTTTTCGTGCTGCTCATTTGTATTATTATTGTAAACTTGTTGAAAAATACAGTAAAATGCTCTTTTATAGAGTATATGAAATATATGCTGGCAAATATTTAAACAAAATGACAAAGCAAGAATTTGAATTCCTTTTCAGAAAATACCATATAAAGATGTATCATCTAGCCCTTACCATTCTCTATGATGAGGAAGAGTGCAAAGATGTTGTAAGCGATGTGTTTACAACAATCCTTGACAGAAACTTAGATATTGATGCAGATAGGGCAGAAGGCTATTTGCTGATAAGCGTGCGAAACCGATGCAGAAACATTATTGCTAATAAATCAACCAGAGAGCGTCTTCTGCATCTGTTCTCTGTAGAAGTTAATCATCCGCTATCCGTTAGCGAAGACTATTCACGTCTAGAAGAACTCATGAATTATATTGATACCGACTTACCACTATTGAGTAAGAAGATTTTTAGAATGCGTTACCTGCGTGAGATGAGTTATAAGGAGATATCTGATGAGTTGAATATCAGCAAGGTAACAGTCTACAACCATCTTTATAAGTCGCTTGAAAAAATAAGTGAGCATTTCAATAAGAGTAAGTAGTTAGTTATTAAGTAATGATTTATAGAAACAATAGAAATACGAACAAACTTTTTTCTTAAACAATAGTAATATGGAAACTAAAGATATTATTCGTCAGATGCTTGACTTGCAAGAAAATCCTGATAGATTTTCTGAAGAGCAATTAGACCAGATGTTAGAGAACGATGCTTTTTCTGATTTGCTTGAGCATGCTGCTATGACAAAAAGAGCATTCTTGCATAGTGAACTTACTGATGGAGATGCTGTTAATTGCGGAAAACATAGTAAACAGGAAAGGTTTACAGATGAAGAATGGAGAAAGTTTGAACAGTCTCATTTTGCTGTAAATGAAAAAAATATGAATATTGTAAGAATGAAAAGAATGCCCAAAATTGCAGCAACTATAATTGGTTTTCTTGTTGTTTCTTGCATAGTGCTTGCAGCAGTGTTTACCTTACGCAATATGTCTGGCGGTAAGCAGGAAAATCAGATTGTCCAGAGTGCAGATAAGGCAGAGGATAAAATTATTAAAACAGAAGTTGCATCAGAACCAACCGACACTCTTGCAGTGGCAAGGCAAGTAGTTTTTGACAATGTTTCATTAAGCGAAATGCTAAATCAGATAGCTGATTATTATAATTTAGAAGTCGAGTTTGAAAATCAGTCATCCAGTCAACTACGTTTCTATTTTGTTTGGGAACGAGACGAGGGGGCGCAGAAAACAGTCGAGCGACTTAGTAATTTTGAGAGTTTAGACATTGTTTTAGAAAACCGAAAACTTATAGTAAGATGAATCATATACAAGAATTCTTAAATAGAATTATATTCACCCCATCAGTGTCGTTTGATAGAAAAAGACTATTACGGTTCTCATTTCTTTTCATAATTTTTATATCATCCGCCACGCTTTCAGCCCAGCGCATTACTCGTAATTACAATAATGTGTCGCTGTCAGAGGCATTGCGTCAGCTTAGCGAGAGATCAAAACGCTATAGAATAAGTTTTCTTTATAATGAGCTTGAAGATTTCCGTGTTACGACAAGTGTAAGTAATAAGACAATCCCCGATGCCATACGTCAGATTATAGGTTTCTATCCCGTTAGGATGACCATAGTGGGCGATAGTGATATATACGTTGAATGTACTCACAAGACCGATTTCCATCTGACAGGCAAAGTGTTAGATGAAAACAGCCAGCCCATAGCTTATGCCAATGTTGCCTTGCTCAATCCGTCCGACTCTACACTTCTGACGGGTGGAGTAACCAATGAAAGCGGAGTATTCGTAATACCCAGTGAGCAGACAACTGTGATAGCACGAATTTCATATGTTGGCTACAAGACATTCTACCGCCGTTTTAACCATGAAAATGTAGGAATAATAAAAATGCAGCCAGACAACTATGCACTAAAAGGTGTAACGGTGAAAGGTCATCATAATATCATCAAACCATTTGCAGATGGTTTTAATGTTTCTATAGAAAATAGCCCTTTGTCTGGAATAGGGTATGCATCAGATGTGCTTAAGTATCTTCCATTTGTTAATGCAAAGAATGAAGAGTATGAAATTGTTGGGAAGGGAAAACCTCTAATCTATCTAAACAACAGGATAGTGAGAGACTATTCAGAACTGAGACAGATAAATTCTTCTGAGCTTAAAAGTGTTAAAATAATAACAAATCCTGGTGCAGAATACGATGCTGCGGTAAATTCTGTAATCAGGATAACTACACTAAAACCAGTTGGTGACGGTTTTAGTGGAATTTTGGATGCCAATATTGAAGTTGAACGTAAGACTTCTGCAATTTTAGGCGGTTCTATAAATTACAGAAAGGCAGGATTAGACTTATTCGGCTCATTCAGGTGTTCGCTTTATAAGTGGGTTGCTAATCAGATAGGTGAATATCAATATAGTGATAGGACAATGTCTGAAAGAGTAAGATTGGAAAGTAATGTGCCAACATATCGTCCTACGATTGGATTCAACTATCAATGGAAAAATAAAAGTTCAATAGGTATGCGTTATCAATATACTTTGAGCCCAGACAGGTTGTTTAATTGTTATAATTCATTCGATGCATATAAACAGAATAAAAAAATAAATAGTCAGACTTCAACTGATAATAGAAAAAATGACAACAAGAGTCATCACGTAAATGCCTATGCTGACTATGTTTTTAATGAAGATACACATCTTAAACTTGATTTGGATTACTACAATGGTAATACAATACACAAACAGAGTGTAAATATAGCCGAACAGAATTTGAATACACATAACAAGAGTGATAATATACTTTATGCTGGACGTCTTTCTTTTGAAATGCCAATTTTTAAAGGCGAACTAAAAACAGGTATGGAGGTTTCTTATACAAATAATGACAACAAATATAAAGTATTAGAAAATTCAACACTACAAAATGCTTTGAGTTCAACAACGAATAAGGCAAGGCAGCATCTATACGCAGGATATATGCAGTATTTACGCTCTTTTAGTGAAAAACTGAACGCTACATTAGGTGCGCGTTATGAATATTCCGATTTCGACTATTATATAGATGAAGCAAAGTCTGCAGAGGTTAGCAAGTCTTATTCTGGATTTTTCCCTTCTGCCTCAATAGCCTATAATGTTGGAAAGGTGAAAATGTCTTTGGCTTATAGGTATTCTACAGAACGCCCAGATTATTTCTCACTTAGAAACGCTATAGATATGAATAGTCCATATTCTTATGAAGCAGGAAATCCGAAACTTTTGCCAAGTAAGACAAATATGCTAACCTATTCTATTATGTGGAAGGACCTGATGGTAATGGCTTCATATTCTGATGTGAAAGACGGAATAATATTTGTCTATGATAGGTTTGAAAATAGTGATTCTATCAACTTTTTTCAGGCAAGAAATATTAGCAGATATCATAGCTTGAATATTGCACTTCATTATTCTCCTACGTTGTTGAATATTTGGAAACCAAAAATGACATTGGAATATTCAAAACCATACATTACATATAATTCTGTTGGCTATAGAAAGCCAGAATTGAAACTGAAAATGAATAATATTATAGAACTGTCAAGTTCATTAAAGTTGGGGCTTGACATAATATATAATACGGCAGGCAATTCTGCCAATGATATATCCTATGATTATGCAGATTTTTACACAGAGATTTATTGTGTTAAAACATTCAATGAGAAATTAAGGTTAAATTTTTCAGTCTATAATGTATTTAACACGAGCAGAGAAAAATGGAAACTTAAGGGCAACGGTATTGTGTTTGGCAAATGGAATGATGGGAATCGTAGGAGTATAGAGCTTATGGTTACATACCGATTCAATCAGTCAAAGAGCAAATATAAAGGAACGTCGTCAACAAGTGAGTTAAATCGTTTGTAAAGCAATAAATAAAAAAGACAGAAATATTGAAAAAAGAAAAGAGTCTTATTTTATATAATGTTTAACAAGAAAGTTGTTAAGAGTCCCGATGCTTGTTGGGACTCTTTTTTTATTAAATTATTATTTTGTTAATGTATAAAAACACAGAGGATACTATATTATGCTCTCATTTTAACAGGTTTACTGATAATAGGATTTAGTTATTCTTGAATGCTACAACGCCTTTATATTCATTGTCAATATAGAATGTCTGGATAGTTTTTTCCTTGCCTTTATTAGCTTTCTGTTTATATTGCAGCCTTACATAATATAGTTTCTTACCATTGTAAGGTTGATAACTGATGCTCTTCTTGAAGACCTTGTCTTCTCCCATTAGTTTCTGCATGTTGGCTATTTGGTCTTTGCTTATATATTTTGTTGAATCAAACTTTAGGACTCTTGAAGAAGAGAAGTCTTCGTTAAGGTTGTCTTCAAGAAATTGCGTTACTATTGACTTTGCTTTATTCTCATCACTGCAACCTACAAACAAAAACATGCAGGCTAATGCTAAACCAAAGATTGTTTTCTTCATTGTGGCAGAATATGATTATATTTGTATAGTTAAAATAATAAGGTTAAGAGTTGAAGCTAACCTGTGTCTAAATATATAAAACAATAGCCAAACTCTTAACCTTATATATACATTTAATTTATGTTCTGAATTATTCTAAAATTTAGAATTACAAACAGAACGTTCTATTATCTATCAGAATTTTATTTTTGAGGAATGTTCTTCAAAATGTCGAGCAGGTGATCCCAAACCATCTGAACTGTAGGGATAAGCAGACGCTCGTCAGGAGAATGAACTCCGCGAAGTGTTGGACCGAATGAAACCATGTCAAGGTTTGGATAACGCTCAGAGAAGAGACCGCACTCAAGACCTGCGTGGATGCCTAAAACTTTAGGGTCTTTACCAAACAGTTTCTTATAAGACTCAACAACAGTTTTTGTCAACTGACTGTTAGGATTCATCTTCCATGCTGGATAACCATCGCCTTGTTTGACTTCGCAACCAGCTAACTCGAAGAGTGCTTTAATAGTATTAGCCTGATTGTCGAGGTTGCTCATTACGTTAGAACGCTGACTTGCTACCATCTTAACATATCCGTCGAGAGTCTCAACGCTTGCAATGTTGCTTGATGTTTCAACAAGCCAAGCTAAGTCTTCGTCCTGGCACATAGCGAAAACTCCATTGTCAATAGCTTGTATTGCACGGATGAGACGAGTAGAAGCATCTTCGTTCATTACCTTTGCTGCTTCTGCGCTTTCCATAGTGAAGTCCATTGACTTCTCTGTTACATGGAATTCGTCTTCAACTTCTGCTGCAAATACATTCCAGTCAGCACGAACAGTTTCCTTCATATCAGCTGGCACCGCAAATGTTACTACACCGTCACGAGGAATTGCGTTGTGGAGCTTACCTGCGTTGAAGTCAACAATGCGTATAGCAGTCTTCTGCATTTCTTTATACATGAAACGTGCGAGAATCTTAATAGAGTTTGCACGTTTCTTGTTGATGTCGTCACCAGAGTGACCTCCAACAAGTCCTTTTAATGCAACTTTCATGAAGAAGTATCCCTGTGGTGCATCTTCACGTTCAAATTTGAGGCAGGCTTCTGTTGTTCTGCCACCAGCACAACTGACGAAAATCTGTCCTTCATCTTCTGAATCAAGGTTTATAAGCATGTCGCCTGTCATGAAATCTGCCTTCATGCCTTCAGCACCTGTAAGTCCAGTTTCTTCATCACGTGTGAAAACACACTCTATTGGTCCGTGCTCTAGATCGTCGCTGTCGAGAATGGCCATTTCAATAGCGCATCCGATACCGTCGTCGGCACCCAGTGTTGTTCCTTTAGCGCAAAGCCATTCACCGTCAACGTATGTCTGGATAGGATCATTGTCAAAGTCGAAATCAATGTCAACAAGTTTCTCGCATACCATATCCATATGGCTTTGAAGAATTACGGTCTGACGATTCTCAAAACCTGGTGTGGCTGGTTTCTTAATAAGAACATTACCAGTTTCATCAACTTTTGTTTCAAGACCACGACTTTCGCCGAAGTTTTTCAAGAACTCAATGATTTTCTCCTCACGCTTAGATGGGCGGGGAATCTTGTTAATTGCTGCGAATTGCTCAAAAACGCGAGCAGGTTTTAATTCTACGTTATTCATCTTTTATAAATAATTTTGGTGTGTTTTCTGTTTTTTTTATTACGAATCGAAGTTTTTCATAATACATAAAAGAACTACTTACATTTTAAAAGTCAAATAAAAAACAACTTTTAGCAGTTTTTTTTTGCTCTTTACTCGTTTAATCGTAACTTTGCAGCGACAAAATTAAATAAAATGATTGAAACAATCGTAATAAGTTTGTTAATAATTGCTATAGCAGTGGCATTATTATCAATAAAAGTGATATTTTTAAAGAATGGAAGCTTCTCATCGCAGCATATTCACGATAATGAAGCCCTGAAAGAACAGGGTATTGACTGTGTGATGGAACAAGACAGGCAAGCGCGAGAGAATAACAGGGCTACTTAGCCTTTTTCTATACAATATTTGAAATATTGTTGAGTCAAAAATAAATTAAAATAAAACTATAAAATGAAAAGAACAAAATTATTTCGTACAGTAGCTGTAGCAGCTATGGCTACAATGATGATTACTTCATGTAACAATCAGAATGCAAAAATGGACGAGAAAACTCCAGTTCAGAAGTCTGAACAAGGTCTTAAGATTGCATATGTTGAAGTTGATTCAATCATGTCACAGTATAATTTCTGTAAAGACTATTCAAAAGTTTTAGAGCAAAAAGGTCAGAATATTCAGAATACAATTGCACAGAAGGGTAGGGCACTTCAGACCGCCGCAGCCAAATTCCAACAGGATATTCAGGCAAACAAATATACAAGAGAGCAAGCAGAGGCTGTGCAGGCTAATCTTCAAAAGCAGGATAATGATTTGCAGATTCTTCAGCAGCGACTTGGTAATGAGTTCCAAACAGAGACAGATAAATACAACAAGGCTCTTAGAGACTCAATACAAAACTTTCTTGCTAAGTATAATAAGGACAAAAAATATACATTTATCTTAAGTAAAGTTGGTGACAATATGCTTTATGCAGACAAGGCCTATGACATAACAGACGAGGTAATTGCTGGACTGAATAAAGAATATAAGAGTTCACCAAAGAAGTCTGCTGATAAAAAGAAATAATAAATTGAAATAATAAATATCAGAATGAAGCGCAGTGAACGCTATCAATTTCTGTTAGACTACTATAAGAAAGAAATGCCTGAAGTCACTACCGAACTGCAGTTTGGTAGTGTCTTTCAGCTTTTAGTAGCAACGTTGCTGAGCGCTCAATGTACCGATAAGCGTATTAATCAGGTTACTCCTGAACTTTTCAGACGCTATCCAGATGCAAAAGCGATGTCTGAGGCTGAAGAGTCAGAGATTTTCGAATATATCAAGAGTGTTTCTTATCCAAATGCTAAAGCACACCACTTGTCAGAAATGTCTAAGATGATTATTGATAAGTTTGGAGGAAACGTGCCTGCAGTGTTCGAAGATTTAGTGACTTTGCCTGGTGTCGGCCGTAAAACAGCTAATGTTGTTGAGGCTGTTGCTTTTGGAAAAGCAGCGATGGCTGTTGATACACATGTGTTTAGAGTCAGCCATCGTTTAGGACTTGTCCCCAAAAATGCTACTACCCCATATCTTGTTGAAAAAGAATTGGTAAAGAATATTCCTGACGATATAATTCCAAAAGCGCATCATTGGATTTTATTGCACGGAAGATATATTTGTACAAGCAGAAAACCACATTGTGAGAAGTGTCCATTTGATGATATTTGTCCTAAAAACAATGTTTAATAAAAGCTATACTGTTATATGGAAGCAAAGCGAATATTAGAGTTCTTGGCAAACATAACTAGGAACAATAATAGGGAATGGTTTAATGAAAATAAAAATGAATATCTATATTGTCGTAAAAGTTTTGAAGACGATATAGAACAGGCAATTTTGAGAATTGCAGAATTCGATGATTCTATTGTGCATATAACAGTGAAGGATGCTACTTACAGATTTTATAGGGATACACGTTTCTCACCAGATAAATCACCATATAAAAGACATTTTGGTGCATATATAGCTGCGCATGGAAAAAAGTCTCTTCATGGGGGATATTACATTCATCTTGAGCCTGATAATTGTATGCTTGCATGTGGTAATTATTGGTTGCCGACAAACATTCTGACTGCTTGTAGAAATGAAATAATGATGAATTTAAATGAATGGCAGGAATGTGTTGAAAATAAGGATTTTATACAGTTGTTCGGTAAGCCAAACGAGGGAGCTTGGGGTGATGAAAAAGGTTTTGGCATAGAGCATTTGAAGAGTTGTCCTGCTGGATTCCCTCGTGATTACGAACACATAGAATATCTTAGGATGAAAGACTATTGTGCATGGATTAAGGTTGAAGACACATTCTTTGATAGTCCACAATGGTTTGATAAGATGGTAAATGTATTTAAAGTTGCCAAACCGATGATGGACTTTATGAATGCCATTATTGATGATTACGAATAATTATTGTTTTATTTGTATTTTTAAACTTATTTTTACTTCTTCATTGTTGCGCTTACAGTTTTAATTTTTGTAATGTGCATAGTGGTGAATATGCATAAATATCCAAAACATAGAACTGTCTCTTTGTTTTGTGAATATTTTTTCATGTAAAAAGTGTAATTTTAGAAAAAACATATAATAATATTTGCCATATAAAAAGATTATTCTTAATTTTGCACTCATTAAAATATTTTAGTATATTTGTTAACATTAAAAATCATAATTTATGTCAAAAATTAGTGGTCGCATTTCGCAGATCATCGGTCCTGTGATTGACGTATATTTCGACACAGCAGGTCAAGATGCAGAAAAAGTGCTGCCAAAAATCCACGAAGCCTTAAAGGTTGTTCGTAGCGATGGACGTGATTTGATTGTCGAAGTGCAGCAGCACATCGGCGAGGATACTGTGCGTTGTGTCGCAATGGACAATACCGACGGTTTGCAGAGAGGATTGGAAGCTATTCCAATGGGTAGCCCTATTCAGATGCCTGCCGGTGACCAAATCAAAGGCCGAATGCTAAATGTGATAGGACAACCTATCGACGGTATGAAACAGCTCGACATGGAAGGTGCATACCCAATCCATCGCGAGGCTCCAAAATTTGAGGAACTGTCTACACGTAAGGAAATGTTGGCAACTGGTATTAAGGTCATTGACCTGCTTGAGCCATACATGAAAGGTGGTAAGATTGGTTTGTTCGGTGGTGCCGGTGTAGGTAAGACCGTGCTTATTATGGAGCT
>JAGAGD010000049.1 GCA_017627765.1 Prevotella sp. | reverse complement strand
GCACTGCGATATGCCACGTTTCGCATCGCGAAAGGACACCTTTCACTTTTTCGTTCCTTATGTTCGTTTACATAGTTTAAGCCGATTGATTAACAATTAAACACATTTTTGCATTTCGCATCGTGCCAAACGGAAAATCCTTCTCTAGAATGAAAATTCCGTTTGTCAAGATTTTTTACTTTTTTCGTCAAAATTTTGGGCTGATTTTGATAATTACAATTTGTAAGCAGTAATTGCTCTCCTAAGTTTAGGGAAGCTGTCACGAAGTGACTGAGGAGTGTGTTTTCACGATGCAACGACATCGTGGATGATGAAGGATGAAAGATTAATGATTAATTGATTAATGAATAAACTCGTCAACTAAACAACTATGAACTATGAACTATGCACTGTCAAAGACTATGCACTATGAACTAAATTAGTGCTTGTCAGCTAACAATTACTTAATTATGAGATGCGGGGGAAATGTTACCGAAATTGATTTCGGGAACAAAAAACACGGGGCTGCTTGCAGAAACAGAAAATAATGCCTATATTTGCAGACGGTTATTTCTAAATAAGACTCAAAAAAATGCACATAGCAATAGCAGGAAACATAGGCAGCGGAAAGACTACGCTGACAAGGATGCTGGCTAACCACTACGGATGGCAGCCACGCTTTGAGGCTGTAGACTACAACCCTTATCTGGAAGACTACTATAAGGACATCGGCAGATGGTCGTTTGCACTTGAGGTGTATTTCCTGAAGGAGCGCTTCCGCGACCTGATAGCCATCTCGAAGAGCAGAGAGACTATCGTGCAAGACCGCTCTATCTTCGAGGGTGTCTATGTGTTCACTGCCAACAACAAGGCTATGGGCTACCTGTCTGACCGCGACTTCGACACCTACATGGAGTTGTTCAGGCTGATGCTTACAACGGTCAGGCTGCCAGAGCTGATGATTTATCTCCGCTCGTCGATAACCCACCTTGTTGAGAACATCCAGAAACGGGGGCGCGAATATGAGCAGACTATGCAGATAGAGTATCTGCAAAATCTGAACGACCGCTACGAGGAGTTTATCTTCAAGCACTATGAGGGGAGGACTCTCGTGGTTGATGTCGACAATCTCGACTTCGAAAACCGCCCCTCTGACTTTGCAAAGATTGCAGACAGAATAGATGCTGAGCTATACGGACTGTTCTAAATTGATAATTGATAATTAACGGGAAGGATAACTTTAACGGGAACGGGAACGTTAACCTTAACGGGGACGAGTTATGAGTTATGAGGACTTTGATTGGTCTTTAATCTTTATTCCTTAATCAAGAATAACTATGCATTATGCACTATATTAGTGTTCGTTTACTTGAAAATAAAAAAAACATAAAATAAAATAAAAACATGCATATAGCAGTAGCAGGAAATATTGGAAGCGGCAAAACTACTCTCACACGTATGCTTGCACACAGGTATGGATGGACTCCACGCTATGAACCAGTAGACAACAACCCATATCTTGACGACTTCTATGCCGACATGCCAAGATGGGCTTTCAATCTTCAAATCTACTTCCTGAACAAACGCTTTCAGGAGGTGGTTGAGATTTCTAAAAGCAAGGACACTATTATTCAAGACCGCACCATATTTGAGGATGCTCGCATCTTTGCACCAAACCTTCACGGAATGGGAATGATGAGCGACCGCGACTTCAATAACTATTGCGACCTCTTCGACTTGATGATTTCGCTGGTTAAGCTGCCCGACCTTATGATTTATATCCGCTCAACGGTGCCCAACCTTATCTCGCAGATTCAGAAGCGCGGCAGAGACTTCGAGCGAAGCATACGCATCGACTATCTTGCCGGACTCAACGAGCGATATGAGGAATGGATAAAAGACTATAAGGGCAACCTGATTATTGTTGACGGCGACAATACTAAGTTTGAGAGCAGCTCGCATGACTTCCAGAGTGTCACCGACATGATTGACGGACGACTCTACGGACTATTCAAGTAAATGCAGCACGCTTTCCTTTATCTGCACTTAGGCATTCTGCTGGCTGGCTTTACGGGACTGTTCGGCAGGCTGATTACTATGCACGAGGTTGACATCGTATGGTATAGGATGCTATTTGCCTCTCTCTTCATTCTTCCATTCACAGGACTGCCGAAGATAGGCTGCAAGCGCATATTCAACATAGCAATGTGCGGCGGGCTATTAGGTCTGCACTGGATTCTCTTCTATGGCTCAATAAAGGTGAGCAACGTGTCTATCGGCGTTGTCTGCTATGCTCTCGTAGGTTTCTTTACAGCACTGATAGAGCCGCTATTCTTCCATCGCCGTATATCGCGCACAGAGATATTCTACTCACTGATAACCGTTGCGGGACTTCTGTGCATATTCTCTCTCGACCCTCGCTATCGTTTCGGAATAATGCTAGGAACAATATCGTCGGCAATAGCAGCACTCTACAGCGTGTATAACAAGCAAGTAACGATAGGCGTTGACAGCAAGACCGTTCTGATATATCAGATATTAGGCGGACTTGGAGTCGTTACGCTGCTCATTCCTATATATCTTGGCATATTCCCCCCATCCCAGCCAGTCTTCGTACTGCCTGCTGGCAGCAATCTTTACTGGCTGTTGTGTCTTGCCTTTTTCTGCACATCCATTCTCTATCTTTTCCAGATAATGGCACTGAAGGCCCTTTCTGCCTTCACCGTTAACCTCAGTTATAATCTCGAACCTATCTACACAATAATCCTTGCCTTCATCTTCTTCAGTGAAGGCAGAGAACTAAACGCATCATTCTATATCGGAATTTCCCTGATAATCCTCAGCGTTGCCCTGCAAACCATCAGGTCTATAAGAAACAAAAATTTAAAACAAGATTAATGTTAACGGGAACGAGAACGAGAACGGGAATGGGAACTTTAACTGTAACATTAATCGTTATTCTTTAATCATTAATCAAGAATATCTGCATTAACTATCAATAGCACGCAAAGCAGCAACAGCATCTTCAACCGTCAGCACATTGCTAACAACCATAAGACGGCGGCTGTTAACCTCCTTCAGATTGCAGCGACGAGCATTCATAGCAACAAAGTTAAGCACCTTGTCGAATGCACTGCTCTGATAATAAGGGCTATCAGCATTGCTAACAAACTGCATCTGCATCCTTCCCTGTCGCAAGACAATCTTCTCACAGCCAAGCCGCTTGCCTATCCTTCGCAGCGCAACAACGTGCATAAGTTCTTCACCCTGCTTAGGCACAGGACCGAAACGGTCTTCAAGCCGACTTCGGTATGCCTCAAGCTGTTCGTCGGTCTCCACGTTGTCAAGTTCTCTATATAGCAACATTCGCTCAGAAGAAGTAGGAACGTATGTGTCTGGGAAATACATCTCGAGGTCGCTCTCAAGAGCACAGTCGTCAACAAACATCACAGACTCTCCCATGACTGTCATCATCATGTTGTCGTCTGCCTCACTTTCTCTTGTCGCACCATTGCTCTTAATACCTTCAGCCTCAACTTCTCTTACGTCATCCTTCTTCTCATTGCGCAACTCAACCATTGCCTGACGTATAATCTTAAGATATGTCTCATAGCCCAAATCCTCCATAAATCCACTCTGTTCAGCACCGAGCAGATTGCCTGCGCCACGAATGTCGAGGTCTTGCATGGCAAGATTAAATCCGCTGCCAAGTTCTGAGAAAGTCTCCAAAGCCTCAAGGCGGCGGCGTGCATCGGCAGGCAGGAGCGACTTAGGCGGAGCAAGCAGATAGCAGAAAGCCTTGCGGTTGCTTCGCCCTACTCTTCCACGCATCTGGTGAAGGTCTGACAATCCGAACCTGTGCGCATCGTTTATTATTATGGTATTAGCATTTGAGATGTCAATACCATTCTCCACTATTGTTGTTGAGAGCAGCACGTCATAGTCGTAGTTGATGAAACCCATTACTATTTTCTCCAGCTCGTCTGGCTTCATCTGTCCATGCCCTATAGCAACTCGGCAGTCGGGAACATGCTTTATTATCAGCAGTTTTATTTCTTCAAGATTAGATATCCTGTCGTTAACGAAGAATACCTGTCCGTTGCGGCTCATCTCAAAATTGATGGCATCGGCAATAGTCTCGCTGTTGTATGTAGAGATCTCAGTCTGAATCGGATAGCGGTTTGGCGGCGGAGTGCGGATTATGCTCATGTCTCTTGCCCCCATCAGCGAGAACTGCAAGGTGCGCGGAATAGGAGTTGCCGACATTGTGAGTGTGTCGATGTTGTTTTTAAGCGTGCGGAGTTTCTCTTTCACTGCAACGCCAAACTTCTGTTCCTCGTCTATTATAAGCAGTCCTAAGTCTTTCCACTCCACTTGCTTTCCTATCAGTTTGTGAGTACCTATGAGTATATCTATTTTTCCCTCTTTCAGGTCAGCAAGTATCTGCCTTGTTTGTTTGGCAGTTCGTGCTCTCGAAAGATAGTCTACACGCACTGGCATATTCTTCAGTCGGTCGCGGAATGTCTGGTAATGCTGGAAAGCTAATACTGTTGTAGGAACAAGCACGGCAACCTGTTTTGAGTCGCATGCAGCCTTAAACGCAGCACGCACAGCGACTTCTGTCTTTCCAAAACCAACATCACCACAAACGAGTCTGTCCATCGGGCTTTTGCTTTCCATGTCTGCCTTAACTTCATTGGTAGCACGAAGCTGGTCGGGTGTATCCTCATAGAGAAAGCCTGCCTCAAGTTCGTGCTGCAAAAAAGAATCTGGCGAGAAAGCAAAGCCTGTCGCCTGCTGCCTGCTGGCATATAGACGAATAAGGTCGCGGGCAATGTCTTTGATGCGCTTCTTGGTACGCTCTTTCATGCGTTCCCACGCACCTGTGCCAAGCGTAGACAAGCGAGGCATCTGTCCGTCGCCTGCACTTCTGTATTTAGAAATCTTATATAGTGAGTGGATTGAAACGTCAACAATATCGCCACGCTGGTAGATTATCCTTATCATTTCCTGATAAGCCTGCTGCGACGAATCGTCATTGGCTTGCTTTGCACCATTATGCTGAGGCAGAGGCACACGCACAAGTCCGCCAAACTTTCCTATTCCAAAGTCGACATGGACAAGAAAGTCGCCTGGTTCAAGCTCTTGCAACTCCTTCATGGTAAGGGCTATCTTTCCATTTCGGGCTTTCTCCGACTGCAAGTTGAATTTATGGAAACGGTCGAAAACCTGATGGTCGGTGAAGAAGCAAACGTGAAGGTCGTTGTCTGTAAAACCTTCGTGAATAGTAAAAGGCGTAGACTCAATAGAAATATCAAGCCTTGCTCCATCTTCCTCGCCACGAATGAGTTCGCTGACACGCTCTATCTGCTTCTTGCTGTCTGCCATGATGCATAGTCTATAACTTTGCAGATGGTAGTCGCGAACTGTTTTTCTAAGCAAATCTATATTCTTATGGAAAAGCGGCTGGGGAGAAACATTGAAGCGAATGGTTGACTGAGGTACTCCCATTGGCTTGTGTCCGAAATCTATTCGACGGAAAGCGGAAATCCTTTCTGCAAAAACCTGTCCAGAAATCAACTGGCTCTCGCGTATCATCTCACGCTCTATCTGCTTCTGCTCCATCTCCGTAGCACCCTCAAGCCGTTCTTTCAGTGCCTGTGAAGAAAATCCTTCGCGATATATTCGGTCAATAGTATCACGAACATAGACAAGGTCTTTGCAAGCTACTATAGTTTCGGCAGGAAGAAACTGCATGAATGGAACTTTCTCTTCCTCAATGGCAGACATTCCCGAAACAATCTCTATTTGCTTCCGATGTTCTTTCGACAACTGGTCTTCTACTTCAAAAGTGCGGATGCTGTCAATCTCGTCACCGAAGAAGTCAATACGGAAAGGCAATTCACAACTGTAGGAATAGACATCGAGAATGCTTCCGCGAGCAGCAAACTGACCTGGTTCATAAACATAGTCAACTTCCTCGAAGTTCATTTCCCTCAACTTCCGTTGAAGCAGAATAAGGTCCTGACTCTCACCTTCGGCAAGAGTTATGGCATTGTCGTTGAATACTTTTTTTGAGACTACAAGCTCAGAAAGGGCCTCAGGACAAGTGACGATGATAGGATTTGGCAATTCCTCTGATTGCTTTGTTCCGCTTTCAGAAAAATCTTCCTCCTCCTTATTATTATATAACTGTGATGAAGACAGAGCCGACAACACTTCGGTTCGCAATATCTCGTTGGCAGCATCTCGCTGTCCGTATTTCACGGCACGTCTATATGAAGAAGGCAAGAAAAGCACTTGGCTCTCCTTGCTCAGCAAATGTCTTAAGTCGTTGTAGAAATAGCCAGCTTCGTCGTTATCTTGCAAAATAAAAAGGAAAGGAACATGAACTCTATCTGAGAGCGAAGCAAAAAACATCGAAGCCGATGAAGCAAGCAGTCCTTCGAGAAATAGGGTTCGTGTCTTTTCGTTTTTCAGAGTTTTTGCCACAGCAGAGGTTTGTGGCAGTGAAGAATAAAGGGCAGTAATCTGATTGTTTGTCATCCTCTACCCCAGTCTATTGCTTTTTAGGATATTTTCTGAACCATCCATCCCAGCGCAGACGCATAACTCCAAAGAAAGCCTCTCCGAATATTCCACCGCTCATCTTGCTCGTACCTTCTCTTCTATTTACAAAGATTACTGGCACTTCCTTTATCTTATAACCTATCTTATAGGCTGTGAACTTCATCTCAATCTGGAATGCATAGCCTTTGAAACGAATCTTGTCAAGTTCTATTGTCTGCAACACTCTGCGGCGATAGCACTTAAATCCTGCGGTTGTGTCATGAACCTTAAAGCCTGTTACGAATCTGACATACTTTGAAGCGAAATAACTCATAAGCACACGTCCGATAGGCCAGTTGACAACATTAACTCCACTGACATATCGCGAACCTATTGCCACGTCATAACCTTCATCGTGACAGGCTGCATAGAGTCGTGGCAAGTCGTTAGGATCGTGACTGAAGTCGGCATCCATCTCAAAGATATATTCGTAGGTATGCTCCAAAGCCCACTTGAAACCAGTAATATAAGCCGTTCCAAGTCCGAGTTTTCCGCTACGCTCTATTATGAAAAGACGGTCGGAAAACTCTGTATCAATGAGTCGGTGCACTATCTGGGCTGTTCCGTCAGGGCTGCCGTCATCGATTACGAGAATATGAAAACACTTATCAAGTGAGAATACGGCACGGATGATTTTCTCCATATTCTCCTTTTCATTATATGTTGGAATTATTACGATACTGTCGCTTTGGTTCATGATATATTCTTTTTATTTTATTGCCGAATGCAGTTTATGGATTGCAAAGGTAATAGTTTATTTCGTTTTTTCAATAAGTTTATTCATACAAAAACAAAAAATAGCCATGTTTTTGCCATGAATCATTAATCCTTCAACGCTCATTCATCTTTCATCATTAACATCCCTGCCCGCCAATCCTTCCAAAACAGCCTCATAGCTTTTCTGCATGGTTTCGTGAATATTGTCTGGACCTTGACCTGAAGGCGGAATAGGCTCGTGTATGGTCAGGCTAAGCGGATGCCAGTTGATGAAATGTCCGTCTTTCTGTCGTGGCAGAACATTGAAAGAGCCATTGATTGTAAGTGGGACAACAGGCAGCTGCAACTCGTCTGCCAACATGAATGCGCCACGCTGAAAACGCCCCATTGCGCCAGTGCGGGTGCGTGAGCCTTCAGGGAAGACAACAACCGACATTCCTCCTTTCAGAATGTTTCGCGCACGGTCGTAGGTCTGACGAATCTTGCTGGGTCCGCTTTTGTCTACAAAGATGTGGCGGGCATACTCGCAGGCAACACCGACAAACGGAATACGGCGCAGCGATTGCTTCATAAGCCACTTGAAGTTGCGGCCAAGGAAACCGTAGATAATAAATATATCGAATGCTCCCTGATGGTTTGCCACAAAGACGTAACTCTGATGCCGCTTCAGGTGTTCACGTCCTTCAACGTGGATAGGCAGAAGCAGCGAATATATTGTTATCCTCGACCATAAGCGTCCTGGATGGTAGCCGAAGAAGTTAACGGCACCAAGCGCACAACCTATTACTGTCATCGTTGCTGTCAGAATAGTTGTCAGCAAGAACAACGGCAGGCATATAAACAACTGATAGATTCTATATAAGTATTTCATTTTTTAATTGATAATTACTTTTCCTCTCGAACAGTGACCTTTTAATTGATAATTATTTTAACTTTAACCTTAACGGGAACTTCCTTAATTTGTTATTATTTCTTTCCGTCTTTTTTACTCTTTAATGTGATGACAACGATTTCGCCTGGAACTCCATAGCGGAACGGAACAAGAGCACCTACTCCACAGGTTACATACATGGCGCGATTGTCTTGCCAGTGCAAACCGTCGTTCTGACTATAAATCAGACTGGTAGGCTTAAATCCGAACAAGGCTACTTGCCCGCCATGAGTATGTCCGCTCAATGTCAACTGGGCATGAGAATCATGGAGTATCTTCTGCTGCCACAACGTTGGGTCGTGTTCCAGCATAATCATAAACGCACCTTCATCTACTCCTTCCGTTGCCTTTACTATGTCGTCTTTTTTCGGGAAACGGTTATTTCCTCCGTTCTCAAGACCCGCAACTACAATAGAGTCCTTGCCACGATGTATTGCAAGATGCTCATTCATCAGAAGATTCCAGCCAAACTGCCGCTGCATGCCTTGCAGTTCCTTTTCGTTGGCAACGCTCTCTGCGGGTGAAACCCTGGAATAATAAGAATAGTCATGATTGCCAAGCACACTGTAGACCCCATCCTTTGCTTTCAACCTACAAAGGAGTTCGCGATGCGGATAGAGTTCCTGCGGTTCAATGTTCTGCAAATCGCCCACAAAGGCTATCATGTCTGCGTGTTGTGCATTGAGCGAATCAACAACGCGCTCCAGCATCTTCTGTCTGCTTCCCTGCAACGTTCCGACGTGAGCATCGGAGAATACGGCAATGCGATAACCGTCAAAAGCCTCAGGCAAATCGCTGAACGTGAGTTCCACTTGCCTTATCTTCAACTTGCTGAATCCCCACAGCGAGCCTGCAAACACAACGTACACGCAATAGACTGCAAGAAACAAGCCAACGAGATTGCCCCAGTTCACACGGCTATTGCGCAGCCTGCACACCATGAGTCCGAGAAATGAGCATACTGAATATGCTAACTTCGGAACGGCAATCAAGCCGAACAGGAACAGATAGGTTTCTGCTGCACCTAAGCCATGAGGCAGAAAACCTTTGCCTATTGACAGATATATTGCAAAAACAACTAAAAACGCAGAAGGAATCCACCACAAGACAGCTTTCCACCACTTGTGGTTCTTACGGTGTCTTACATAGTGCAGATACAGATACATATCGGGCAGCAATGTAAGCAGTATAAATATCACTATACTTCGTGCAATCATTTCTTTTCTTATATTATATAAGTAAACGAGTCAACGTTAAAGTTCTCATAACTCAGTCCCCCGTTAAGGTTAACGTTAACGTTAAAGTTAAAGTTATCGTTCCCGTTAACGTTAAAGTTAAAGTTATCGTTCCCGTTAACGTTAAAGTTAAAGTTAAAGTTCCCGTTATCGTTCCCGTTAACGTTAAAGTTAAAGTTTACCTCCATCACCTGAACATCACCTGCTCGCCTCTTACGCTATCGTCTATTATTCCATTGTTGTAGACATGGCGACCATTGCAGAATGTGTGAACCACCTGCCAGTCGAAGGTCTCGCCCTCCATCGGACTCCATCCGCAACGGCAGGTAAGACTCTCTTTATCTACATGCAAAGGCTGCCTGCTGACAACAGCAAGGTCTGCCTTATATCCCTTTCTGATGAAACCGCGCTCACGCACACCGAACAGGCGGGCTTGCTGATGGCACATGAGGTGGGCGACACGCTCCATGCTCAACACGCCTTTCTCTACCAACTGGAGCATTGCCGACAACGAATAGCGAACCATAGGCATTCCCGATGCTGCACTGCAACAGCCTCCCTCCTTCTCTGAGAGCAGATGCGGGGCATGGTCGGTCGATACTGTCGTTATCCTTCCGTCGGTAAGAGCCTTGCGCAGCGCATCTCTGTCGGCAGCAGTCTTTACGGCAGGATTACACTTTATGCGTGTACCCAAACGCTCATAGTCTTCATCGCAAAACCACAGATGGGCGACAACTGCCTCTGCCGTAATGTTTCTGTCGTCGGGTCTGAACAACTCCAGTTCGCGTGCTGTAGTGAGATGGGCAACGTGTAGTCGGGCGTTGAATTTGCGAGCCAGACTTACAGCCAGTGCCGTTGAAGCATAGCAGGCCTCTTCACTTCTGATGCTCGGATGGCAAGCAACTGGAGGTTCTCCGCCAAAACGTTTCTTGGCTTGCTCCATGTTGCGGTTTATTATGGCAGTGTCTTCACAATGTGCCATGATGGGCAGAGTGGAATTCTTGAAAAGCTGCTCCAGAGTCTCTCTGCGGTCAACAAGCATATTGCCCGTAGACGAACCCATGAACAGTTTTATGCCAGGCACTATGTGGCAGTCAATACTTGCCAGTTCTTCAGCATTGTCGTTAGTTGCGCCAATAAAGAAAGCATAGTTCACGGCACTCACCTTTGCTGCACGCTCCAGTTTTCCGCCGATTGCTTCAGCCGTTGTGGTCTGCGGCACAGTGTTTGGCATATCGAAGAACGTAGTCACTCCTCCGCGTGCTGCCTCTCGGCTCTCGCTCTCCATGTCAGCCTTGTGCGTCATGCCAGGTTCACGGAAATGCACATGAGAGTCGATGATGCCAGGAAAAACAAAACACCCCGCGAGGTCTACGGTATTGTCGTAGTTTTCGCGAGGCGACATATTTGAGTCAATTATATCTGTTATGCGGTCGTCAGTTATAACGACGGATGCCCGTTCAGAGACACCTTCGTTAACGATGATACCGTTTTTTAATATTGTCTTCATTTATTATCTGAGTTTCTTGAGTTCTTCAGTTTTCGAGTTGACAAGCAACAAACAGTGCAAAGACTTTATTTAGTGCATAGTGCATAGTCATTCTGATGACAATTTCCCGTTAAAGTTAAAGTTAACGTTATCGTTAAAGTTCCCGTTCTCGTTCCCGTTAAAGTTAAAGTTAAAGTTAAAGTTCCCTATCTTCTCGGCTGAGCCATGTCGTTTGGCGTAGGAGGCTGTCCCATTCCGTTGTTTGGCGCAGCCATAGGCATGGGCATTTCCTCCAGACCGTTTTGCAAGTTCTGCACATGCTTTGCTGTCTCTATATACCACTTCACATATTGGTCGTTCTTGAAGAATTCAGTAGCCTTGCTCATTATCACTTCAACCCAAGGCGACAGTTCTGGAACGTCGGTATTTGTTACCATCATGAAGACGCCAGGGCCCAGCACATTGTCAAAGTTAGACGTGATGAAGTTAGTAACAAGCGTGTCCAGCCTTTCGTTTATCTGCAAATACTCATCTTGCAGTTGCTTTGTGGTTTCCACCATGTCGTGACCGTTCATTATGGCTTGGTCGTGCTTGTGGACAAGTTCCATAGACTGAGCCTGCAACTGCTCATACTTGCGAAGAAACTCAAACAGCTTGTCGTTGAGATACGTACCCGAAGCAATCTGCTCCGTAGAAGTAATCTTTATCGTTATGTCGCCGTCTTCAAGCACTACGGGCAGTATGCTTTCGTCGTCAATGAAGATGCTCGCCATCTTAGCCGAGTCGAGTGCTCCGCAAAAAGAGAACTTGCCATGCACCACGTCGCACGAGTCAAGTTTCTTCATATCGTTGTCTTTCAAAACCTTCAGATACAACATCTGTCCGTCGAGGTTTGATACATTTGATGTTCCTTGAATATTATAAGTACTTGCACACGAGGTAAGCAATACAGTAGTCAGAAATATGAAAAGTAGTTTTTTATCCATGTTAAAACGTTTGTCAAACTTTCGGAAGACAAAAGTAATATGTATTCTTGAAGTAAAGAAAATTTTTTATTCTATTTAATTATTCCACTCAAGTTTTAGCATTTTTTCTCTTTCTCCAGTTCCGAAGACAGTCGGTGAATAGTATATATCTCCAATACAGCAGCAACAAGTATCGTGATAATCCACTTGTTGAAGACATACTGCACATAAGTTTCATAGTTGCTAAAGAGCGGAAGAAGTAGCTTAAACTGGCTGTCAATCATCAGAAAACCAGAAAGGACAAAAAGAAAGTCTGCCATTAGCTGGATGCGGTGCAGGCGCAGAATGGTTATATTGCTGCCCTCATAGCGCTGCTGAATCTGCATCATTGCAAAAAGCACAGCACCTGCAAGAAAGATAAACGCTGCCGCTACCTGATAGAAAAAGAAAACATAGCAACCAGCACCAATCACCATCATCAACCCTCCCACGAGAAAGAGCACACTCTGAAATTTATTTAGTTTTTTCATCTTTATTGTCATTAGTTTCACCATCGTCGCTCAACACGAAGATGTCTTCATCGTCAGCCTTCATGAAATATCGCTCGCGAGCCACCTTAGTGATAGCCTTAGGATTGCCCTTCAGTTCATACAGCCTGATGGAGTCGCGCTCATATTCGGTATTATATTTCTCTATCTCTGCCTTCAGGTCGCGTATCTGGAAGTTATACTCCAAGCGGCGGAGAAAACTATTCTCGTCGAGAAACACAACAATAGCCGTACAAACAACTATAGTTATAGTATATTTATACCTGCTTATAATCCTACCCAATGGCTTTAAAAACTTGAACTGCATACGTTTTTCTTTCTCAGATTCTTATTCCTTGCAAAATTACATATTATTCCTTATGCCTACAAATATTTAACATTCTTTTGTGAGTTGAGAAAAACAAGTTTTTCCTGATTAAATATTAAAGAATAAAGATTCCCGTTATCGTTAAGGTTAAGGTTAAAGTTAAAGTTAAAGTTCTTTCAATCTGAAACCATTTTTCGGTTTCTTGTCCTTGCCGAGAGGAAAACTTGCAATTTTCAGAGCCGAGTTGGGTAAAAAATTGATTAACTAACCACGCAAATAACTT
>JAGAGD010000048.1 GCA_017627765.1 Prevotella sp. | reverse complement strand
GCTTATCAGTATGACAACCGTACAGCCCAGCAGCTCTTGAACTGGGAACACGACTACGGAATCCACCACATCGACGTTATGCTCGGTCACGAGAACTATGAGTGGAAGGCTCGCTACATGAGCGGTATGAACACTGGTATGGCTGTTCCTGGTATCCTTACAATGGGTAACTTCCAGAACAACTCTTACCTCGTTGGTAACGACGACGTTGACAAGACTGAGTCTTATCTCTCACGTGTACGTTATAACTACGACGAGAAATACTTTGCTGACTTCTCTTGGCGTCGCGACGGAAGCTCACGCTTCCATCCAGACAACCGCTGGGGTAACTTCTTCTCATTCGGTCTGAACTGGAATGCTAAGAAGGAAGAGTTCCTGAAGGATGTAGACTGGGTTAACCAGTTGCGTGTACGCGCTTCTTATGGTGAAGTAGGTAACAACTCTGCAGTAAGCCTCTATGCTTACAAGGCTCTCTACTATGTAGAAAAGAACGCTGGTACTGGTGCTTTCATGAAGCAGTCACTTGCAGCCCCTGACATCAAGTGGGAGACAGCACAGACATTCGACATCGCCGTTGAAGGACAGCTCTTCAACCGTTTGAACTTCAACATCGGCTACTTCGACAAGCGCAACAAGGACCTTCTCTTCGAAGTCCGTCTGCCATTGTCAGCAGGTTCTTATGTATGGAGCGATCAAGGTTCTTACAACCTCACACAGTATCAGAACATCGGTACAATCTCTAACCGCGGTCTTGAGATCTCTCTCAACGGCGACGTAGTTCGTACAAAGGACTGGACATGGACACTCGGCACAGAGGCTACTATCATCAGCAGCAAGATCAAGAAGCTTCCTGGCGGCAAGGACATCCTGCACGGACAGCAGAACTTCTCTGAAGGCAAGGATCCATATTCATGGTACACATACCACTTCGTAGGTGTTGACCAGATGACTGGTAACTCTCTCTATACTCTCGACCCAGAGCAGGAAAGTGCAGCGGCAAGCGCAAACAAGCTCGTTGAGATCAACGGTACAAAATATACAACCGATACTTCATTCGGTCTGCGTCAGTGGGCAGGTTCTGCACATGCTGACATGTACGGCTCATTCTTCTCTAACCTCCGCTGGAAAGACCTGTCTCTCAACATGCTGTTCACCTACAGCTTAGGCGGCAAGGTTTGGGACGGAACATATCAGTCACTCATGTCTACTTCTTCAGCTTCTTCAGCATCAGCTAACCACGCTGACCTGCTCAAGTCCTGGAGCGGCGTGCCGGAAGGCATGACAGAGACATCTGCAAACCGCATCGATCCTAACGGAATCCCTGTAGTTGACTTCAACCGCAGCAACTATAACAATGCAAGCAGCGACCGCTGGCTGACAAGTGCTTCTTACTTCGTATGCAAGAACATCACCCTGACCTACAACTTGCCAAAGACTCTCTGCAAGAACCTTGGCATCGAGGGCATCCTCTTCAGCGCAGGTGTTGAGAACTTGTTTACTCTGACTTCTCGTAAGGGTCTGAACCCACAGTACAGCTTCTCAGGTGGTTCTGACAACACTTATGTGACTGCACGCGTATTCAACTTCGGACTACAGTTTAACTTCTAAGCTGAATGTTGAAGACCGATTTATTAACTAATAAAAAAGCAAACAATATGAAAAGATATATCAATAAACTATTCGTAGGCAGTCTTTTGATAGGTGCAACTTCACTCATGTTTACATCTTGTGCCAGCGACTATCTTGACACCGACCCTTCTGAGTCTGTCAGCGACGAGACTGCGGTGGCTACTACTGAGAATGCCTATAAGACACTGAATGGTGTGGCAAAGACTATGACTATTCAGCATAGTGCATATCGTCAAGGCTTCTGTGGTGAGAATGCTATCATACGTCTGTATGAGAACCTTCCAAGTCAGGACTACAACTACAACTACTATGCTTCTGGTTGGGCTGACATCCACAATCAAGTTATGCACTTCGAGAAGGAATCTATCTACGACCACTATGCATGGTACTATTATTATCAGATTATTACACAGGCTAATGCCCTCATCAATAATGTGATGGATGCAGAAGGACTGGAAGCTGACAAGAAGTTCATCAAGGCTTCTGCGCTTACCTTCCGTGCATACGCTTTCGAAAAGCTTGTTCACTACTTCTGCTATCGCTGGCAGGACAGCAACAACGGTGCTACACAAGGTCTGCCATTGCGTCTTGACGCAAGCACTGGCGAAATCAAGCCTTCTACTCTCGCAGAGACAATGGATCAGATCTATAGAGACTGTGATGAAGCTGTTAAGCTCTTCAACGAAAGCGGCATCGACCGTAAACCTTCTGATGTATGGATTCCAAATCTTAGCGCAGCACACGCAGTTTACGCTCGTGCAGCACTCTGGAAGCAGGATTATAAGACAGCCCTTGAGCATTCAAAGCTGGCTCAGAACGGCTTCCCTCTCATGAGCAATGCTGAGTATCGCGCAGGTTTCTGCAATCCAACATCTGAATGGATTATGGGCTGCTACGGAGCTTCTGACGAAAACAACTGGTACTGGAGCTACGGCGTTCAGGGAGCTTGCAACGGCTACTATGCAAACAACACAGCTTGTGGAGCAGGTTCTATTGGTCGTGAGCTTATCAACCGTATTCCAAAGGGCGACGTTCGTAAGAGCCTCTTCTTGACAGAAGATAACCTTGAAGGTGTAGACCTCACCAACCCTAATAACTTCAATGCGACATACTGTATAGCATGGGACGGCGATGTTTACGCAGCAGCAGATGCTTTCAACAGCACACAAGGCGTTAGCGGTATGGATGCTCCTTATAAGGCAGGCTACTACTATCTTGGTGGACAATACAAGTTCTATGTATTCGACATGCCAGGTATCGGTTACCTCCCACTGATTCGTACCAGCGAAATGGTTCTTATCGAAGCAGAGGCAAACTACTTCTTGGGTAACGAAGCAGACGCACGCGCAGCCCTTGTTAAGCTGAACAAGGATTCTGGCCGTAACCCTGAATACACTTGCAACAAGTCAGGCGAAGACCTCTTTGCAGAGATTCGCGACTATCGTAGCTTAGAGCTCTGGGGTGAGGGATTCCAGTGGAGCGACTTCAAGCGTTGGAAGTTGCCAATCGTTCGCCATACATTCGCTGAAGGCGGTAATGCTCACCCTGCAGTTGCCGTAACAATCCAGCCTAACGATCCTATAACAAACAACTGGACATGGGTTGTTCCTGCTAAAGAGACCGACTACAATGAAGGTTTCAATATGGGCGAGAAAAGAGAATAATAGTAAATAAGTCTTTTCAATAAGATAAACCTCATTCCGAAGGGCTGCATCAGTTTGGTGCAGTCCTTTTTTTGTTTCATATCCAAACCTCAAACATTATCGAGTCCTAAATTTAACAGTAAAATTTTCTTATTATCGAAAAAGTATTTACCTTTGTACCCGCATCAGGTTTGCGCAAGCAATCAATAGGGAATGAGGTGAAAGTCCTCAACTGTCCCGCAGCTGTAAGCTCCCTTTATGAGCGTTTCACAATGAGCCACTGAGATTTTCGGGAAGGCGAATCGCTCTGGAGCAAAGTCAGAAGACCTGCCTGATTTGTCACTCATCCGTCAGGATGTTGTTGCAGACAAACCGTTTCTGTATCTCTGGGGTTAGAGCAGAAAAGTACTTCTTTAATCTTTTGGTTAAAATTATAGGTTTAAGGCTGTAGGGTTATTAAGTCTATTAGGTGAAATCGGTTTTATAATTGTATTCTCATCTTACGGACCTTGAGACCTTAGAACCCTACTTGCAAAGGCATTAAGTCTATTAGGCGAAATCGGTTTTATAATTGTATTCTCGCCTTACTGCCCTTGAGACCTTAAAAGTTTACTCGGCATTAACAATTTTATTAACTAATAAAAACAACTTATGAAGCAAAAATTATTCTTGTTATGGCTCTTTACAGCCCTACTCGGCTTTCCTTTACAGGCATTAGCCGACAGGGAGGTATTGCAGCCGCAGTTTGGTAAACAGACCATCACGGTGGCATCTGATGAGACTATTACCTTTTATGATTGGAAAGGAACTGACAACATCTCGTCAACTACGAGTAATAACTCTCAGTCGCTGACAGTCTTTACACCTGCCGAAGAAGGTATGAGCATTCAGATTACCTTTGAGAGTTGTGATGTGAAGAATGATGGATCAACGTGGTTTGGTAAAGTCTATGTTTACAGTGGAAACCCTGATGCAGACAATTCTTTTACTTGGGCAACAGCAACACATGAAGTTAATATCAGTTCAACGATGCCAGAGGGAAATATTTTGGCAGAGATGGATGGCACATACTCTAACGTCACCTACACATCTCAGGATGCAAGCGGTATATTATCAGTCGGCATGCTATGGCGATATGCAAAAGCATGTGAAGGATGGGTTGCCAAAGTAAAGGCAGTTAAACTCGAAGACATGACCGTAACAGGTGCAGGTTCTGACTATGAAGGCATAGGTGGACAACTCAGTTCGCGCAATGACGTTCCTCTTGCCAATGTCTTTGTTACGGCAAGCGGCATACTGAATCCCGACCATCTGACAGGCATCTGTTTCACTATGACGCAGAATGAAAATGCCATGGACCCAACCTCCCTGAAGCTTTTCAATGGCTCAAAGCAGGTTGCAGCAACTGTAGAAGCTGTCGGCAACGACTATAAGTTTATTACAGACGAAATCATTACAGACGGAACAAATACCTACACCATAAAAGGCGACTTCCTGCCAACAGCAGCCGTAGGTTCAAAAGTTAAGGTAGATATAACCAAGATAACCTCAACAAGTTTTGCCGACGGAATTACTCCGTTTCAGACAGGCAGCAGCATTGAAGTAATTTGCCCTGCCGTTGTCTTGATGTCAGAACAAAATCAGACCATCACCATTGGCGAAACACCCGTTTCTTTCTTCGATGAAGGAGGCATAGACGGCGGCATTCTCGCAAAAACAAACGGACAAGTAACCTTCCTTTCTGGTGTTGAAGGCAAGAAAGTAATGGTCAACTTCACAAAGAATGATATCTGGCACGGCACATATTACAATCAAGAGCTGCGCATATATAACGGCACAGAAGTGAAGGCTGCCAATCTCCTGAAGACACTTCAGCAAGGCGAGACAGCCATCATTCGCTCTACTTCAGCCGACGGCGCACTTACGGTTGTACTCTTCAGCGATGCGCAAAACAACGTTTCTGCCGACGGATTCGAGGCAGAGGTATCGCTTTTCACACCACAACCAATGGACTTCGATGCCGTCAGCGTCAGCCAGATAAAAGACGGTACAGTATGCGCAGGCGACACTAATCAGAGCATTCTCGAAATCAATGTCAAGGCTGTCAACACCGAACCAGCAATGCAGATCGAGAAGATGGCTTTCACAACCAACAACACCTATAGCATTCTTACGAAAGCGTCTTTGCTGTTCAACGGCAAGAAGGTTGGCGAAACCAGCATAACAGCCGATGCTTTCGAGATTACATTGACCGAACCTGCCAGCCTTGTTGAAGGCGACAACCTCTTCACCCTTGCCTACGACATTAGCGAAGAAGCAATAAACGACCAGACCATTGATGCCACACTTGTTTCGGTTACGGCAAAAGTAAACAATGCGTCTAAGACCGAAACCATTGCAGAAGGCAATCCCGAAGGCAGCCGAGTGGTCTATAACATCGTCTTGTCGCACTCAGAACAAGGCACAGTTACAAAGACTGTCAACGGCTCACTTGCCTTCGAGACAAAGACAGCCGCATCCTATTCAACATCATGCGAGGGAGGAACTGACGACCGCATCAACATCTTCGTTCCTAAACACGAAGGCATGGTCTGCCAGATTGATTTCTCTGAGTTTGATTTAGCATACGCAACCACAAGCTATGGAATAAAATCAGTATTCAAGATTTTTGCAGGCGAAGGAACAAATGGCGAACTTCTTTGGGAACTTAACTCCAATGACTTGAAAGATAAAGGTCCTGGAAAGACTATCCGCTCTAATGCAAGCAATGGAGCACTGACCGTCTTATTCAATCCAAACAACAGTTCCTACTATAAGAAAGGATTTAAGTCTGTCGTCAGCGAGTATCTTCCTAAGAACATGACCGTTGCCAGTGCTGAGGCAGAACATGCCACAACAGCCATCGTGTCTGTAGGTTCTTCAAATCAGGAGTTGCTCAACATCAACGTTAAGACAGACGGAGACCTGAATCCTTTGAAACTCAACGGCATGAGGTTCAGTCTGAAAGGTACCGAAGCCAACATCTCTAAGATAACTCTCTGGCAAGGCGAAACCATGATAGGCGAAGCCGCTTCTGCTGCCGAAGCATACATAAATCTTGCCGAAGCCATCACGCTGGAAGAAGGCAACAATCAGTTTGTTCTGAAGGCAGACATAAAAGAAGATGCCACAGCCGACCAGATAGTAGATGCAGCCCTGCTTTCTGTCAAGGCAGACAACAACGAGATTGCCGCTACCAGTGGCGACCCCGAAGGTTCACGCACCATCAAGAACATAATAGTAATTGCCAATGGCGACAATGGCGAAGTGAAACTCTCGCTCGGACAGAAGTTTACGCTCTACGACGATGGCGGTCCTGACGGCGACGGAGCCGATGGAGTTGAAGCAACAATCACTTTTGCTCCGACAACCGACGGACACGTTATCAAGCTAACCGATAAAGGTTTAAGTCTAAACTATACATCTCGTATTTATATATATCATGGCGGTGAGGCTATTGACGACAGCCTTATCGTAGACCTTTCTGGCTCATCAGCCAAGTTCGACCCTATCATTTCCGATATCGACAACCCAAAACTTACTATTAAGTATGTTGGCAAGGGAACTTACACTAAGCTAAACTTTACCATTGATGCTGAAGGATACTTAAAACAACCAATAGCAATCACAGGCGTTACAAGCGAAGACATCAGTGCAAACGAGGTTCTGAAGGGACAGACCGACGTCAGGATGCTGAAGGTTGCAGTTGACACAAAAGGCGATTTGGGCAGTGTTGAAATCACAGGATTCAACGTTTCCTGTACAAATTCTGAAGCCATTTCAGCACAACACATCTATCAGACTGGCACTGTTAATGCTTTCTCAGCCAACGAGACATTCAGCGAGAAGTACACGATAAACAAGGAAGGCACTTACTACTTCTGGATTGCATACGACATCAAGCCAGAATCAGAAGTAGGACAGACCGCCGATGCCACCGTCAGCAGCATTATTGCAGACGGCAATACCATCAATATAGACAATCCTGCAACAGCCTCAGTAACAGTTGCTTCGGGCAAGAGCGGAACATATACCGTAGGCGCAGATGCAAACTACTCTACCATTCAGGGGGCTATCGACGATATAGGTACACTCGGAATAGACGGCCCTGTTGTGCTGAAGATTAAGGCTGGCGAATATAATGAGCGCGTAAGGATTCCTTACATCAAGGGAATGGGTGGAGTCAACACGCTCACACTTGAAAGCGAAAGCGGTGAGCGCGACGTGAAGATTTATCACAACAACTACACTTCGGGCGGCTATAGCGACGACCAGCACTCTAAGGTGTACGGAGTTGTTACGCTCTACGAAGCAAGTTACGTTACTCTCAAGAATCTCGAGATAACCACAACCGACCTCTCCTACGATGCTGTTGTGATGATAAAGAACGAGAGCCGCCATGCAACCATCGACAACTGCTATCTGCATACGGCAACATCTTCAAAAATTCAGCAAGACATCAACCTGATAGGTCATTATGTTCAAAACGAAGAAAACAAGAACAACGACTATCTGACCGTCAGAAACTGTCTGCTCGAAGGTGGCTACATAGGCATCAATATGGGCGGTACAGGATATGTAAGACTGCCTAAGGAAGTTGGAGGCGTGATAGAAGGAAACACTCTGCGCAATCAGGGTTCTAAGGCTATCTATGTCATGGACGAACTGGGTGCGAAGATTCGCAACAACACCATCATCATTACAGCCGATGCCGAAGTAAACATGGCAACAGGAATATTCGACACTCAGTTGCGCGATGAATATTCAGAGAGCATGGAGATAACAGGCAATGTCTTCAATGTTGCTCCAAATAAATATACCGCAGCCATCCACCTGCGCCAGATGACAGGCACAGAGGCTGCTCCAGTAATCATTGCCAACAATGTTGTTAACATGACTTCGCAAAACTCTTCTTATAGTGTTCTGAAGTTATCAAGCGCAGAGGTAAGCCATACAAACATAGCCAACAACACCTTCCGCATGACTGGCAGCAATGGCGGCGCTGCGTTCTGGGTGTCAAGCAAGTTGGATGGCGAGAACGTGAACGTGGTAAACAACATCATTCAGAACGAGACAAGCGGGTATGCCGTTAATCTTTACAACGATGAAAACCTCGACAAGATTGCTTTCAAGAACAACATGATGTTTACCGAAGGCGAGACTTTCTATCGCGCAAGTTCTGAAACTATTGGCGACTTCGCCTCTTTCGTTGAGAAAACCAATGCTACAGGCTGCATCAACAAAAAGGTTGAGTTCCTCAGCGACGACATATTAGAACCAAGCGACGACCTCGACGGCGACTTGCTGACGGCTGTCAGCCTGCCATACGTCTCTACAGACATCAGCGGAAAGAACCGCCCCGCAGAGAATATTACGATTGGTGCATACGAGTACGACCCTTACGCAATGAATGCACCAGTTATGCTCGAAGACTATCCTAAGGTGATTAAGGCTCTCGACGGAAAGGCTATGGTTGCTGTCAAGACCGACCTCGCTGCAACAGTCTACTGCATTGCAATGAAGGCTGGCGACGGCGCACCCGACCTTGAGGAACTGAGAGACTCTGAACTGAAAAAGAATGTGGCTGCCAATGCCGAGACCATCATCGACATCGACAATCTTGAAGACGAACAGGAATACATAGCCTACTTCCTGCCTATAAGCCTGCGAGGAGTAGAGGGCGTCATGTGTCAGACCAGCCCGTTCCTCATGGCTGTTACTCCGCCTGAGACCGCTGCTCCTGAGGCTATGGTATTCATCAACAACTCTAATGATGAGGAAACCGTAGAGGCTGGCGAGAGCGTTTCGCTCATGGCTATGGTTACCGTTGACGAGCGCACATCGCCTTACACTCTCACATGGATGGACAGCAAACACACCGTTCTGAAGACTGAGACCTTCGAGCAAATGCCCGACGAAATCTTCACCGTTAACGTCACACCAACAGAATGTACTGACTATTATTGGTGTCCGCTAAAACCTGAACAGTGTGACCAAAATTAAGGCTGAATTCCTCGCTTGGAATCCAGTCTTTTTGTGTTACTTTTGTATTTGCAAAAAAAAAACAAGTAACTATGGGCAAAAGTACACATTTTATCGG
>JAGAGD010000047.1 GCA_017627765.1 Prevotella sp. | reverse complement strand
TTTGGCACTGCAATATGCCACATATCGCACTGCGATATGCCACGTTTCGCATCGCGAAAGGACACCTTTCACTTTTTCATTCCTTATGTTCGTTTACATTGTTTAAGCCGATTGATTAACAATTAAACGCTTTTTAGCATTTCGCCTCGTGCCAATCGGAAAATCCTTCTCTAGAATTAAAATTCCGTTTGTCAAGATTTTTTACTTTTTTCGTCAAAAAATCGGAGTGATTTTGAAAGTTACAGTTTGTAAGCAGTAATTGCTCTCCTAAGTTTAGGGGAGCTGTCACGAAGTGACTGAGGAGTGTGTTTACACGATGCAACGGCATCGTGGATGATTAATGTCACACAGATGCCACAGATGTCTCAGATTTTTTAACGTTAAATTTCCCGTTCTCGTTCTCAATCTTCAATTCCCCCTCTAAGTTAGAGGGGGCAAGGGGGCGTATGTTAACGTTCTCGTTCCCGTTCTCGTTAAGGTTAAAGTTCCCGTTCTCATAACTCATAAAAATTTGTTTTGATATATTTGCAGATTCTTTATTAAACAATTACCTTTGCAGTGAGAAAAGGCGACGGGGAGAAAGTTGCTTTTTTCTTTTGAATAATGCGCTAACGAGAGAAAGTGGGAAGTATGAAACAGATATATACCAAGACAGGCGACGGGGGCAGAACAAGTCTGAGGGGCGGGGTGAGAGTTGATAAAGACGACATCCGCATTGAGACCAATGGACAGATTGACCACCTCAACTCTCTGCTCGGTGTTGTGCGCAGCGCGGGATTAGACCATGACGGACTCATCGAGGATGTTCAGCAGGAACTGATGGTTGTGATGAGCCACATAGCGACACCCGAGGGGCAGGAGAACCCGCGCCAGCTGCATTCTGCCGAAATCGCAGAAAGGCTCGAGAGGGCTATAGACAGGCTGATGGAAGGCAGGGCAACGGGATTTGTGTTGCCAGGAAACAATCCGCAGACAGCCTTCGTTCATGTGGCACGCACACAGACGCGCACCGTAGAGCGACGCTTATGGTCGTTGTCGCGGCAATATCCTGTTGACTCCAAGACAATGCAGATGTTCAATCGCTTGTCTGACTTCCTCTTTGCCTTAGCCGAAAATGCTTAATAAAGGTTAATAGTTAATAGTTAAGGTTAAGGTTAAAGTTAAGGTTAAAGTTAAGGTTAAAGTTAAAATGTTGTACGGTCACGGCGATGATGCCTTCAGATATAAAGACATTAGAATGAACTTCAGTTCAAACATTTATAGTCATGCAGACATGTCGGAACTGAAGAAACATCTTGCAGGCACACTTGATGTCATAGACTCTTATCCGGAGCCAGAACCTTATTCGCTTGAGGCGATGATAGCAGAGAAGAGAGGCATAACAGCCGAATGTGTGCTGGCTGCAAACGGAGCCACCGATGCTATCTACATCATTGCGCAGGCTATAAAAGACAGGGGGTGTGCAGAGGTGTCTATACTTAGTCCTACTTTTCGAGAATATGAGGATGCCTGCCTGATGTTCGGATTGAAAACAAAAGACGCGCAGGCGCCAGATGCGGATGGTCATACTCCTTTCAGCGAGGCCTACTGGCTCTGCAATCCCAATAATCCTACAGGCAGGATTTACGGCAGCCAGACTATGCTAAGACTTGCTGGCAGGACAAATCTTCTTGTCATAGACCAGTCGTACGAAGAGCATACCACCCAACCCGTTTTGTCGGCTAAGGAGGCAATAGACTGCGGCAACATCATTCAGATACATTCGCTCACAAAGACCTATGCTATTCCTGGTTTGCGTATAGGATATGTAACTGCATCGCCTAAAATAATCAGCATGCTTCGAAAGTTTGTGCGCCCCTGGTCGGTAAATGCCATAGCTATAGAGGCTGCAAAGTGGTTGCTAAGCCACGAAGTGAAAGCCATTGACGACATGGAAGCCTACCTGAAAGAGACGCAGCGCTTGTATGGCATGCTGACGGCTATTGAAGGGCTGGAAGTGATGCCTACAGAAACAAACTTCTTGCTGGCAAGGATTGCCTGCATGACAGCAGCAGAACTGAAGCAGACGCTGGCAGAGAAGCATCACATACTGATACGCGATGCTTCAAACTTCAGAAATCTTGACAGCCACTACATACGCATTGCTGCCCAGCGGCAAGACGAAAACGATGCTCTCGTCACCGCAATAAGACAATGTATCGAAGAAAAAGCAGGAAGCCAAAGCCAAGGTTAAAGTTCCCGTTCCCGTTCCCGTTATCGTTAAAGTTAAGGTTAAAGTTAAGGTTAAAGTTAAAGTTAAGGTTAAAGTTAATGAAGCAGCATAGTCTAAAAGCCATCATCCTATTGTTTGCAATGATTCTAATGCCCATTGCGAGCAGCATCAATATTGGTTTGCAGACACAGCCAGAAGACTCAGCAAGTTTCACTAAATCAGACGAAACCAACTATGCTGTTGACGACCTTGACATAAGAAATCTGCAAACGCAGGCTGCAATACTGACCGATGCACGCAGCACATCACAACTGATGGGTTCGCGCAATCATCGGGTTCTGCCAACTACAGGACCAAACCCAGAGCGGACAGTCTGTCGCTTTCAGTTCCACAACAAGTTTCATTCACTCTTATTCGATTGCTTTGGCGAGAGTCTGCACCAACGCAGTGCCACACTCTTTGCCCCCGCCTCATGCCTTTACTATGTATATTGGCTGAGGCGAATCATTCGTTAGGCATATTTCTTTTTCCAACAGTTTGTTTTTAGTTTCATATTCCAGAAACTACATTTATTTATAGGAAGCAGTTCGTTTTCTGTTCATTCACATCTTGGCAGAGAACTGAATTACTGTCTCCGTCTTAAACATATATTTATAAACACAAAAAAGAAAAAAGAAATTATGGCATCATTAAGTCAAATGGAAATAGGCAGCAGCCTCGTGAAGTATCCAAGCATAGAACTGCATAAATCATTCTTAGGACTGAAGAAAACACTGGTATATTCTCCAACAAGTGAGAAAATTAGTCTTGAAACATACGAGTACACACCCGATAAGTCTTCAAAGATAGAGCAAATACTGAAAGCCGACAACTCAACTCTTCAACAAGTTGTAGAGAAGACGGGTGAAATAGAAAAGGCTGCCACAAGCAACCTCCGACTGGAATTGGCTGTCTCTGAAAAACAATCTTTCGCAGCAGTCCAACTATTCCGTTTCGTAGATTTCCAGTATCAGCCAGTAACCGAAATTCGCTATTATGAAGGCGATACTGCAAAACTAATTGCCAAAGCCTTCATGTAAACGAGACTTATTTTTAATTCTTTTTGAAAATCAAATCCCCACATAGCCGTTTTTTTTGACTATGTGGGGAGTCTTGTTTGTGATTATGTGAAAATATTTTCACTATTAAATTATAAAATAAAAAGAAAGGGAAATTTTTATTATCTTTGCAGTGCTAAGGAAATATGTAGAGTGACACATCCATTCCAGTCGGAATTAAAATCTGACTAATAGAAAAACTATAATTATCAAGGAAGAATGAAGAAACTTATAGTCATAGCTGTTGCTGCCTTGCTGATTAGTGCATGCGGCAACAAAGAAGAGTATTTGCGAGAAAGAGCTGCGGAACTGTGTAAATATATTCCAGACCATGAGTTGCTGGAACAGTCGAAGGACTTTATGACAGCTGATTTCTATGCCGTGCTGGACACGATGTTCAATCATCTGCCAGAGCATGAGGCTATGGATCATGAATGGCTCTACTACTTTGTTACAGGCAATGGAGGCTCGATAGCAGACTATGAAGTGACTGGCATAGAGCAGACAGACAAGACTCATGCTGTTGCAACCATCAAGGTTAGGCAGAAATGGGAGGATGGCTCGTTTGACGAAAGCAGCGATGTTGAGGAACACAAACTGTACATGGAGAAAGTGAACGGGCAGTGGCTGATGTCAGACTTCGACGGTCATAAGCAGGACTGCATCCGTCATATTGAAATAAACCGCAAGGAACAGGCTGTACGCAATGCCATGTGTAATTATCTGACGAAGAACATCGCACCGCACTATCTTCAGGGACAACTTTGCATACCAACGCTGATGATTGTAGCGGAGGAGGAGGGCAGCAATGAGACTCGTGTGTGGTGCGACTGCTGGATTGATTGGTATAATGTTGCAGGCGACACGTTGAAAACGGTATCGGGTGGCAATCACTCAGGCTGCATGATTGTAAGGCAGAATAATGGAAAACCAGTTGTTACAGCTTTTGAACAAACGGAAGATGGTGCTGGTAATGAAGCCAGTGCCAAGCACATCTTCGGCAAGCACTACGAAGTATATCATAATATGCACTCCAATCAGGAAGTAAGAGAAGCAGTAAGAAAAGAGCAACTGCAAGAATATGTGCATAGCCATAACCTCAAAATACGCTACTATCAAGACTATGGTTGGCAAGCTGTAGAACTGTAAAAACACACGACATTTTATATTTCTCACGGCATCACCACCACAATATCGTTTCAGTATTTGCATTATTCTTTATTATTGTAGGCGAGCTATAGAACTGTAATACCAGAATATAGTTTCTGTATTTGCAGTATTCTTTATTATTGCGAGCTATAGAACCGTTATACCAGAATATAGTTTCTGTATTTGCATTGTTTTTTCATTAGTAAAAAACCATGTTTATCCGCAGACAAGAAACCACCCCAGGCCAAGCTAGAATCTATACAAGCATTAATAAAAATAAGCCCGTGTAAACATTTAGTCTACACGGGCTTTATTATGTATCGTTATGTTCTCAATCTATTACTTCACCTCCTCAAAGTCAGCGTCTTGGATGTTGTCGTTATTGGTCTGGTTGGTTTGCTGTTGCTGACCGCCTGCTTGCTGGCCGTTGAAACCTGCACCAGCATCGGCACCTGGCTGAGGACCTGCCTGACTATACATCTGCTGACTGGCTGTCTGCATGACCTGGTTGAGGTTGTTCATTGCATTGTCGATGGCTGTGAGGTCACCGCTCTTGTGAGCTTCCTTAAGAGTTTGGAGTGCGCTGTCGATTGCTGGACGCTGGTCGGCTGGCAGCTTGTCGCCATTTTCGTTGAGGAATGTCTCTGTAGAGAATATCATTGAGTCTGCCTGGTTGAGCTTGTCGATGCGTTCACGCTCTTTCTTGTCGTTTTCTGCATTCTGCTCTGCCTCTGCCTTCATGCGGTCTATTTCTTCTTTGCTCAATCCGCTGCTTGCTTCGATTCGGATGGCCTGCTCTTTGCCTGTAGCCTTATCTTTTGCTGATACAGAGAGGATACCGTTTGCGTCGATATCGAATGTTACTTCAATCTGTGGAACGCCGCGACGAGCTGGGGCAATGCCTGTAAGGTTGAACTGTCCGATAGACTTGTTCTGTGCTGCCATTGGGCGCTCACCTTGCAAAACATGTATTGTTACTTCGGTCTGGTTGTCGGCTGCGGTAGAGAATGTCTCGCTCTTCTTGCAAGGAATTGTTGTGTTTGCTTCGATGAGTTTTGTCATTACACCTCCGAGTGTTTCGATACCAAGTGTAAGAGGAGTTACGTCGAGAAGAACAATACCTCCGTCTTTTCCAAATTCCTGATTGAGCACAGCTCCCTGAATAGATGCACCTACTGCTACTACTTCGTCGGGGTTAACTCCTTTTGAAGGCTCTTTTCCGAAGTAGTTCTTCACGAGAGCCTGAACTGCAGGTATACGGCTTGAACCACCTACGAGGATAACTTCGTCGATATCGCTTGTTGAGAGTTTTGCGTCGCGTACTGCATTCTGGCAAGGGATGAGACAAGCCTGGATGAGACCATGAGCCAACTGTTCAAACTGTGAACGTGTCAGAGTCTTAACCAAGTGTTTTGGTACACCGCCTTCTGCTGAGATATATGGCAGGTTGATTTCTGTAGAAGTTGTGCTTGACAACTCAATCTTAGCCTTCTCTGCTGCTTCCTTCAGACGCTGCATAGCCATTGGGTCTTTAGAGAGGTCGATGCCTTCGTTAGCCTTGAAGTCGTTTACGAGCCAGTCGATGATCACCTGGTCGAAGTCGTCACCGCCTAAGTGAGTGTCACCATTGGTTGAAAGCACTTCGAATACGCCACCTCCAAATTCGAGGATAGAGATATCGAAAGTACCGCCACCTAAGTCGAAGACTGCAATCTTCATGTCTTTGTTAGCCTTGTCAACACCGTAAGCCAGTGCTGCTGCTGTAGGCTCGTTTACGATACGCTTAACTTCGAGACCTGCAATCTGTCCTGCTTCTTTTGTAGCCTGACGCTGAGAGTCGCTGAAGTATGCAGGAACAGTGATAACAGCTTCTGTTACTTCCTGTCCGAGATAGTCTTCTGCTGTCTTCTTCATTTTCTGAAGTACCATAGCAGAAATCTCCTGTGGAGTATATTTGCGTCCGTCGATGTCAACACGTGGATAGCCGCCTTCGTTTACAACTGTGAAAGGAACGCGCTCTGCCTCTTTGCGTGCCTGTTCGTAGGTCTCACCCATGAAGCGCTTTATAGAGTAGACAGTGTTCTTTGGGTTTGTGATAGCCTGACGCTTAGCAGGGTCGCCCACCTTGCGCTCACCGTCTTTTACGAATCCTACTACTGATGGAGTAGTACGCTTTCCTTCGCTGTTAGCGATTACAACTGGTTCGTTTCCTTCGAAAACAGAAACGCAACTGTTAGTTGTACCTAAGTCAATTCCAATAATCTTTCCCATTGTTTTTATCTTTTTTATTTGTTATTATTCTTATTATTTAAATACGCGCTTGTTTATTTCAAGGAGGTTATCGTCTTTCTTTTAAACCTCACAATCTTAAGTTTGTTTGCGCTTTCATTCATATATATAACAAACGCCGTGCCAAAATGAAATTTATTGCATTTTTCTTTTGTTTAAGTGTGACAAGATGGCAGAATAATATAGTTTGTTTGGGAGTTTATGTTGTGAAAGTAAGAAATAAGATTTGGTATATTTGTTAATTATTCTAACCAAAAATGTTTAATTTTGAAAATAATTCTTATATTTGTAATTAAATAGTTTTGGTATTAACTTTCAACTTAAAGACTAAAGAATTTATATAATCAAAAATTAACTCATAAAACATATACAATATGAAAACGATTAACCAATTAGCATTGTTTGCCATAATGGCGATAGTTATGAGCATGATAGGCTGTGGAAAAGATGATGACATAATTGATCCTATTATTGATGACGTACCATCCGACTCAATTATTCAGGTGAGAAACTTCGATATTTATATGGATGGTGTGCTTGATAAAGATGTTTTATACGGATTTGACGGTGAAAAATATAAGGATTTCTTTATTAATCACATACATAATACTATTAATAATTACATAAAATATTCTATTGTTGACACCTTCTTGGTTGTAAGAGGTAGTGACATTTCTCCATTTCACCCCAAGTATGGTGGAATAGAAACAATAAGCCTATGCACGGAAGTTGTTCTTGACAGTACTCATTATAAGCTCACTACAATAGGGAGAAAGGCATTTGAAGACTGTGAATTTTATAATATAAATATCCCAAGTAGTTTGTCGAGTATAGAAAGCCGTGCTTTCAGTTCATGTATTAATCTTGATGAGATTGATCTTTCATCGGTGAAGTTTATTGGCGATAGTGCTTTTTATCATTGTGGAATGTTGAAAAATATAAATTTGAAGAATGTGGAATATGTCGGTGCAAGTGCATTCTATGGCTGTTTTTATATTAGCGTAGAGTTCTCCGACAATCTTAAATATATTGGAAGTGGTGCCTTTACTTCTTGTGTAGGGATTTCTGATTTAACTATTCCAGATGGTGATGTGCAGATTTCGGATAGAGCTTTCGATGAATGTATATATTTAAAGTCGTTACATCTTGGCAAAAATGTAAAGTCAATAGGCGACAAGGCTTTTTGGGGGTGCTGTTCTCTGAAGGATGTTGTAATTATGGCAAAAGAACCGCCAGCATTAGGAACTAATGTGTTTCCTGTAACCAATGATTCGTTTTATATCTATGTTCCTTCTGAGTATGTAGAAAGATATAAGTCGGATGTGGCATGGAGTCAGTATAAGGATGTGATAAAGAGTATTTAGTTGGCTTGTTTTGCAATAAAAGGAGTGCATTCGTTGAGATTGCACTCCTTTTATTTTATTATGCATTTTAATATATCTATATCAAAAAGCATATCAGAATTTATTTATGTTTGGAACTTCAACCTGAAAGCGGAGAATCACTATACTATTTTCTTCATCCATTTTCCGCGATATAGGCGTATGAGGAATAATGTTCCTCTGAACGTAAGTTCTATAGCCATAGCAGTCCATACACCAGGCAGTCCATAGTCTTTAGCAAGAAGATAGGCTAAGGTAAGTCTGACGAACCACATGCTCGACAGGTTTATGAGTGCTGGGCGCAGTGTGTCGCCTGCTCCAACGCATACGCTATAGGTTACGATTGAGGCAGCATACATAGGCTCGGCAAATGCTTCTATGCGCAGACTTTGTGCCCCCAGTTGCTGAATCTCGCTTACAGGAGTCATTATTGCCATCATGTCGTGGGCGAAGAAATACATTATTACACCCATCACAGCCATTATAATCATGCCCGACCATACCGTCATTCTTGCAAACGAGCGGCAGAGGTCGCTGCGTCCTGCTCCCATGCTCTGTCCTATAAGTGTTGTGGCAGCATCTCCAATACCGTAGCCAGGCATATAGCAGAGGCTCTCGGCTGTTATTGCAAACGTGTTGGCGGCTATGGCAAAATTGCCTAAAGGAGCAACTATGGCTGTGCTTATCACTTGTGCTGAACTCATCAGAAACATCTGCAATGCCATTGGAGCCCCAATGTTGAAGGCATTTTTTAGGTAACTTCCAACAAAGACAAACCGCTCGCGGTTTATCCTGACTGAGAGAATCTTTGAGCGGAAGAATGCCATCCACGACTGAGTTAATGAAACTACAACGTAGGCGAGTCCTGTACCTATAGCAGCACCTGTCACTCCAAGTCCTGCTCCTGGAATGAAAATGTCGATGCCGAATAAGCTTATGCTTCGCGAAGGGAAGATAAGCAGGAAGTTGAATACTACGTCTAATACGCAGACTACAACGCTAAGAAGGCTTGGAATGCGCATGTTGCCCTCGCATTTCAGCATAGACGAAGCCAGATTGTTCATCTGGAAAAATGGTGCAGCCATTGCAAAGATAAGGAAGTAGCGGCTGGCATCGGGTGCAATGTCGGCACCTCCGCGCAACCAGTAGGGCAGTGGTTGCGACACAATGGCGGCTATCAGCATTATGAGCAGACTCATGCAGAATGCTGTAATTATTCCATGACGCACCACTTGGCGTGCTTTCTCAAAGTCGTTGGCTCCTATGAAATGGGCAACCTGAACGGAGAATCCCATTGAGACTGCTCCTGCAATGCCGCCGAAAAGCCATGTGGTGCTTTCCACCAATCCGATGGAAGCGGCTGCCTGTGCTCCTAACCGTCCAACCATTGCCTGATCTATGAAGAACATCATGACGTTGGTTACTTGTGCTAAAATAGAAGGCAGGCTCAACTGGAAAATCAAGTTGAGTTTGTCGTTGCTGCTCATGATGTCGCCATTGCGTATCTTTAGTAGCAGTGCTTCGCTTTTAGCCTTTGATAGAAGCATGTTTTTTTATTGATAATTACTTTCCCTCTCGAACTAAAGTTCTCGAACAGTGACCTTCGGTTGACAATTTATTTCTCTTTTTTTTTTGAAGGGTTTGTAGTAGATACGTTGATAATTGTTGCCTGTGGTTAATAAAATAAATAGTGAGTCTGATAGCTGCTTGCAGACCTGCTGATAGCGGTAAGTACCTCCGCTTTCATCTATGAAAAAAGCAGATTATATTTTCTTAAGCAAATAGTGCATAACTCACAGCAGACAGTTCTTTAATTTTCTAATGAAAAACGATGAACTATTTGCTGTGAATTATGCACTATGTATTTATTTCCAATCTGGAACGGTTGTTCCTACGCGACTGTATCCTACGAGCGTAAGGTCGAAGATGAGCATAGAATAGCCTGGAATGCTTAATGATGTAGTTCCGCTCTTGCCATATCCTAGCTGATATGGTATGTAAACTTCCCATCTGTCGCCTATGTTCATGTGCTGAAGCGCAGTGGCAAAACCATCAACAAAGTTGCTTACGGGCCGTTTCTGAAATGGTTTCATCGTTGAAAGGTTATATTCACCATCCCAAGAACTGTCGAATATATAGCCGTCGGCATAACTTGTTGAGGCTAATAGTTTTCCTCTGTAGTGTATGCTCACAGTGTCGGTATAGAGTGGACTGCCGCTGCCAGTGCCTTCGTTTATGACGCGCACCACGATGTGGTCTTCTGGTGCAGTGGCAACACTCTCAGACTTAGAGTACACATTGAATACTTTCCAAGTCTTGTTTCCAGCCTTCTGTTGTTCAACAGCCGAATTATAGATGGTGTTGAATGCACGCTCGTTTTTTGCCTTCCAGTCGGGAAACTCCTCTTGCTCGTTGTCGCTTTCGCTGCATGCCGTGAGCATAAACAGTGGAAAGACGAGCAGCCAAAGGTGGCGTAGAATGTTGGTTTTCTTAATCATTGTCATAGTTATTGTATTTTTTTCAACAAGCTTGCAATGCTCACTTCGTCTTCTATGAGTCGCTGCAAGTCGTCGATGTTCACTCGTTTCTGCTCCATAGTGTCGCGGAAACGCAGAGTGCAAGTATTGTCTTTCAGTGTGTCGTAGTCGAGAGTTACGCAGTAAGGAGTGCCGATGGCATCCTGTCGGCGATAGCGCTTTCCTATAGAGTCCTTCTCGTCGTACTGGCAGTTGAAATGGAAACGCAGGTTGTTGATAATCTCGCGAGCCTTCTCTGGCAGTCCGTCTTTCTTCACAAGTGGCATGACGCAGAGTTTCACAGGTGCCAGTGCAGCAGGCAGTTTCAGTACCGTGCGAGTCTCGCCGTTTTCAAGTTTCTCCTCCTCGAAGCTGTGGCACATGATAGATAGGAACATACGGTCAACACCGATAGAAGTCTCAATCACGTAAGGCACGTAGTTTTCGTTTGTTTGTGGGTCGAAATACTTGATGTTCTTGCCTGAGTATTTCTCGTGCTGTGACAAGTCGAAGTTGGTGCGAGAGTGTATACCCTCAACCTCCTTGAATCCGAAAGGCATGTGGAACTCAATGTCGCATGCTGCATTAGCGTAGTGAGCCAGTTTCTCGTGGTCGTGGAAACGATAGTTCTCTGCGCCGAATCCGAGTGCCTGATGCCACTTCATGCGCCACTCTTTCCAGTAGTTGAACCATTCAAGTTCTGTTCCTGGCTGAACGAAATACTGCATCTCCATCTGCTCAAACTCGCGCATACGGAAAATAAACTGGCGTGCAACAATCTCGTTGCGGAAAGCCTTGCCTATCTGTGCTATACCGAAAGGCAGTTTCATGCGGCCTGTCTTCTGTACGTTAAGATAGTTAACGAAGATACCCTGTGCTGTCTCTGGGCGCAGATAAATCTTGTTGGCAGCATCTGAAACTGAACCCATCTCGGTTGAGAACATCAAGTTGAACTGTCGTACGTCGGTCCAGTTCTTTGTTCCACTGATAGGGCAAACAATGCCTTCGTCAACGATAATCTGCTTCAGTTCTGCAAGGTCGTTGGCTTGCATAGCATTTGCAAAACGCTCGTGCAGCGCATCTCGCTTCTGCTGATTAGCCAGAACGCGAGGATTGGTCTCACGAAACTTCTGCTCGTCGAAAGCATCGCCAAAGCGCTTTTTAGCCTTGTCAATCTCTTTCTGAATCTTTTCCTCGTATTTGCCAATCTGGTCTTCTATGAGTACATCGGCGCGATAGCGTTTCTTAGAGTCGCGGTTGTCGATGAGAGGGTCGTTGAAGGCGTCAACGTGTCCGCTTGCCTTCCATATAGTCGGGTGCATGAATATAGCAGAGTCAATGCCCACGATGTTCTCATGGAGCAATACCATAGACTTCCACCAATACTCTTTTATGTTGTTTTTCAGTTCAACTCCGTTCTGACCGTAGTCGTATACCGCAGCCAGTCCGTCATATATGTCGCTACTTGGGAATACAAAGCCATATTCTTTGCAATGGCTTACAATCTTCTTGAAAACGTCTTCTTGTGCCATATCTTTCTTTTAGATTATTCTAATAATGGATGCAAAGATACGAATAATCTATTAAACAATGTTGCTTTCTTTAGATTTTTTAGATGTCTTAACTGAAATTTCGGAAGTCCTCAACTCCTGATGTTTAAGGTTTCAATGTCGCTTGGCTCACAGGTTTTAGTTTCTTAAGGTTGCTTAGGTCGGCAGACAAGTTGAAACTATACATTATAAGCGATATGCTAAATTTGCTTTTAACGTTAGATAGATTTTGTTTTCCGACTTCAGTGCTAACCATAACTTTTTCAATTGATGTTTTTTATTATTGTCTTTTGTTCTATAATTCGCATGATGTCAGTGGTTTAGAAACTTAAAGTTTAAATAATTATGCTGAGAATTGAGAATTTTTGTTGTAAGAATTGAGAAATTTTCTTAATAAAAGCTTGCATATAAATAAAACACCCCGACTATATTATGATTATAGCCGGGACATTTCATAGAGAATAAACCAAAAATTAAGGAAAAATTATTTTTTTCAAAGAGATAGCTTAAAAAGATGCTACTTGATATGTAAATTATCTTACCAAATAAAAAAATTACATTTGAGAGTTCCTTTTACAACTATTTTTTCTGGTGTTTTTTCTTTATTAATATAAAGCTTATCAAATTTTATGTTATCTAATTCTAAGGTTATTGTATTGTTTGATGTGTTTATGTCTTTGACGGTAATGTTACCAGACTTGATTCCACTCCATGCTCTATCGCAATAATATAGACTTGTTGCACGATACTCAACACTGCCACCTGTTATTTCAAGCTTCTTACCTTTAATATTCGATAAATCATTTTCTTTGACATAGATGTCCATGAAAATAAATGGTGCTTCGTACCACATTCCTTTCTTAAGAAAAACATCGATGTGTGAATATCCTCCATTACGTGAAACATCAAAGATTGAGTGTGTGGTGCATTCGTCATAGTAAAATGTCTCTCCATTAACATTAAGCATTCCAAATACTCTGTCGTCATCTTTTTCAAATTCATCCTCGTCATCCCCGCAGGAAATGAGAGTGATTGGTGCTATGGAAATTAGCCCCACTAATAACAGATAAAAAATTTTTTTTATTATCATTTTGTTTAGAATTTATAAGCCACTCCTATACCTAATACTAACTGGTTATAGTTACTTATAATCTGATATTTTGCTTCTGCATTAATAGTTAGCTTATCTGTAATGTCATATTGAATACCGCCTCCGAGATTGATGCCAAATTCACTCTCGGTATATGACTCTTTACCTTTTATATCTTCATAATCCTCTTCGTCTAAATACCATCCTTCAAAGGCATCTTCAAAATCCCATGCAATCTCATATCTCCAATTTGTAAATGTTAATCCTGCGAGTGGATATACTTTTATCTTTTCAGTTATGGGAAATAAATAGTGCACATTTAAGTTTACATCCCACATAGACATTCCATCTTTTTTGAAGAAATAGTCTAATGAAGCTTCTCCGCGAATTGCATCAGTAATACCATATTGCCCTTTAACGCCAATTCCGATGTTTTTGATTTCTGTTCCATAAGATACGTTTGCTCCTACCGTTTTTACTCCTTTTTGTGCAGATGCGCTGATAGTTGCTAATGTTATAGCCAATGTAAATAATAATTTTTTCATGATTAAATAGTTTTAATAGTTTTCAGTAAATGTAGAATTACATTTTGATAATTGTTTATTTATGTTTTTCAGTCCAAAAGGTTGTAAAGTAGACAGAAAAATAAAGCGTGGACTGAAACTTCGTCTACGCTTTTGAGGTATCGCCAAACACCATTGCACCATATACGAGTAAAAGCCCACGCCGTAGCGTGAGCGTTATTACTTTTACTCTTGGTGCTTTTTCATTTTGGCGATTTTCAAAAGCAAGAATAAAGCAATTACGCTTATGTTTCTATATGTCTTTAGTCTTTTTTATGTTACATAGGCATTCTGTTTTGGCGATTCATGATTGCAAAGATAGTTATTTCTTATTTTACTTGCAAGTATAAAGTGCATTTTTTTCTTCTATTCTTGTTTTTTTGTTCTGCTTTTGCCAATACTCTTTGCGAGGCTGATTAAGTTGTCGTTCAGTTCTTTTATGTCAACCATCAGGTTCCATATCCCGTCTTCTGAAAGGATGCCGCGTTTTAGGTTGGCAGGCAGTCTGCCCGCTTCGTCTTCGGCATAGTCTTCTTTCCACTCATCGCCTTCGTAGTATTTAATTAGTGTTGCAATGTATTCTTGCGATGCAGCATATCTGTCAAGGGCTGTTGCCATTTGTTCAACTGCTTGCTGCGCAGAGTCGAACAGTTCTTCCATCTTTTTTATTCGTTCAATCATTGAGATAGTTTTTTTCTGTTGATGAGTTGTTTAGTTCTTAATGGCTCACATTCTGTCTACTTTATTTTACAACTCGACATGAAGTAGTCGTAGACATAGTCGAAGTTTACAATTGCTTTGTCTATGTCGGCACGGTCGAAGTCCTTCATGTCCTTGTATAGCTCTTTGCGGAAAATCTCAACAATAGAGAAGAGGTTGCGCAAGAGCAGTTCGCGGTCTTGTATAACTTTTTTGCCGTTTTCGCTCGGACATTGCGAATACATTTTCACTATGTTCGACACGTTCTTGCTTATTTGCAAGATGTTCTCGCTGCTGGTGTGCATTGCTATGTAGGAAGTCTGAAACTGCAAGCGCATTGCCTCGTCGGGAGTGACCGCCTCTTCTTTCAGAACATCGTAGAGAGCCTGCAGAAATTCCTGATAGATGCGCAGTTTCTCTTTGAATATCTCAGAGTTTCGCTCGCGCTCTATGTCGTTGTTTGTCTGGCTGTTTAGCAGCAGGTTGGTTATTATTATTGTTATTATCACGCCGAGAATTGCAGAAAACATCTGAAACCACAAGTCGGCTTCAGAGAAAAGGCGGAATGCTACGGCTATGATTACTGCCAACATTCCCAATGCTATTGAAATGTTTATATTCTTGTTCGCCATAATTTATTTATGAGTTTTAAGTTTGTGTGTCTGACTCGTCAACCCGTCTCCTTGTCAACTTGCCTAATTGTTTAACTAACACGCAACAAATTTACGGAAAAAGCCGCAAAGATGTTGTGTGACGTGGAGTTTTTTCACAATTCTTTTGTTATTCTACAAATATATAACTATCCAGTCCTCCTTGTTTACGTTGTAAAAAAACGCTCGCAATTTTCTCGTTTTGTCAAAATTATTCTGACTATTCTGATTACTATGATTTTTCAGATTTTTCAACGTTAACCCGTCAACTCTTTTATTTGTCAACTGTCAACTTACAAACTGTAACTTCCAAAATCAGCCCAAAATATTGACGAAAAAAGTAAAAAATCTTGACAAACGGAATTTTAATTCTAGAGAAAGATTTTCCGCTTGGCACGAGGCTGAATGCAAAAATGTGTTTAATTGTTAATCAATCGGCTTAAACTATGTAAACGAACATAAGGAAAAAGTGAAAGGTGTCCTTTCGCGATGCGAAACGTGGCATATCGCACTGCGATATGTGGCATATTGCAGTGCCAAAGGTGCCCTTTCACACTGCGAAAGATGCCCTTTGACTTTTTTAACACTTATGTGTTTTACGACGAAACGTATAAGGTCTTGATATTGAACGATTTACTAAAAACGACAAGAAACCGCCAAATACTCGCATATTTTGCAACTTCATTTTTCTAAGTCGTAAATTTTTAAGTTATCAGCAGGTTTAGTTAATCAATTTTTTACCCAACTCGGCTCAGAAAATTGCAAGTTTTCCTCTTGGCAAGGACAAGAAACCGAAAACTGCTTTCAAATTGAAAGGACTTTAACGTTAACGGGAACGATAACGGGAACCTTAACTTTAATTCTTATTCTTTCTTCTTTAACTCTGAACCATGCAGCTGCATGGTGGCAACATACTCCTCAGTCACTTCGTGACAGCTCCCCTAACTTAGTGGAGCAATTTCTTTATTTGAGTATTTAATCGCACACAGATTTGTTCAACGATACCGATAACGGGAACTAGTTATGAGTGTTGAGTTATGAGTTATGAGGACTTTGGCTGGTCATTAATCTTTACTTCCTTAATCTTTCATCTAATTAAGCTTGTCAACTGAAAAAACATTATTAAATGTGAAACTTATATAGATAAATTGCGATTAAGAAAAAGAAAAGTTCGGCATTAAAATATTTTTTTGTACTTTTGCAGGATAAAGTGAGAATTATGGATGAAGATATAAAAGAGTTCGAAGAGCAAAACGAAAATGAAGCAGGTGAGACAGAAGAAATGACTGAAGGCCATTCAGACTACAAACCTGTCAATCGTTTCGATGCATCGGCTGTGCGCCATCTTAGTGGAATGTATCAAAACTGGTTCTTGGATTATGCCTCTTACACAATCCTTGAGCGTGCCGTGCCACACATAGAAGACGGTCTGAAGCCAGTGCAGCGACGCATTCTGCACTCCATGAAGCGCATGGACGACGGACGCTTCAATAAGGTTGCAAACATCGTGGGACACACCATGCAGTTCCACCCTCATGGCGATGCTTCCATTGGCGATGCCCTTGTCCAGATGGGACAGAAAGAACTGCTCATCGACACTCAGGGCAACTGGGGAAACATTCTGACGGGGGCGGGAGCAGCGGCACCGCGATACATTGAGGCGCGACTGTCGAAGTTTGCCCTTGACGTGGTGTTCAATCCAAAGACAACCGAATGGCAGAAGTCGTATGACGGCAGAAACAAAGAGCCGATAACGCTGCCTGTTAAGTTCCCTTTGCTCTTGGCGCAAGGAGCAGAAGGCATTGCCGTAGGTCTTTCTTCAAAAATCCTTCCTCACAATTTCGTTGAATTGTGCGATGCAGCAATCAGTTATCTGCGAGGCGAGGATTTCAATCTTTATCCAGATTTCCCTACAGGCGGCTCGATAGACGTTTCTAAGTATAACGACGGAATGCGCGGCGGCAGTCTGAAAGTAAGAGCAAAGATTGAAAAACTCGACCAGAAGACACTCGTCATTCGCGAGATTCCGTTCTCAAAAACGTCAGAAACACTTATTGAGTCAATAACCAGAGCCGTAGAGAAAGGCAAGATTAAGGCAAGAAAGGTGGAAGACCTTACAGCAGCACAGGTTGAAATTCAGGTTCATCTTGCAGCTGGAGTGTCTTCCGACAAGACTATAGACGCCCTCTATGCCTTCACCGACTGCGAGATAAATCTCTCGCCAAACTGCTGTGTAGTAGAGAACAACAAACCTAAGTTTACTACTGTCAGCGATGTGCTGATTCACTCTGCTGAGCAGACTAAGCGGCTCATAGAGCGCGAACTTCAGATTCGTCGCGACGAACTTCTCGAACAGTTGCACTTTGCTTCGCTTGAGAAAATATTCATCGAAGAACGCATCTATAAGGGACGTCCTTTCGAAAATGCTGCAACTATGGATGCTGCCTGTGAGTATGTTGACGAGAGACTGACTCCGTTCTATCCGCAGATGGTTCGCGAAGTAACTAAGGAAGACATCCTCCGACTGATGGAAATAAAGATGCAGCGCATCCTGAAGTTCAACAAGGACAAGGCAGACGACCTGATGGCTCGCATTCGCGAAGAGATAGAAGGTATTGAAAACGACCTTGCACACATGACCGATGTAACCATCAAGTGGTTTACTTATATAAAAGAAAAATATGGGGCAGAGCACCCACGACTCACCGAGATAAAGAACTTCGAGACCATTGTTGCTGCAAAGGTGGCAGAAGCCAACCAGAAACTATACATCAATCGTCAGGAAGGTTTTGTAGGCACAGGACTGAAGAAAGACGAGTTCGTATGTAATTGTTCCGACCTTGACGACATAATCATATTCTACAAAGACGGTAAGTATAAGGTTACGCGAGTAGCCGAGAAACTCTTTGTAGGCAAGAACATACTCCATGTGCAGGTTTGGAAACGCAACGACAAGCGCACAATCTATAATGTTGTCTATCGCGACGGCAAGAAAGGACATGCCTATATCAAGCGTTTCAACATACCTTCCATTCAGCGTGATAAGGAAAACGACCTCACTATGGGCACTCCTGGCTCAAAGATTCTCTACTTCACAGCAAATCCAAATGGAGAAGCAGAGACGATAAAGATTACGCTTGAGCCTACGGGCAAGACCATAACTTCGCGTACAAATATATTCCTTGAGCGCGATTTTGCCGACATTATTGTTAAAGGCAGAAACTCAAGAGGTAACATTCTGACAAAGAAACCAGTGCATAGGATTGGACTGAAGAGTCACGGCCACTCTACGCTGGGAGGCAGAAAGGTGTGGTTCGACCCCGATGTCAACCGACTGAACTATGAGGAGCATGGCAGATATCTTGGCGAATTCAACGATAATGAGTCAATACTTGTTGTGTTGAAGAACGGAGATTTCTATCTCTCAAACATCGACCTCAACAACCACTACGAAGACAACATCTTCAGACTGGAGAAGTGGGACGAGCACAAAGTGTGGACTGCTGTGCTGTTCGATGCCGATAATCATGGCTATCCTTATGTGAAACGATTCAATATGGAGGCTAATAAGCGACACCAAAACTACATAGGCGACAATCCTAACTCAAAACTTGTTTTGCTTACCGATGAGCGTTATCCTCGTCTGAAGGTAATATTCGGAGGAGCAGATGCCATCCGTCCTGCTATGGAAATAGAAGTAGAGGACTTCGTAGGGGTGAAAGGCTTCAAGGCTAAAGGCAAGCGCATTGCCACATGGAAGATTGAAAGCATCGAAGAACTTGAACCTATAAAGCGTGAGGAATCTGAGGAAGAACCCGACAGCGAGGAAGTAATTGAAGAAAACAATGAAGCAGAAACAGTTGCTGAAGAAGAAAACTTAGACCCAGACAAGGACAAGAGCCAGCAGCAGGTTATAGACGAAATGACAGGACAACTAAGTCTTTTCCCCGATGAAATGTAGACTATTATTCATAATTCTTTTGCAGTTCTGCTGCCTCAGAATGGCAGCTCAAGACTCAATACCTCAGCATCGCTCTTATGCTGTGGCTTTAGGCGGCAGGCAGTTTCTTGACACCTACCTGTCGTCAGAGCATTATTCTGGTGTTGACTTTGCTTTCCTTGCCGAGCGTCAGCGTAAGTCAAAGTGGAAAAACTGGGCTTGGCTGTCGTCTCTCAATCTTGATTTTGCCTCAATGGACAATCGTGCTGACAACAACAAGACTATCGAACTGATGGGCGATTATCGCTTATTGCTGCAACACTACTGGCAAGTCATCCCCGAAAGGTTATGGATAGCAGCAGGTGGAGGTGTTGGCTTCAACGTTGGTGGAGCATACAACATGCGCAATCAGAACAATCCAGCTCAGCTCAGAGTGGGTTTGCAGCTGATGCCTTCGGTTGAGGCTGTATATAGTTTCCCCGTTAAGCGCCGCGACTGGATTGTAAGATACTCTGCAGCCACACAACTTGTGGGTTTTGCATTTACGCCTAAGTATGGTCAGTCTTACTATGAAATATCGCAAGACAATGCAATTCACAATTTCGATTTAACTACAATAGCCACTACGCCAAGCCTGCGCCAGCAGCTTGTTCTTGACATTCCTGTCGGTAAGAGTTTTCTGCGCATAGGTTTTCTTGGCAACTATCGTCAGAGTAAACTTCACAAGTTGAAGTATCATAGTTATGAAAACTCTTTTATTGTAGGCTATTCTAAATACTTCTAATATGTCTATACCTATGAAACGTTTTTCCCTTCTTCTCTTTTTTCTGCCATTTGTTCTTGTCTCTTGCATTGACGAAGACGAGTTTGACAACTCTGCCAGGGGCAATTTTGAGGCACTCTGGAAAATCATGGACGAGCACTATTGCTATTTCGATGAGAAGAAAGAGGTACTTGGTGTAGACTGGAATGAAGTATATACCCGATATTCTAAGCGAGTAGACAGCGGCATAAGGCAGTCGCAGTTGTTTGAAGTTCTGGCAGAAATGCTGTCGGAGTTGCGCGATGGTCATGTCAATCTCTATTCCTCTTTCGATGTTGGGCGCAACTGGTCGTGGCAAGAAAACTATCCAAAGAATTTCTCCGACTCGCTTGAGCGTCGCTATCTCGGCACCGATTATAAAATAGCAGGCAGCCTGAAGTATCGCCGTCTCGACGACAATATAGGCTACATACGCTGCAATACATTCTCAAGTGGATTCGGTGAGAGCAACCTCGACCATATAATGATGTATCTTGCACCATGCAAAGCACTTATCATTGACATGAGAAACAATGGCGGTGGAAGAATAACCGAAGCAGAGCAGCTGGCTGCAAGGTTTACTGACGAAGAGCGGCTTGTTGGCTATATGAAGCATAAGACGGGTAAAGGACATAACGATTTCTCCGACTTAAAGAAGCAAACCATTAAGCCTTCATCTGGAGTAAGGTGGCACAAACCAGTATGTGTGCTTACCAATCGTTCAGTTTTCAGTGCTGCCAACGAGTTCGTTAAGTACATGAAGCAGATGGATAACGTAACAGTCGTAGGCGATTGGACTGGCGGAGGCTCAGGAATGCCTTTCACAAATGAGTTGCCATGCGGTTGGGGAGTGCGCTTTTCTGCCTGCCCTATGTTCGATGTTGAAAAGAAAAGCACAGAACATGGCATAGCTCCCGATGTAGAAGTAGGGCTTGCCGATAGCGACTGGAAGAAGGGCGTAGATACCATAATAGAAACTGCCCGCAGGCTGATAAATAAGTAAAATGATTAGGATTACTAATAAAATATAAGTCTTTAAACAATATATTAGAAATAAATCAGTTATTATTAAAAAAGGATAAACACAGAAAAACACTATGAATATTGCAATTGTTGGAACAGGATATGTAGGACTGGTCAGCGGAACGTGTTTTGCTGAGATGGGAGTTAATGTAACTTGTGTCGATGTTGACAAGGCAAAAATAGAACGGCTCGTGGCTGGCGATGTGCCTATCTACGAACCAGGACTTGACGAAATGGTGCTTCGCAACTATCGTGAAGGCCGCCTTCGTTTTACTACAGACTTGACTGAAGTGCTCGACAATGTTGAAATGGTATTCAGTGCCGTTGGTACTCCTCCTGACGAAGACGGTTCTGCCGACTTGAAATATGTATTGCAGGTAGCACGACAGTTCGGACAAAACATCAACAAGTATACAATACTCGTAACTAAGTCAACCGTCCCTGTTGGCACAGCAAAGAAGGTTAAGGCTGCTATTCAAGAGGAATTAGACCGAAGAGGCGTTAATATTCCTTTCGATGTGGCTTCAAATCCTGAGTTCTTGAAGGAAGGTGCTGCCATCAAAGACTTCATGTCGCCCGACCGTGTCGTCGTAGGAGTGGAGTCGGAGCGGGCTAAGGAACTGATGACAAGACTCTATCGCCCTTTCCTTCTCAACAACTTACGTGTTATATTCACAGATATTCCTTCGGCTGAAATGATAAAATATGCAGCAAACTCAATGCTTGCTACACGTATCAGTTTCATGAACGACATTGCAAACCTTTGCGAAATGGTTGGTGCTGATGCCGACATGGTTCGCAAGGGAATTGGTGCCGATACCCGTATAGGCAGAAAGTTCCTCTATCCTGGTTGTGGTTACGGAGGCAGTTGCTTCCCTAAGGATGTTAAGGCTCTCATCAAGACTGCTGAGAAGAAAGGCTACGAAATGCGCGTACTGAAGGCTGTTGAAGAAGTAAACGAGCGTCAGAAACGTATCTTGTTTGAGAAACTGGAACGTTTTTACAAAGGCGACTTGAAGGGAAAGACCATTGCTGTATGGGGACTGGCATTCAAACCAGAGACTGACGACATGCGCGAGGCAACTTCACTCGTAGTCATCGACTTGCTGAAGAAGGCTGGTTGCAATGTCAGAGTCTACGATCCTATAGCAATGGATGAGTGCCGACGAAGGATAGGTGAGACCGTTTATTATGCAAATGACATGTATGATGCTGCACTGAATGCAGATGCCTTGCTGATGCTTACAGAGTGGAAGCAGTTCCGTCTGCCTACATGGGGAGTGCTGAAGCGCACTATGCGCACACCGTTTATAATTGACGGCAGAAACATATATGATGCAAACGAATTGCAAAACGAAGGTTTTATATATCACTGTATAGGTAAATGAGTCAAAACATAATATTTACTATTGCTGCTTTTGTCATTAGTATGTTGAGCGGGTTTGTGATGATTCCGCAGATACTCAACTATTGTAAGCAGAAAAATCTCTATGATATTCCAAACGAGCGAAAGGTGCATAAGAATGCAATACCTCGGCTTGGCGGTTTATGTTTTATGCCAAGCATGCTTCTTGCCTTCTTGCTTGCAATGGCTGTCTTTGGCAGAGTGTCGGGCAAGGAGCAGATAACGCTCAATCTGTGGTCGGCATTTTTCTTTATTAGCCTTATGCTCATCTATGGTGTTGGCATCATCGACGACATCATAGGCTTAGGAGCGCGAACAAAGTTTATGGTTCAGATTGCTGCTGCTGCGCTTGTTTCTTTCTCAGGCTTGTATATCAACAATCTCTATGGGCTGTTCGGAGTGACCGAGATACCAGCTTACTTAGGCATCCCTATTTCCATATTCGTAATAGTATTTATAGACAATGCCATCAATCTTATTGACGGTATTGACGGTCTTGCTGGCGGTTTGGCATTCTTAGCATTAGGCGGTTTCCTTATTTGTTTTGCGCGTGAAGGTGTTTGGACTTATTGTATTCTCATTTCAGGGTTGATGGGTGTGCTTATCCCATATCTTTATTTCAACATCTTCGGCAATGCAGAGAAGAACAGAAAGATATTCATGGGCGATTCGGGAAGCCTTACTCTCGGTTTTATTCTCGGTTTCCTTTTCGTAAAGTTTGCTATGGATAATCCTCAAGTCATGTCATATCGTACCGATGGACTTATGTTGTCGCTCACTCTTCTGCTTGTACCGATGTTCGATGTCGTCAGAGTTGTATTTGTAAGACTGTATAAGAAACAGCATCTTTTTCAGGCTGACAAAAATCATATTCATCACCGTCTGATGCAGACAGGTTTGTCGCAGCATCAGTCTTTGCTCGTAATTCTTGCCCTTGCTTTCTTCTATGTGGCAATAAACATACTGCTTTTCCAGTTCATGCAGTTGTCTATAACAATAATCATTGCTATAGATGTAGTAGTCTACGCTTTGTTTCACTATCTGCTTGAGTGGAGAATCCAGATGCAAAACAGTTAGTTTACGAGTTAACGAGTAGATAAGCAAAAGAGAACAGTTGTAACTTTAACCTTAGTGTTAACTGATTTATCGGATAATTATAATCCTTTCAGTTGCTATTAAGGTTAAAGTTATTTTTATATTTATAGTTTCCGTTCCTCTCAGGCACACTCAAAATTAGTTAGAGACAGTAGTTTAATTTTGAATTATCAATTAAGCTGGCGGTCGTTTCCATTCTTTTTGTTAACTTAATTTCATATTAATAATAATCTCCTTTTCTTAAAAAGAGTTATCTTTGCATGCTTTTTTATAAAACATAATTAAAATCCAATTCATTAAATCGTTAAACATGAAAAGAAAATTGATTACAATGGTGATTGTGCTTGGAGTTGCCATTACAGGCTTCGCACAGGGCACTGCCTACTGGGTGAAGGCGCGTACATCGGGCGACTGGTATAATCCCGATGGCGTTGAGTATCAATTTGCTCTGACTGTTAATATTGATGGCACTGAAGCCACAATAGGCAATTGGAACAATCTGATACAAGGAAAATTAGGAAACACACCTGCTGAAGGATGCAATCAGCAACTGACAGGTAATTACGATGAGGCAACTCATAAACTGACAATAGCAACTCCCTTAGAGGAAGAACCTTTTGTCTTTGAGAATCATCAGAACATCGGCCCTTATGCAAGCGACTGGGGCAACGCGTTCTATTATGTTCCTTTTGCTGGCCGCTTCTTTACAAATGAAGAAGGTTGGGATGACTACGAGGGCTATGAGGCAGCCACATTTACTGTTTCAGCCGACAAGAAAACCATAACTGCCGACCAAGCCTTTGGTTTTGCACAGACAACATGGAATGATTACAACGAAAGTTACTGGCTGCAAAGCAAAGACCCTTGGTTTGTGGAGTTTGAAATGACCGAAATGGCAGATGGTGCCAGCCTGCAACTCGACAAGCAGGAGGTTGACTTCTCTGACAACTATATGACTCCAGGCTCTGAACAGACTGGCAGTTTCACTATTACAAACATGGGCAAAGATGCCACACAGTTTACAGTTACGACAGAAGGCGACGGTCTGGAAATAACCGACAATGCTACAGGCAATATAGAAGGTGGCAGCCAAGTGGCAGTTAGTTTCTCTTTCAAGCCAACTGTTGCCAATGCCAATTATCAGGGAAAGATTATTGTTGCAGACGAAAACAACAACAAGCAGGAACTCACAGTCAAGGCTGTTGTTAGTCAAGCCGAAGACTATCAGCAGATAGTCAAGAAAGGACAGTTTAGTTTTTCTTCTGGAACAGGTTTCCCATTCGTCATCGACAAGACTACATTCGGAAAGACTGTTGCTGTATCTTCAAACGAAGGCGACGACACAGAGTCGAAACTTATCATCAGTTTCAGCGTTCCAGAAGGCGAAATTGCAAAACTCTCTTGGAAGGGAGAGCAGCGTGCTGCAAGCCCAAACAGACTGTTCTTCACTTTGCTGCCTAATGAAGACCGCATACAGTATTACACTGCACTAATCAACACTAACGACATCAACACTGAAGATCCTGTAGACATTTCAGGCGATTACACTCTCTTGTCAGGCGACTATACCGCAGAACTGACTTTCCATACATATACCGACAACTATGCTGCAGGACTGTCAGAAAACAAACCTTTAGGTTTCATCTACGACCTCTCGCTCGACTCTAATCCATTAGAGGACAACAGCGCAGAACTGAAAAGCGAGACACTCGACTTAGGACACTACTTCTATAGCACTCGTCCTGTTACCGCTACTGGAAACATCGAGATTCTGAATAAGGGTAACAACAACCTGAAAGTAATTTCTGTTGAAGGCAACGGCGAGTTCAGTGGCGAAGTTAGCGATGCTGAGGCCGCCACTCTCGAAACCCTCTCAGTTCCTGTTACCTTTACTGGCGAAGGACTTGGCAAGCACGAAGCCGACATCAAGGTTAATACAACTGCTGGCGAATTTACCGTTCATGCCACAGCAATACTCGAACAACTGCCTTACGACTATCAGCAGATTGTCAGCGAAGGACATTTCACTTTCAATACCGACTACAACAATCCATTCGTGGTTGATGGCAATACTGCCTACAACTCTACATCGGGTAAGACACCAAACGGCAAGATGGAGTCATGGCTTGAGGCTGAATTTGACGTTATCGCTGGTGCAACAGCAACCCTTTCTTGGACAGGTCACAACAGTTCTGCCGAGAAAGAATGGGACTGGCTTGGCGGTGAGACTCTGAAAGACGGAACCATTATTACCATTGATGGTGCCAACATGAAAGACTTTGCAGGCGAAAGCAACGCAAGTTCTTCTCTGTTCGACGAGTCAGTGCTGCGCTTCTCTGAAGGTCATCACGTTGTTCGCTTCCTCTATCAGAAGATGAATGCAACACCTACTGGCAGCGACCGACTGACGCTTAGCAACCTTGCCCTGCACACTGAGGCTAATCTTCCTGACAATGCAGTTATCAATGCCAATAGCGTAGACTTCTCTGAGACTACCGAACTGCGCAAGAGTTATGCTACTGTTGTATTGCAAAATCTCGGTCAGAATCCGCTCCGCGTTACTGGCATCGACGGAACCGACGAGTTCTTTGGCATTGTTCCTGAAGAAGAGGCTGCTACAGTTGAGACTCTGCCTGTAACACTCGTGTTCTATCCTATGGATGTTGATGAATATGAAGGCACCGTAACCATCCACACAACAGCAGGCGACTTCGATGTGGCTTGTCATGGACTGTCAACCGACTTGGTTACTGAAGAAGGCGAAATGCCAATCTATGGCGAGGCTGAGGTGCTCGTCACTGAAGGCTTCGAAACAGGATATAAGGACTGGATGAATGTAGATGCCGATGGCGATGGCATGGCATTTGTTCCTACTAACGAGTATTTCTTCTACGACATGATTACTCCTTACAACTTTGCATACCACGACAACGTTTCGGCTGCTTCTTATGTGAGCGACGACTACGGCCACTCTTGGCAGCCAGACCACTATCTGCTCACTCCAGAAATCACAATTCCAGCAACTGGTCGTACATATCTCGACTTCTATGCTTTCTCTAACTATGAGACAACAACTCAGGTTATTGCAGGCATGGGCGAAGATATGTCTGCCTATGACGTGCTGAGTGAAGAGACATCCGACTTGTTCATGTGGCGTCCACAGCGCGGAATGAAGTGGGAAAACAAGAAACTCGAACTCACAGACCTTGCTGGCAAGACAGTGCGCATCGGTTTCCATCATGGAACAACAGGTGTGTTCTACATGATTGACGATGTCCTTATCTGGAACGATGGTTCCGACTATAATGGCATCAGCAATGCAACCGCTGACGGAAACGGCACTGCAGAAAGTGTGGAAATATTCACTCTCAACGGCATGAAGCTCGAAAGACTTCAGAAGGGTGTCAACATTGTTCGCAAGCATTATGCCGACGGCAGGGTTGTTACCAATAAGATAGTCATAGAATAAAGCGTAGCAACTATGTGCTATTCTGGATTAAGGGTGAAAGAATAATGATTAATGTTCACCTTACTTACAAATTGTAACTTTCAAAATCGGCTTGTTTTTTTGACGAAAAACAGCCGATTTTTTTGTCAACCAAAACTTTCATTCTAGAAAAAGATTTGGAGCCGTTTTCCCACTTGGCACGATGCGAAATGCTAAAAAGCGTTTAATTGTTAATCAATCGGCTTAAACAATGTAAACGAACATAAGGAACGAAAAAGTGAAAGGTGTCCTTTCGCGATGTCAAACGTGGCATATCGCAGTGCGATATGTGGCATATTGCAGTGCCAAAGGTGCCCTTTCGCACTGCGAAAGATGCCCTTTGACTTTTTTAACAGTTATGAGTTTTGCGATGAAAGCTATAATGTCTTGATATTGAGTAATTTACTAAAAACAGCGAGAAGTTGCCAAATACTCGCATATTTTGCAGCTTCTTTTTGCTTGGTCGTAAATTTTTAAGTTATCAGAGGGGTTTGTTAATCAATTTTTTACCCAACTGCGCTCCGAAAATTGCAAGTTTTTCGCTCGGCAAAGGCAGGAAGCGGAAGAGTGCTTTCAGAATGTAAGTTTCCATTATAGAAGAAGAATAACTTTTATCAATAAATCCGATTCATGGCTAAAACGTCATGACTCCTTCTCCCAAACATAGCAAGAAATAGGCATTTTGCAAGCAAAAGGTTGGATAATCGGCGAAAATTCGCTATATTTGCAACGATTATGCGAATTGATATTATAACAGTTTTGCCCGAAATGCTGGAAGGATTTGTCAACGAGTCTATATTGGCACGGGCGCAGAAGAAGGGGTTGGCAGAGATTCATCTGCACAACCTGCGTGACTATACCCTCGACAAGTGGCGTCGTGTTGACGACTATCCTTATGGCGGCTTTGCTGGAATGGTGATGCAGTGCGAACCCATCGACCGCTGCATTTCTGCTCTGAAGGCTGAAAGAGAATATGATGAGGTTATCTTTACTTCGCCCGACGGCGAGCAGTTTAATCAGCATGTGGCTAATGAACTCTCAATGAAGGGAAACCTCATAATACTCTGCGGCCACTATAAGGGTATTGACCACCGCATTCGTGAACATCTCATTACGCGTGAGATTTCCATTGGCGACTATGTGCTTACGGGTGGCGAGCTGGCTGCTGCGGTAATGGCAGATGCCATCGTAAGGGTTGTTCCAGGAGTGATAGGCGACGAGCAGAGTGCTCTTTCCGATTGTTTTCAGGACGATTTGCTCTCGGCTCCCATCTACACCCGTCCCGCTGATTATAAAGGCTGGCGTGTTCCCGACATATTGCTTAGCGGAAACGAGGCAAAGATAAAGGCATGGGAAATGGAACAGGCTCTTGAACGGACAAAGAAACTTCGTCCCGACCTGCTGAAATAAGACTGTAAGAGTTTGCAGATTATAAACTCAAGAACTTAAGACATATAAACTAAAAAAACGACAAACTGATGAAGAAAAACAGAATAACCGAACTTTTCGGAATAGAGAAGCCCATCGTTCAGGGTGGTATGGTGTGGATAAGCGGATGGCGTCTTGCTGCCGCAGTTAGTAATGCTGGCGGACTCGGACTGCTCGGTGCTGGTTCGTTGCCTCCAGAGTTGTTCCGCGAACACATCAGCAAGATGAAGCAGGCAACAGACAAGCCTTGGGGCGTAAACCTGCCTTTGATGAATCCTGCCATCGACGAACTCGTAAAGATAGTTGTTGAAGAAGGTGTTAAGATTGTTTTCACATCGGCTGGAAGTCCAAAGAAATATACTGCAATGCTGCATGAGCATGGCATTAAGGTAGCTCATGTGGTAAGCAGCTCAAAGTTTGCCCGCAAGTGTGAGGATGCAGGCGTCGATGCAGTTGTGTGCGAAGGCTTCGAGGCTGGCGGACACAACGGTCGCGAGGAGACTACGACAATGGTGCTTGTGCCGCAAGTGCGCAAGGCTACATCACTTCCACTCATCGCAGCAGGCGGCATCGCTTCAGGACAAGCTATCGTAGCAGCAATGGCTCTCGGTGCAGAGGGCGTGCAGATAGGAACACTGTTTGCCCTTACGGAGGAGAGCAGTGCGTCAGACGCATTCAAGAAACGCTGTTCAACGCTCGAAGAAGGCGACACAATGCTCACCCTGAAGTTGCTCTCGCCAACCCGTCTGGTTAAAAACGAACTCTTCAACCGTATTGATGAGGCAGAAAAGAAAGGTGCCGACAAAGACGAACTGCTCAAGTTGGTTCCTCCAGGTTCTGCCCGTCGCGGCATCTTCGAAGACGACCAAGAAAACGGCGAAGTAGAGATTGGTCAGATTGCTTCAGCCATTAAGGAAATCCTCCCTGTCGCTACCGTCATGCAGCGCTTAGAAGACGAAGTAGAAGAAACCCTCAATCTTCTGAAATAGAAGACTGAGGGAGTGCTGATGGGGTGGATAGTCTTTCCTTTCCCAGTACTTTGTATCTTATAAAAAGCAAAAAAACAACCGCCAATCTCACAGGATTGGCGGTTGTTTTTGTTTATATGCTTATCGTTTTATGGTTTATTGTTTATCGTTCTTGAGTGCTTCCATGATTTGAGTCTCAAGTTCTTCGCATAGTTCGGGGTTGTCGCGCAGAAGGTCTTTTGTTGCATCGCGGCCTTGAGCCAGTTTTGAGCCTTGATAAGAGAACCATGAACCGCTCTTCTGGATGATGCCATACTCAACACCGAGGTCGATTATTTCGCCTATCTTTGATATTCCTTCGCCAAACATGATGTCGAACTCGCACTTGCGGAATGGGGGAGCAACCTTGTTCTTTACAACCTTAACCTTAGTAAGGTTGCCAAGTACGTTGTCGCCATCCTTTATTTGTGTAGACTTGCGTATGTCTATTCTGACAGAAGCATAGAACTTCAGAGCATTTCCTCCAGTTGTTGTCTCAGGATTACCGAACATTACACCAATCTTCTCACGCATCTGGTTGATGAAGATGCAGGTCGTTTTAGTCTTGCTGATTGTTGCAGTAAGTTTGCGCAGAGCCTGACTCATAAGTCGTGCGTGCAGACCGACAGCAGAGTCGCCCATGTCGCCTTCAATCTCTTTCTTAGGAGTTAGGGCAGCGACAGAGTCGATTACGATGATGTCGATGGCTGAAGAACGGATGAGCTGGTCGGCTATCTCAAGTGCTTGTTCGCCATTGTCGGGTTGTGAAATCCAAAGGTTGTCAACGTCAACGCCGAGTTTTTCTGCATAGAAGCGGTCGAAAGCGTGTTCTGCATCAATGAAAGCAGCGATGCCGCCTTGTTTCTGTGCCTCTGCAATTGCGTGTATAGCCAATGTGGTTTTACCTGAAGACTCAGGTCCGTAAATCTCAATGATACGGCCTTTAGGATAGCCTCCAACGCCTAATGCAGCGTTGAGGCCGATGCTGCCAGTTGGGATAACGTCAACATTCTCAATATGTTCGTCGCCAAGTTTCATGATTGAGCCTTTGCCGAAGTCTTTCTCTATTTTGCTCATTGCCGCTTGTAAGGCTTTCAGGCGTGCTTCCTGTTCGGTTCCGTTCATATTCTCATTTTCTTTTTTTGCCATAATTACTGTTTCTTTGTTAAAGGTTTTTAGGATTAAAGCGAAATAGGAACTAAGTCTAAGCCTGCCTTTTCCCGCTTTAATCATTATTGTTTGTTAGTCTTTTATTTCGTTTTCTTCGTCGAACACTTCATGCCAAGGCAGACCTTGAATGTTGAGTTGCTCCATGAATGGGTCTGGGTCGAAGTCTTCCACGTTCCATACTCCAGGCTTTTTCCATAGTCCTTTCAAGAACATCATGGCTCCAATCATTGCCGGAACACCTGTTGTATAGCTCACTCCCTGCATGCCAGTCTCTTTGTAGGCAGCCTGATGAGAGCAGTTGTTATAAACGTAGTATGTACGTTCCTTTCCGTCTTTCAGTCCTCGAATGCGGCAACCGATAGAAGTCTCGCCTTCGTAGTTCTCGCCTAAGTCTTGAGGATTAGGCAATACGGCTTTGAGGAATTGCAGTGGAACAATCTTTACGCGTGCAGTCTTTGTAGGGTCGTCAGCCAGTGGAGCCTCGTAGGTTATCTCGTCAATGCAGCTCATGCCGATGTTCTGAATAACGTCAAGGTATTTCAGATATTGCTCTCCGAATGTCATCCAGAAGCGAGCTTGTCGGATAGTTGGATAGTTCTTTACGAGTGATTCCAGTTCCTCGTGGTGCATTAAGTAGCTTTCGCGCGGGCCAATGTTAGGGTAGGTGATAGGCTGATGAATCTCAAGAGGTTCTGTTTCAATCCATTCTCCATCCTTGTAGTAGAGACCTTTTTGAGTTATCTCACGGATGTTAATCTCTGGATTGAAGTTAGTTGCAAAAGCTTTGTGGTGGTCTCCGGCATTGCAGTCGACAATATCTAAGTGAGTCATCTCGTCGAAGTGGTGCTTTGCAGCGTATGCTGTGTAAATGCCAGACACGCCTGGATCGAATCCGCAACCAAGAATAGCAGTGAGACCTGCATCTTCAAAGCGTTTCTTATAAGCCCACTGCCATGAATATTCAAAGTGGGCTTCATCCTTAGGCTCATAGTTTGCGGTGTCAAGATAGTTGCATCCGCAAGCCAGACAAGCCTCCATGATTGTGAGGTCCTGATAAGGGAGAGCAAGGTTTATGACCAAGTCTGGCTGATAGTCGCTGAAGAGGGTTTTCAGCTGGTCCACTTCGTCAGCATCAACCTGTGCGGTCTTTATGTCCATAGTGTAGCCTTTGGCATGTATTGCTTTTACAATGTCGTCGCATTTCTCCTTGCGGCGGCTTGCTATCATAAACTCAGAAAACACGTCAGCATTCTGTGCTATCTTAAATGCTGCAACAGTGGCGACACCTCCTGCGCCAATCATTAGTACTCTATTCATTTTGCGTCGTTCTTCTATGATGTTTTTATTTATTGATTCTTTCTTCTGCTTAAACCAGTAGTCGGTAAAGATATCCGACTTCTGCTCTGAATGTCGCTGCTCTATGTTGTCGAGGCGATCGCGCTCTAATCGATATATTTTTGCCATGTAGGTCTTTTTATGATTTAATTGTAAATCTTCAGATGTTATTTCAGTTCGTCGGCATGTATTCCGAGAGCCTGCATTAGTGAATATCCGAGTATCTCCTGACGGAAATTGCCTCCAGGCATAGGCTGCATAGCCAGCAGCGTTATGCGTTTTTCTTCGTCAATATTGCGCAAGGCAGTTCTGACGGAGTCGTAGTAAGCCATGTCGGGAACGGCAATTATGCGTTTAACCTCAGCAAGGTTGCTCATGGTCTGTATGACGTCGCAGAACAATTGTTCTTTGGGCGCAACGCTTTCGGTTGGTATTTCATTTATGATAAATTCGCCAAGATGGTCTTTGAATGCCTTCTTGTCCAGTTCTTTATCTATAGACGACGGAACAAAGTTCTTCAGGCTTTTGGTGCTCTTCTCGTGTATTAGAATCACCTGCACTTCGTTTTCTCCTTCGCGTATACCTCCGTCGAGTGCCAGACAGTCGAGCCATAGAGCAATGTCGGCTTGTGGTATGCGCCTTTCGAGCATTCGTTCAAAATTGACAATAAGGTCGAAGGCAACACTGTCGGCATAGTCAGCGTCTATGATTATAATGTTTTCTGCCCAAGTCTGATTGTCGTTTATCTGATTATTCATGTCTTATTCTGAATATAACTGTTTATCTTTGCAAAGTTAATATTATGAAAGGAAACTGCCAAATAAAAAAGGACTCAAATGCTTTTTTGCTTTTATTTTTCGCAGAGCATTTTGTTATTCCAGCTCAGTTCAGAGAATCTTCGTTTTGTTTTTCCTTTCCGTTTATCAGTCTTCTTATGTCATTTTGCAGCATCTTGTAAGGCTGCGAATCCTTGAACGATGTGTTTCTGCGAAGCATTGTGATAACGTCAGACGTACTGTGGTTGTAGGCTTTCAGCTCATTGTTCTTCTGCGTAGAGTGAATGGCAGAGCGGCTTATCTCGTTTTCGCGCTCACGGTGCAGCAGGTCGCATATGCGTGTCATCAGTGGAACTATTACGGAGTTGAATAAGTGATGGCCCTGAATGAAGAGATAGGTTGTCTCTGGAGTTACTCCCAGCCGTTTCAACTCGTTTTTAAGGGCAAGATAACTTTCCTTTGCGTTGGGATTCTTTTCTATCAGCTGGCGTATTTTCACGCTTACTTTATGCCGCAACTTTCCCAAAACCCTGTTAGTATCTTCGTAGTTGATATGTCCAGTGGTTATGATTGTGTTGAAATCGGAAATGGTAAACTCGTTGAAACCGCCTTTGCGATAATACCAGATGTTCCAGACAAAAAGAGGGAAAATAATCTTGGAATAGTCTGTTATGAAGGCTTCGAAGTCGAAAATCTTTTTGTCGTTGAGAGTAACCATTACGCAGACATCGTGCAGCGAAGGAGCATAGCACTGATAGTTCTCAATGGCATAGGCGTATGTATGTATGATGTAAGGATTGCGCAGTATGTCTCGCGACATCTCTGTAGAACCTTGCAGCAGATAGTCGTAGTCGGCATCTACGCAGGCTATCATTTCCTTTCCCACTTTATGGTTGAGCGCTGCCATCATGGCAGATTTCTTTCCTCTTGATAGTTTCTGTCGTGAGGGCAGCATAACCTCAAAATATATCTTGTCGGTTTCGAAACATCCTAATATGTTTCGCCAGAAAAATACGTCGTCGTAGCTCTCAACGTATGCCACAATCCGCTTTCTGCCCTGCTTGGTTGTCAGTTTGTTGGCAGCCTCGAAATATGCTGATGAGAGATTGTCTTGTAGTCTTCTTGGCATCTTTTTTCCTTCTTTTATTTTGTTCTATAGAAAGTCGAATATATCAAGAGACTCCGCTAAATGTAGAGTCTCTATGAAACATAGATTTTCAGTAAGATTATCAGTTGTCAATTCTGTCGGTAATGTCTGAAACCTCAGTCACCATGTCAGCCCATCCGCTCATGATAAGGGCAGGCGAGTGGGTGGTGAGTATTATCTGGACATTTGGATTCAGTTCGAGAATCAGGTCGATTAACTGCTTTTGCCATTCTATGTGCAGGCTCACTTCAGGCTCATCCATGAAGAGAACGAAGTGCTTGTTGTCTTGAATCAAAACAGTCAGCAATATTGCCAATATCTGCTTTTCGCCACTTGATAGCTGATAAGGAACGAGCGTCTCGCCTATCTGTGAAAATCTTATCTCGTTTTCGGTTCTTATTATCTTTTTGCCAGTGTTTGCAAACAGTTCGTCAATAATGTCGTGGAATCGGTTCTTGGGTTCGCTTATGAGCTGAGCTTCTTTTGCTGCATCAGGACCTCCTTTCCGCAATACGTCTATTATGCGGTTGCCGATGTTGACTTGATAGTCGAGATATTTGCGCTGAAGTTGGAAGAGTTGCCAGTCAAGTTCTGTGGCAAGACTGATGTCCATCTTTGCAACAACATCAATATTCATAAGCGGACGATCAAACGAGCGAATCACGTCGTATCTGATCCACTTTGCATCTTCGGGTACAACCTTCAGATGTACGCCCTTTAACATGTGCGACGGGAACTCGCCGCCCTGAGAGAGACTTTTCACTACTTTATTTAGAATAGTACTCTTGCCCTCTCCGTTGACACCACTCAGAATGTTAACCTTCTTGTCGAGGTCCCACTTTATATGACGGCGGCCCGACCAGAGCGAGTCAATTTCTATTTGTTGGATATAGTCAGCATATTTCTGCATAATTGTCAGTTCATTTGGGTTATAAACAGTTTAGAGTATAGCGCAGCTGCAATACTGCTTCTACTCCGTTACAAAGTTACGGAAATTAATTGATAATCAAAAAAATGGGACTTGAAAAAATAAGTTTTCATGTTGTTTTTGTTCTATGTTCTACTATTTACTAAGTAGAAGTCTGACATAATTTGTTTAATATTGTCATAAAAAATAATGATTTTCTATTAAAATGGTTGCTTTTATTCAAGAAAGTTGTAATTTTGCATCTTGAAATAAGTGGCACAATGTAAGTGTGTTTACCACTATTTGCTGACTGAAAATGTAAAAATAAAATTGTAGATTATGAAGAAAATCAGAGCAGCCGTAGTTGGTTACGGCAATATAGGACGATATGCTATTCAAGCTCTTGAGGCAGCTCCCGATTTTGAAATTGCGGGGATAGTGCGCCGAAACGGAGCAAAGGATAAACCTCTCGAACTGACTCCATACGAGGTTGTCAAGGACATTAAAGAACTGAAAGATGTGGATGTTGCAATACTTTCTACTCCTACACGTTCTTGCGAGGAATATGCCCGCATGATTCTGCCTCTCGGAATAAATACTGTAGACTCTTTTGACATTCACACTTCTATTCCCGAATACCGCAAGAATCTCATGCCTATATGCAAGGAGAATGGTCGTGTGAGCGTTATAGCTGCGGGATGGGATCCAGGAAGCGACTCTGTTGTGCGCACACTCATGGAGAGCCTTGCTCCTAAAGGATTGAGTTATACAAATTTCGGACCTGGTATGTCTATGGGACACTCTGTCTGCGTGCGCTCTAAGGAGGGCGTGAAGAATGCACTCTCTGTTACAATACCACTGGGTGAGGGCATACATCGCCGAATGGTTTATGTAGAGCTGGAAGACGGTGCAAAACTGGAAGAGGTTACGGCACTAATCAAGGCAGACCCATATTTTGCTAACGACGAAACTCATGTATATGCGGTTGACTCTGTTGACAATGTCCGCGACATGGGGCATGGAGTTAATCTCGTACGCAAAGGTGTGAGCGGTCAGACTCAGAACCAACGGCTTGAATTCAACATGAGCATAAACAATCCTGCACTTACGGGTCAGGTTCTCGTAAATGTTGCACGTGCGTCGATGCGTTTGCAGCCAGGTTGCTACACAATGGTTGAGATTCCTGTAATCGATATGCTTCCAGGCGAGCGTGATGAATGGATTGGCAAACTCGTGTAAATTTCAGCAGATAATGTTTTAGAGTATAATAATACGGCATTAGAGGACTTAACTCATATACTAATCAAAGCGGAAAAAGTATAAAGTTTAGTCGAGCTGCTGAAATCTTCTATGCAAAAGGCAAGCCATTTGGATTTTTTCCTGAACTTTTTGAAATACAAAATGCCTGCATCTTTGGAACTGTAAGATATAATAATGTATGGCAAGGTGTTCGATTCGTTTATGAACCAAAACAAAATACAACAATATAAACTATGATAAAGAAAAAATTATTAGCCTCAGTAGCTGTATTAGCTATGATGTCTATGATGCCTGCGGGCAATGTAATGACACGCGAGGGCAAGACGACCATAATAAATACCACATCGCTAGCTCGCGATGTGGAGGGATATAACGGACAGACTCCTCTTAAAATCTATATTGAGAACAATAAGATTGTTAAGGTTGAAGCTCTGCCAAACAATGAAACTCCTAAATATTTTGCTAAGGTAAAGAAGAACCTGCTCGTCAAGTGGGTTGACATGCCTGTGAACAAGGCGGCTAAAGCAAAGATAGACGGAGTGACTGGTGCCACCTTCTCATCTAAAGCTGTAAAGGAAAACGTAAAGAGGGGAGTGCAGTATTATAAGAAGAATAAGAAGCATTAGTCTGAAACTCCGCATAGTTGCGGTATGTTTATTACTGTAATTGGCTGACAGTGCTTTGTAAATAAAAATAAAGAAGGCAGATGAAGGTAAACCAGTATTGGTGGGCTTCATCTGCCTTCTTTATGCTAAAATGAAATATCTTTATCTGAAACAATTATGTTTCCATGCTCCGCTTTGCATGCAACTACACATAGGTTTCAAGCATTTTTATTGTGCCGTCTATTTGTATAGTCTTGGTAGTTGCAGGGAAGAGGACTGTCTGACCACCACATAGCCTTGTCTTGTTGCCCTCATCGTCGGTTAGAACGGCTTCGCCTTCAAGTCCTATAAGAATCACGAAAGAGTCAAGTTCGCTATAGTCGAGCGTCATTGGTTCTGTCAAGTCGTAGACGGCTGTTGAGAAATAAGGGCAGCTGACCAGTCCCACTCCTTCGTTTTTCTTTGGAACATAATGAGTCTGATAGTCGTTCTCTACGCTGTAGTCAATAGATTCAGCAGCCAGTTCTGTATGCAGTTCGCGCAGGTTCCCGTCTTTGTCGCGGCGTTTGAAGTCGTAGATACGGTAGGTAACGTCGCTTGTCTGCTGAATCTCTGCAAGGAAACAGCCTGTGCCTATTGAGTGTATGCGGCCAGCAGGCAGGAAGAAACAGTCGCCCTCGCTTACCTCATAGTCGGCAATGGCATCGCAGATGGTATCATTCTCCACCATAGCTTTGTATTCTTCTGGCGTAATTTTCTTTTTAAGTCCGCTGCGCAGATGTGCGCCTTTGTCGCTTTTCATTATGTACCACATCTCAGTTTTTCCGCGACTTTTGCCCTGACGGTGTGCAATCTCGTCGGTAGGGTGGACCTGAATTGAAAGGTCTTGGCATGCATCAATAAACTTTATGAGCAGTGGAAACTCATTGCCGAAACGTTTATAGTTATCTGTTCCTACAAGTCTTTCTTTCTCTTTGCTCAGCACTTCGTTGAGAGTTTGTCCTTTGTAATCACCAGAAGCAACAACGGTTTCGTTGTTTTCAACTCCCGAAATCTCCCAACTTTCGCCGACTTGTGGCTGTTCTATATTCAGGTTCTTAAATGGAATTATTTTTTCTCCACCCCATATCGTAGACTTAAGCAGAGGTTCGAATGTTAATGGTTGCATAGTCTTTCTCCTTTCTTTTCGTTATTCTTGTACTTGTTCTTGCAGTTTGAAGTTGATAGGCAGAACAAATCTGCATCGGGTAGGTTTGCCGTCAACTGTTCCTGGAATCCATCGAGGCATATTCATCACCACGCGAGCCGATTCTCTGTCAATGGTAGGCGATACGTGTTTTACAATGTTTACATTGCTGATGCTGCCGTCTACTTCCACGACAAACTGCACCACGCATTTTCCTTCTACATTGAGTTGCTCATCAATGTCGGGATAGCGCAGGTTAATCGACAGCCACTGGTTGATGTTTCCGCCAAACTCAGGCATCTTGTCGGGTACTTCCGTTATGCGTTCTCCCGAAGTTTGTGGAGTAGCATTGCTTGTGCTGTTCTCGCTGTTCTTTTGTTTCTTTGCTTCTGGAGCTGTCCCATTTTCTGGATGATAGCGCTTCATGTCAGCCGAGAGGAAGTTGAAAATGTCGTAGATATTAGCCGTTGCATTATACGACTTGCTGTTGTCTTCTTTGTCGGTAAACATAAGTGTAAGGAAGTGCCCATCGGTAATAGCAAGGCTCCCCTCAAACTTAGCTACGTCGAAAGAATTGAATGCTGCAGCAAACTGGTCGTTAACAGTGAAGCGGCTGCGCAGTTCTTGCATAGCCTTTGCTCCTTTGCATTTCTTCATGTCGAATACATTGCTCTTGGTGAGCAGGCAGTTTCGGTTTAGGTCGAGAGTGACAAAAGAAGTCTCTTGCGTTGTCGGCTTCATAGAAATGGTAGAAGGTATATGTTCCTTATATATAAAGAAGGTGATGAAGTCGCCAGTATAGTCTTCTATTGTGCAAGTAACAGCCTCTACGGGAGTATGGTTCTTGTGGGTATAAGGCAAGGTCTCAACAGGTGTGCCATAGTTGCTTACAAATCGTTCTATGCTCTGTTCGAGATTGCTTGCTGCATTGTCGAAAACTTTTTTCAGTACTATAGGTTGCCATTCGCTGTCGTTAGGCATCTCAATGTGGTAGCTTACTTCAGTATAGTTGTCACCAGACTGGCAGAAGATGTGTTTGTCAGCAAATTGTGTAGAAGGCAAACGTTTCTGTTGTGTTTGCGAGTTTATATTGATGAACGAAAAGATGATAACGGCAATGGCTGTTAATCTTCTTGCGGTTAGGTTCATTTTCATGGTTGTGGTTTTATGGGTTTATAAGTTTTTTAGTTCTTGATAATTTTCAATTCTCAACCGAAGATCACTGTTCGAGAACATTAGTTCGAGAGGGAAAGTAATTATCAATTGTCATTTGTCAATTAAATTAATTGTCTTTCCAGAATGACGGAGTGAAAAGCACTATCACGCTGAAAATCTCAAGACGGCCCATGAGCATCAATAGCGAACAAAGCCACTTGACACTCATTGGCAGTGTGCTCCACGACATTACAGGACCAATTTCTGTTCCGAGTGATGGACCGACGTTGCTCATGCAGCTTAGCGATATGGTTATGGCATTGGTGTTGTCTATTCCGAAAGCAATCATGATTGTGGCTGTGCAGAGTCCTGCAAGGATGAAGATAGCAAAGAATGCCATCATTGTCAGAATTGAAGACTGAGGTATGCTCTGACCGTTAATCTTTACAGGCAGCACTGCCTTGGGGTGGAGTATTCGCTTAAACTCATTGCGCACAACCTTTAGTATCATTACGCCTCGTGCGCACTTGAAGCCACCACTCGTAGAACCTGCACAGGCTCCGCAAAACATAAGAAATCCTAAGATTACCCAAGTTAGATGTGGCCATTTTCCTGCATCGTCGCTGAAAAGCCCTGTAGTGGTTATGAATGATACAACCTGGAATAGCGAACTTCTCAATGCGTGCTCAATGTCGTAGCCGTTGCGGGTAATAAGCAGATACATTATTATAGCGGTACAAACCAGTACTATCGTAATGTAGAATTTCAGTTCAGAGCTCTTGGTTAACTGACGGAACTTAAACTTGAAAATTGCAAGATACAGCACAGTGAAGTTTATGCCGCTAAGAAACTGGAATAGAATGCTTGTGTATTCAAGAATTGATGAGTGGAAGTAGACAACACTGTCGTTGTGAGGTGAGAATCCGCCTGTAGCAGTTGTCGTCATTGAATAGTTGATGCTGTCGAAAAGACTCATGCCTCCTGCCCAAAAAGCACCGAAGCATAATGCTGTCAGAAGAATGTATATGCTCCATATCCATTTGGCTGTAGTGCTTAGTCGTGGGTGCATTCTTGCCCTCAGCGGACCAGTAGCTTCGGCTGCAAATACCCTTACATTTCCTCCAACAAGCCCTGGAAGGATGGCAATAGTGAAGAACACAATTCCCAAACCGCCAATCCATTGCGACAAAGACCGCCAGAAGAGAATGCCGTGTGGTAGCACTTCAACATCGTCTAATATGGTTGCACCAGTTGTAGTGAAACCAGACATTGATTCGAAAAAAGCATCTGTTGGATTGTTGATGTAGCCACCTATCATATATGGCAATGTTCCAAAAAGACTGAACACCGTCCAAGCCAGTGTGACTACAAGATAAGCATCGCGACGTCCCATGCTGTTTTCTGCATCGCGACCAAGATATTTCAGAGTATATGCGCTGATAATAGTAAGCATTATGGAAATTGCAAATGCCAGAATGTCGTCTTGCTGGTAGTAGATAGCCATAATAAGACATAGAATCATGAATGAGGCTTCAAGCAAAAGCAACTGTCCAAGTACCTTGTATATCAGTCGGAAGTTAATCATTTCTTAATTGTGTATATGTTATTTTCTGAAGAAGGTTTCTAGTTTCTTCAGGTTTACTTCATGGCAATAGACAACAACCGTGTCGCCTGTCTCAATCTGCGTGCCTCCCGAAACAAGATGTCCTACGCCATGACGGACAAGTCCTCCTATTGTTGCTCCCTTTGGAAGATTCAGTTCGTGCACCTTCTTGCGGGTAACCTTAGAACCCTCTTGTGCTGCGAACTCAACAACGTCGGCATTGGCATTCATCAGGAAGCGTATGTTCTGAACGTCGGCATCAAGCATCATCTGGTAGATATGGCTTGCAGCAAGTGCTTTCTTGTTTACGATTGTTCCAATGTCTAAACTCTCAGCCATGCTCACATAGTCAAGATTCTCCACCATAGCCACAGTCTTTCTCACTCCAAGTCGCTTTGCAGCAAGGCAGGCAAGGATATTAGTCTCTGTGCTGCCTGTTGTGGCAACAAAGGCTTGTGTGTTCTTTATGCTCTCCTCAACGAGAAGAGAAAGGTCGCGGCCGTCGCCGTTAATCACCATAACATGGTCGGTGTCAACTACATTATTAAGATATTCGCAGCGATGTGCATCAACCTCTATAATCTTTGCTTCCATGTATTCAGGCAGCATCTTGACTGCCCTTACCGCAGTTCTTCCACCACCCATTATCATTACGTTCTTCACGTCAACATAGTGTTCCTTGCCTACGATGCGACGAATGTAGGGTATGAAATTCTTTGTAGTCATGAAGTAGACTAGGTCATATTGTTTCAACTGGTCGTTACCGCCAGGAATGATGGTTTCGCCTTTGCGCTTAATGGCTACAATGTGATAAGGTTCTTCAGGTCCACAGACTTCTCTCAGAGGTCTGTCAAGTATTTCGCAAGTCTCGTGCAGTTTTATTCCAAGCATTACGAGCGCGCCATCAATGATATCCCAGCGTTGTCTTACCCACGACATCTTCATGCCGTTGATTATGTTGATAGCAGCAAGCATCTCTGGATAGATGAGAGAGTCTATGCCTAAGTTCTTGAAGAAATTCTGATGCTCAGGGCTTATTAGCTCATAATTGTCAATGCGTGCTACGGTTCGCTTTGCTCCGAGGGCATGAGCAATGATACAACTGTTCATGTTCAGATTCTCATCGGGAGTTACGGCAATAAACAAGTCAGCCTTGTGCGTACCTGCATCTTTCAGAGTCCTGATATTTGATGGCGATTCGTTAATCGTCATCAAGTCATAGTCGGTACTAACATTAGCCAAACGCTCCTCGTCTTCATCAATCAGCACAATGTCCTGATTGTTTCGGGAAAGCAACTTAGCCAGATGAGTTCCAATATCGTATGCACCAGCAATAATAATCTTCATCTATGTATAGTGTTTTATGATTGTTCTTTTCTTTTAGACAAGGTAATCCTCAATTGTCAACCAAAGGTCATTGTTAGAGAACCTTAGTTCGAGAGAGAAAGTAATTGTCAATTCTCAATTAACTCAAGTATTGCCTTTCTTATTCCGTCCTTGTCTATTCCTACAATGTGTCGAAGCTCAGGAACTGTTCCGTGTTCAACAAATTCGTCGGGCAGTCCGAGTCGCTTTATGCGCTTAGCATAGTCATGGTCTGCCATCCATTCAACCACAGCAGAGCCAAGTCCGCCATTTCTGACACCATCTTCTATCGTAATTATTTTGTCAAATCTCGAAGCAACCTCTTTCAGTATGTCTTCATCAATAGGCTTGAGGAAGCGCATATCGTAGTGGGCTATAGATATTTGTCGGTTCCCGTCTGTTGTAGCTACGCCTTCTTCAATTAGGTGAGTAACTTCGTTTCCTATAGGACCGATTGACAAAATAGCCACATCGCTGCCGTCGTGCATTCGTCTTCCTTTTCCCACTTCAACTCTTTCGAGAGGACACCGCCAGTCTACAAGTTCGCCACATCCGCGAGGATACCTTATGACGAAAGTACCCTTGTCGGGCAGTTGGGCTGTAAACATAAGCCTGCGCAGTTCGTGTTCATCCATTGGCGAAGCAATAGTCAGATGTGGAATAGGTCTGAGGAAAGCAAGGTCGAAGGCTCCATGATGAGTAGGACCATCCTCTCCAACAAGTCCTGCGCGGTCAAGACATATCACTACTGGCAATCGGCTGATGGCAGCATCGTGGATTATGTTGTCGTAGGCACGCTGCGAGAAAGCACTGTATATGTTGCAGAAAGGCTGCATACCTTCTTTTGCAAGTCCTGCGCTAAACGTTACGGCATGTCCTTCGGCTATTCCTACATCGAAAGTGCGCTCAGGCATTTCGTCCATCATTATGTTTAGCGAACAGCCTGTAGGCATGGCAGGAGTTATTCCCACTATTCGAGGATTAGATTTTGCCAGTTCTAATATGGTGTGTCCGAAGACATCTTGATATTTCAGAGGCTTGCCCACAGAACTTGTCTGCTGACGTTTACCAGTCTCGGCATCGAACTTTCCTGGTGCGTGCCAAACAGTCTGCTCGTGTTCTGCTGGTTTATATCCTTTGCCTTTCACGGTATGCAGGTGCAACAATTTAGGTCCGCTCATGCGTTTCAGTTGGCGCAACAGCCTTACAAGTTCAACAACATCATGTCCGTTGAATGGGCCGAAGTAGCGGATATTCATTCCTTCAAAGATGTTCTGCTGATGGCTTATGGCAGACTTCAGTGCATTGTTAAGTCGTATGAGTCCTTTTCTGCGTGCCTCGTCAAGCATTCCGTGTCGTTTCATCCATTGCGACACACGAAATCTTATGTTGTTGTAGGTCTCGTTGGTGTTGAGACACAGAAGGTATTGCTTCATTCCGCCCACCGACCTGTCGATGCTCATGTTGTTGTCGTTGAGAATAATGAGAATGTCGTTTGGCGTTGAAGAGACATTGTTGAGCCCTTCAAAGGCAAGTCCGCCGCTCATTGCTCCGTCGCCAATCACAGCAACTACATGGCGTTTCTCCTGTTCGGTTTCCTTCTCGTTCTCCTTCTTCTCTGTGTTTTGTGTCTTCTCTTTGCATTGCAGCTCGGCAGCTACCGACATTCCGAGTGCTGCAGATATGCTGTTCGACGCATGGCCGCAGGTGAAAGTGTCGTATTCGCTTTCTTCTGGCGAAGGGAAAGGGCGCAGTCCGTTCAGTTTTCTGTTGGTGCAGAAATTGTCTGCACGTCCTGTCAGTATCTTGTGTCCGTAAGCCTGATGTCCCACATCCCATACAATTCTGTCGTCGGGAGTGTTGTAGACATAATGCAAGGCTACAGTCAGTTCTATAGCGCCAAGACTTGAAGCCAAGTGTCCTGGATTGACAGACAGTTCCTCTATTATGTCCCTTCTCAGTTCCTTGCACAGCTTTGGCAGTTGTTCAACTTTCAGTTTGCGCAAGTCAGAAGGATATTTTATGTGGCTTAGCAATTTATATTTCGATTCATCCATTGTCTTTCAGAGTCACCTTTAGAAATTTTGTTCAGTTATCTTTATTATTATAATAAGGTGTAAAACGGTGCAAAGTTACGATATTAGAAACTAAAAAACAAAGAAAAGGAACTGAAAACTTTATTTTTTAATACTTTTTCTATCATGCCGCAAGCATTGTGTTGACCTGCCATTGCCGTTGCCTTTTCTTAAATCCCGTCATAAAGCTTTGCGGCATTGATACTTATCACAAATTGTTGCTGTTTTGAAAATAATTAAAAATAGGTATTGCCAAGTTTCCCAATCATAATTATTTTTGCATCCGTTCTATAATTTTAATATGCATATATGTTTGAAATTTCTATTATCTTGTTAATCCCTTTTGCTGGAACAATGATTGGTTCGGCTTTTGTGTTCTTCATGAAAGACGAGATGTCTGAGCTGCTCCAGAAGTCATTACTCGGTTTTGCCTCAGGCGTCATGGTTGCTGCCTCAGTGTGGTCGCTGCTTATTCCTGCTATGGATATGCAAACGTCTGAAGGCTTTTTCAGAGTTGTTCCAGCGGCAGTGGGGCTGCTTGTTGGTGTGCTTTTCCTTCTTTCAATCGACGTTCTCACGCCTCATCTCCATCTTGGCACCAATGTGCAAGAAGGTCCTCGAATGAAACTGTCGCGCACTGCCATGATAGCTCTTGCTGTGACTATCCACAATCTGCCCGAAGGCATGGCGGTGGGAGTTGTGTCTACTGGAGCGGAGCATGGAGTAGAAGGAATGACATTTGCAAGCATGCTGGCTGTATCACTTGGCATAGCAATACAGAATGTGCCTGAAGGTGCTATCATCTCCATGCCAATGAGGGCAGAGGGCAACAGCCGTATGCGTTCTTTCATTATAGGCAGCCTGAGCGGAATAGTCGAACCGATAGGCGGATTGGCTATGCTGCTGCTTTCTTCTCTTGTCCTGGCTGTGTTGCCTTATATGCTTGCCTTCGCTGCGGGTGCCATGCTCTATGTTGTTGTTGAGGAACTCATCCCAGAAGCATCTGGCGGTAAGCATAGCAATCTCAGCACTATAGGCTTTGCCATAGGTTTCACGCTTATGATGGTAATGGATGTTGCAATGGGATAGTTGCTATGATGATACCAAGAAAATAGCAGAGGCAGAGACATCAAAATCATTAAATATGGGTATTGCAGGCAGTCTGTAAAGTTCGTATTTTTGCAGTGCTGGTTATGAGAACGGGAACGTTAACCTTAACGGGAACGGGAACTTTAACTTTAACTTTAACCTTAACTTTAACGTTAATCTTTATTCCTTAATCATTCATCCAGCATAACTATGCACTATATAAGAAACCAACATACTTATTATAAACATTAAAAACTTAACATTATGGCAAAAATCGGAATTTATTACGGGTCCTCAACAGGAACATGTGAGGACATTGCTAACAGGATAGCCGCTAAACTTGACGGTGCTGAAGTGATTAACGCTGCCGACCTTACGGCTGACAATGTTATGAACTACGACATCCTTCTGCTTGGCTCTTCAACATGGGGAATAGGCGAACTGCAAGACGACTGGTATGATGCTTGCAGCACTCTGAACGGTCTTGACCTTTCTGGAAAGACAGTCGCATTATTTAGCGTTGGCGACTGTGAGTCCTACGGTGACTCTTTCTGCGGAGCATTGGCTTCGCTCTATGGTGCAGTAAAGAATACTGGTGCAAAACTCGTTGGTCAGGTGTCAACCGATGGCTATAAGTTCGACGACAGCGAGGGTGTCGTTGACGGAAAGTTTGTAGGACTTGCACTCGATGAGATAAATGAGCCAGAAAAGACAGATGAACGAATAGACACTTGGCTGGCTGCCATCGGACTATAAACTTCAGAATGATTTACATCGCCAATACTCTTATAATAACGTGAGAGAATGTCTGCATCTGGGCATTCTCTCATGTTTGTTAAAAGTCTAAGCATGTTAATATTTCGTATTTTTTGTTTATACATCCCATAAGTTTCTATATATAGATATTATAGCATTTTGGAGTTTTGGGTTATTGCTGGAGGTTTTGTATGTCGAAGACATGAGAGAACTTCCTCTCTTGGAAGATGATTTCATACAATCAACAGCCAAACAGTCACTCTTTTTTGAAATATTAGGCTTAATCACATTAACCATTCCGATGGTGATATACCACATAAAGAAATTGAGAAAGAGAACTGTAAAGGAATAATTACAATAAAAAGAAACCATAAACAACGATTGATAAGAGGGAAGACATCATTTGAGAATGTGCTTCCCTCTTATCGTTTTCTTACAATATAGAAGATGTTTTTTTGCAAAAAAACAGAAAAAAGTGGCTTGAAGATGTCACAAAAAGACTACTTTTGCGTATTAGTAATAGAAAGGCGACAAAACAAAGACTGCACGCTTGCAGAAAAGTTGCCGAGAGCCAGCAAGTAAATATGACACAAGAGCAGTTTAACAGGGAGGTTCTGAGACTCCGTCCAACGCTTATCATCATTGCAAAGAGCTATCTCTGCCAATGGGAGGAAGCCGAAGATGCAGTGCAGGATGTGCTGGCTAAGATGTGGACCATGCACGATGAACTGAAAATCCCTATTGACGGACTTGCAAAGGTTGTTCTTAGGAATGTATGCGTCAGCAGGTTGAGAATGAAGAAAAGTCTGAATCAACTCGAACACCATTATGCTGAAACGGCTGAAGATGCTGACTCTGCCAATGAGTATGTTGACAAAATGCTGATGCTCATAGAGGAACTGCCGCCAAAGCAACAGATAATCTTGCGGCTCAGACACATTGACGGAATGGAGATGAGTGAGATTGCCAAACTGACAGGCTCAAACGAGGTGACTGTGAGAAAGCAACTCAGCAGGGCACGACAGACTTTGCGAATGATGTTCATCAGAAAGAAATCCCGTTAAAGTTAAGGTTAAAGTTAAAGTTAAGGTTAAAGTTAAAGTTAAGGTTAAAGTTAAAGTTAAGGTTAAGGTTAAAGTTGTCACCACTCATAAAAAATATTTGAATTTAGAATGATATGATTAAAAAAAATTATAATAATTTGTCGGTTGATGAAGTTAAGAAACTTACAGACCGATACATGGACGGCAATACCACGTTGAGCGAAGAACAGTTGATTTACGACTACTTTCTCAACGCAGATGTTGACGCGGAACTGCTGCCCATGCGCGATTTCTTTGTAGGAATGGCGAAACTTAGTGCAATAGGTAACGAAAAGAGCAAGTCTGCCGACACTTCAGAGAGTGATGGAACTGCACAGATTGTAGACTTTCCGCGAAAGAAGATGCGACAAGTATGGTTGGCTGTTGCGTCGGTTGCTGCTCTTTTCGTTCTTACCTTTGCAGGCTACAATGCTTACCTGAATAGTCAGTCTGAACTGTATTCTGAGATATACGAGGGCAGTTATGTCATTGTCGACGGCGAGCGTAATGACAACATCAACGAGATTCGCCCTCAGATAGAGCAGGCTCTGGCTATGGCTGAGCATCTTGAAGCACGGCTTGAGGCTAACGGCAAATGCAAAGACTCGAAATAAAAAAACTATAGGAGGAATGATGACTATAAGAAGAATCATAATGGCAATCACGCTTGTCTGGTGTTGCAGCGTTTCTGCTTCGGCTCAGAATTGCATTGACAGGGTGGTAGAGAAACTCTCACTCATCGGCGATTCGCAGTTCACGTCAGTAGTTGAGCGCGACCCTAAGACACGCAACATCGTCAAGGTTGTGAAGATTCTGAATATCGACGGAAGCGGCGCAGCTCCGATAGTTCGTGCCTTCGAGGCTGAGAAAAGCAAAGGAAAGCACGAAGACACCCGCAACGGCGACAGGAGGACTTTGATCATAAGCCAGTGCACCGACACTCAGTCGCGCATCTACAGACTTGAGTGTGGAGTAAGGACATTTAAATACGACAACGTGAAAGTAACTATTGTAATTAAAAGGAAAAACTAAAAAACAATCATAATATATGAAAAAACAATTATTATCTTTTGCTGCCTTGGTTGCAGCTGTGTTTACACTCCAGTCCTGCACTGTTGAAGGGCTCGGCTCACGACTGACTAATGGAACTGATGTTGAGAGTTTAGAGTTTAGCAACGAGGAGAAGAAGGGCAATATTATTAGTCGCACCTATGACATAAAAGACTTCAATGGACTTAGATCTGAATTAGGTATTGGTGTGGTCTATAAACAGGCAAACAACTACGAAGTGAGGTTTGAGGGAACCGAAAAGGCTTTCGATAATCTTGTCGTCAATGTAGTGGACGGAAAACTGTATGTGGGTAGGAAAAGAACTCGTCTTTTTGGAGGCAACACCTCCATTACGCTCTATCTTACAGCACCTTCTCTGAATACTATTATCAATGACGGAGCGTTGACTTTCAAATTCTCTTCTTTCAAGGCAGACGACATGAAGATAGACAACGACGGAAGCCTGAAACTGGAAGGCGAGCTCATAGAGTGCAAGAACTTCGAGTTTGAAAGCGACGGTGCTTCTTCGTTTGCCACTGACATCCGCTCAAAGGAAGACTTAAAGGTAGGAATTGACGGCAGCGCAAAGATAAATGGCAGGTTTACAGCCGCCAATAATATCATGTTCAGTATAGATGGTTCAGGAAAACTCAACTGCGATGTAAAGTCTAAGTTTGTTAAGGTAAATATAGACGGTTCAGGCTCGCTCATTCAGAATGTTGAAGCAGAGTCTTTTCTTCTTAACAGCGACGGAGCCTGCTCGGCTGACATAAACTTCAAGGGAAAGAAACTTCAGATAGACAATGATGGAAGTGGAAGCATCAAGATTGATTGCGATTGCGAAGAGTTTATTGCAAAGAACGACGGATTTGCAAACATCAAGGTTAAGGGCACTGCCGACCGTACTGACGTAAAGTCTGATGGCATCTCAAAAATTGATATATCTGAACTGAATAAATTCTGATTCTTAAAGGTTTTCGGCTCACTTCAAACCAAACAAGTTGAGCATTTGCAAGACCTGAATACAAATGGTGTTGTTGCCATAACAACCAACGCAAAAGTTAGTTTTCTATAGACAGGAGAGTTTTTGTTGACGCGCAAATACTTGCGTATTCTTCAAAAACTCTTTTTTCGTTCCCGTTCTCGTTCCCGTTAAGGTTCCCGTTCTCATTAAACAAATTAGTGTGAGATTAATTGCTCCCCTAAGTTAGGGGAGCTGTCACGAAGTGACTGAGGAGTGTGTTTACACGATGAAAGCATCGTACAGGATTAAAGAATAAGGAATAAAGCTAAAGTTAAGGTTATAAAGTTAAGGTTATAAAGTTAAGTCTAAGGTTAAAGTTCTCGTTCCCGTTGAACAAATCTGTGTTACATTAAATACTCAAATAAAGAAATTGCTCCCCTAAGTTAGGGGAGCTGTCACGAAGTGACTGAGGAGTGTGTTTACACGATGAAACGGCATCGTGGATGATGAAGGATGAAAGATTAAGGATTAAGGAATGTGATATCAGTGCATAGTTCATAGTGCATAATGCATAGTCTTTAGTAATGCATAGTTCATAGTTGTTTTAGTTGACAGTTAACGTTAAAGTTCCCGTTCTTATAACTTATAACTCATAACTTATAACAATCTGAAACCTGTTTCAGAAAGCTACCCTTTGCCGAGAGAAAAACCTGCAATTTTCAGAGCCGAGTTGGGTAAAAAATTGATTAACTAACCTCGCACATAACTTAAAATTTT